>JBGSKO010000124.1:0-57059 GCA_041741155.1 Saprospiraceae bacterium | reverse complement strand
GGAGTGTTCAGAAAACTGTGTCAGCCCGTTCAGAGCAAATTTAACACAGACAAACGCAGACTGCGGCACAGACAAACACAGAGTGTAACTTGTTTAAAATCAAACTTCTGTGTTTGTCTGTGCCGCAGTCTGCGTTTGTCTGTGTTAAAAATATCTCTCGGTAGGTTTGACATAGTTCTCTGAACACGCTCGAAAAATTCGGGATGACTCATGTTTTGCTTATTTCACCAACTTCAGCACCCGGCTGTGCCCGCTATTGATGCGCGCCAGGGCGATGTACGCGCCGGCGGGTACGGCGTTTGCGGAACCATCGCGGCCATCCCAAACGACCGTGGCTGTCCCGTTCCGGATTTCTGTCAACTGAAATTGCCGGACGAGTTGCCCGTCTGTTTTGTAAATTTCCAGCACCGCAGACGGGGAAAACGACTCGTTCGCTGCGGCACGAATCTCGATGGTCACGCGCTCGGAAAACGGATTGGGCCAGGCGCGGAGCAAGGAGTCTGCAGGAGTCGCTTCGGTAGTGCCGACCAGCTGCGTTTCGTCTTCGCAAGTCGGGCAAATCTGGGCCGGGTCTTCGAGGCAGAGGAAGGCGGTGTAGCGGGACAGTACGCGCTCGGCGATGCTGTTGTCCACGATGTCGCTGATCGTGGTGTTGCTCGGTGTTCCGGTTTCCAGCAGGCGGATGTAGTTGCCGTACCACATTTCGCGGGTCAGCGAGTCTGCCGGCCCGATTTCACCCGCATCCAGAATGATCTCTGCCGAAACAAACTGATTATCCAGTTCACCGGCCAGTTGTATTTTGAACGGTAAATCACCCTGATATTTCCCGACTTGCAGGATGGGTTTGTTGAGGTAAATAGCATCTGTGGCAGGATTCAGGTCAAACCGGCCGTAGCAGAAACCGTTGTCAAGTGTGGTGTGAAAATCGTAGGAACGCAAGGCCGCGCCGGTATTTGCGACGGCTGCAGTGACTGCCGCTGTCATTGTGGAGCCAAGTGTTTTCGAATAGACACCTCCGGTAAGTTTAGCCAGATTGGTCAGGAGGTATTCGCTACCGTAATACACCTTGCCTCCAATGTTGTAAACCGGTGAGGTGTTGTTGTGGTAGTTCAGGGTATGCATGGGAAACGGTGGGTCGCCAGCCAGCGCCAGCATGTCGGCGATGAACGGGTTTGTAGCCGAGGCGCTGCCGTACTGAGTTGCATTGGTGGCGAGCAGGATGCTCCCGTCGTTGCCGTTCGTTTTCAAAAACCCAATGCCGGCAGCCAGGGTAGCTGGCAGGTTGCTGTAGTCGGCCAGCAAGGCGCCGGCTGCAGCAAAGGCCATTTCAATGGACAATGAATCGGCAGACAACCAAACACTACTCACGGCCTTGGGGTCGAGATTCGATAGCAAAATATTGAATGAATCCTGCGGGGTAAACTCCTGATGAAAGCGCTCGCGCAGCGCCTGTAGCAGCATCGCCGACGTGATCGTCCCGGATTCCCCTGCGTTGTAGTCCACTACCAGCAGGATTTTTCGCCTGGATTCGTATTCGAAAAGTTGACCTGGAAGTATGGCCAACTGGTACACACCCGATTGTCCGGACGCGTACTTACGCACATAATGCCCTTTTTTTAGCGGCGAGTCAAAAGCGAACCGGAGGCCGATTTGCTGGTTGGCTGCCGACAATTCGGTGGCGTAGTATTGGCCAAACAGGGTGTCGGTTTTTTCCAAAAAAGCAAGGTCTGCCCGGTCCACAATGACCGGGTTTTGCCAGTCGGCGTCCGGCCAGGTCAGGATCGGAAATTCGGCCAACTGGTTTTTCGAGGTTTTCAAAATCTCAATCGGCAGGTCGGCCTCCACGGTTTCGCGGTTCCAGTCGGCCGGCATCAGGTACGTGATTTTGACCTTGCGCCGTTCGTCGCCGCGCATGGGAAATACCCGGAGTTCGTACTGCGTGGCGCTGTTTTTTACCAAAATGGAAGGGTCTTGTCGCCGTTGCACGATGCCTTCGTAAATGGAAGACGCCGTCCAGCGGTCGAGGATCAGGGCGCGGACGATCTCGTCCCAAATCCACAGCCAGGAATCGTGTACGATAGCACCGGCAGGGAGGTCAAATTTCAGTGTCACTTCCAGCGAGTCGCTTGCCTTGTACGAGGTACCGCGGGCCGAAAAGGTGAGGTAAAGTCCGTATTCCAGGTAAAGCCCTTTGGGGCGCACCGAGAGGACGGCTTCTTCGATCGTTCCTTGCTGGGTGGAGCCGGAAACGCGCGGGTCGCCGACGCGCAAAGTGAAGACAGCATAAAGTGGTGTGGAGAAGGCGACCAGCAGGAGTGCAAGTAAAAGATTTTTCATCGTCTGTACTGTTTAGGGTGAAAAAATAAGGAGAACACGCTCTTAAAGAACGAATGCCGCTGTTGCTATGCCGACCCCAAATAGCGCTTTAAATTGCCAGTACTGGCCAATTGGCATTACCCGAATGCCTGTAAAATTGCTTCCACCTGACCCACATACCCGCCGCCAAACAAGTTGACATGTACCAGCAGGTAGTACAACTGGTAAATTTCCACCCGTTGTTCAAAACCGCTTTCCAGCGGCCAGGCTTCTGCATAGCTGTTGTAAAATGCAGGGTCGAAACCGCCGAACAGGCGGCTCATGGCGAGGTCCATTTCCCGGTGGGCAAAGGCGGCGGCGGGGTCAATCAGCACCGGTTGGCCGCCGCTGTCGCAAAGGAAATTGCCGCTCCAGAGGTCGCCGTGGATGAGTGCGGGGGGCTCCACGGGGCAGCGCCAGCCGAGGTTGTGGCACAGGCGGTCGAGTTGCTGTTCGGCGGCGCTGTCGAAAAAGCCCTGCTCCCGGGCCAGGAGCATTTGCGGCCAGAGGCGTTCCTCGGCGTAAAAAGCCGCCCAGGTGTCGTGTCGGGTATTGGACTGTGGCAGCCGTCCGATAAAATTATCGTGCGCAAAACCGAACCGGGCGGAGGTGTTGCCGTGCAAATTGGCCAGGGCTCGGCCAAATTGTTCCCAAAACAGGCGGTTCCGGTAGCCCGGCGCTACATATTCCAGCAAGAGGTAGGCATGGCCGTCGTCGGTGCTGCCGTGGCCATATATTTTGGGTATGCGGATGGAGCGGGAGGCGCCGAGCAAGGCCAGCCCTTGCGCCTCGGTGCGGAACATAGCCGGGGCCTGTGTTTCGGTGTTGGTTTTCAAGAACCACTGCCTGCCGTCGGCGCCCGTGAGCCGGAAAGCCTGGTGGATATCGCCGCCGCGGACGGGCCGGATATCGTTCAACGCGGTTTGGAACCGGGTTTCGAGGTGGGCGAGCAGGGTGGGGTAGAGCGGCATGTGGCGGCGTTTTGAGTGCAAAAATCAACTATACTTTTTGATTTTACACCAGAGATGCCGGCGACGTAGGAACGTCAATATGAAGTGGCCAAGGGCTTGGTACTTTGGGAGTGTTCAGAGAGCTGTGTCAGCCCGTTGAGAGCAAATTTAACACAGACAAACGCAGACTGCTGCGCAGACAAACACAGAGATTTGATTTTAAATAAGTTACACTCTGTGTTTGTCTTCGCAGCAGTCTGCGTTTGTCTGTGTTAAAAAATATCTCTCGGTAGGTTTGACACAGTTCTCTGAACACTCCCGGTACTTTTGCACCCAAAATCACCCGTATGTCCTACCGCCTGCTGCTCGCGCTGCTTCTGCCCGTTGCCCTCTCTGCCCAAACGCCCTACTTTCAGCAAGAGGTGCACTACGCCATTCGCGCTGCGCTGAACGACAGGGACCACACCCTCGACGCGTTTATCCGCATGGAGTATGTGAACCACGCGCCCGACAGCCTGCCCGAAATCTGGATCCACTTGTGGCCCAACGCTTACCAGAATCGAAGTACAGCCTTTTGCCGCCAGAAATTGCGGGAGGGCAATACCCGGTTTTACTTCGCTGCCGACAGTACACTCGGTTTTTTTCAAAACCTCGATTTTCAGGTGGAAGGCCGGCCGGTGACCTGGCGCTACGATTCTGAACATCCGGATATTGCCGTGCTGACCCTGGACAAGCCGCTTCCGCCGGGCGGGCGTATCACCATTGAAACACCGTTTCTGCTCAAAATACCCGCTTCGTTTTCGCGTCTCGGCCACGTACGCACCTCCTACCAGATGACGCAATGGTTTCCCAAGCCGGCGGTGTACGACGCCCGCGGCTGGCACGCTATGCCTTATCTGGATATGGGTGAATTTTTCTCCGAGTTTGGCTCCTTCGATGTGCAGATTACCCTGCCCGACAACTATGTGGTGGGGGCTACCGGTGCGTTACAAACCGCCTCGGAGTGGGATTTTTTGCAAAAAAAAGCAAACGAAACGCAGGTGGAAATGGCACGCCGCGACAAACTGCTGTCCAAACAGGAAAAAGCGGAAGCCCGCAAGGCGTCCTACCCGCCGTCGTCCGAAACCACCAAAACGCTGCGTTTCACCGCCGAAAACGTGCACGATTTCGCGTGGTTTGCCGACAAACGTTTTTTCGTGCTGCGCGATACCGCCCGGTTGTCGGACGGGCGCACGGTGGATTGCTGGGCGATGTTCACAGCCGAGGAGTTTGATCTTTGGCGAAAAGGCGCGTTTTACGTCCGCCGTGCCGTGGAGTTTTATTCCCAAAATGTGGGTGCGTACCCGTGGCCACACGCCACCGCCGTACACAGCGCGCTCAGCGCCGGCGGCGGTATGGAGTACCCGATGATCACCGTGATCGGCAACTCCGATAATGCCAAAAGCCTGGACGAGGTCATCACCCACGAGGTGGGGCACAACTGGTTTTACGGTATGCTCGCCAGCAACGAACGCGATCACCCCTGGCTTGACGAGGGCCTGAACTCGTACTACGAAGCCCGCTACATGCAGCAGTTTTACGGCAGCGATCTCATGGATAATTACCTGCCCCGCTGGATTTTCGATCCCGTTGCTTCGGGTTCGGTGCAGGAAAACGCTTGCCTGCTGCTGGCCCGGGATGGCGCCGATACACCGCCCGATACGCCTTCGGATGCTTTTTGGAACGTAGCGTACGGCATACAATCGTACATGAAACCGGCGCTGTGCCTGAAATGGCTGGAGCAGTCGCTGGGTAAGCCGCGTTTCGACCAGGCCATGCAGGCATACTTTCAGAAATGGAAATTCCGGCATCCGTACCCCGATGATCTGCGGGCTGCGTGGCGCGAAGCAGGCGTGGAGGCCGACTGGTTTTTTGAGGCCATGCAAACGCGCCGGTCCTTCGATCCGGCACTGACGCGGGTTCGGCGCACCGATGCGGGGTTTGATCTGACGGTGAAAAATCGCGGTGCGCTCAATGCCCCGTTCAGCGTGTCGGCCATGCGCAGCGGGCGGGCGCTGTACACGCGCTGGTATCCGGCGCCGGGCGCCAAAAAGGCCACGGTCCAATTTCCGGATGTGGATGCCGACCTGTTTGTGCTGGATTCCGAACGCGCGACGCTGGACGTGAACCGACACAACAACAGTCGGCGCCCGAGCGGTCTTTTTCCGGGTGTGGAGCCGTTGCGTTTGCGGGCGTTGGCTTTTGCGGAGCGGCCCGGGCGCACCGATCTGGGGGTGTTGCCGTGGGTGGGCTGGAACAATTACGACAAGACGATGGTTGGGCTGCTGCTGTACAACGCACCGTTTCCGCCCCGCCGGTTTCAGTACTTCCTGTTTCCGGGTTACGGCACCGGCTCGGGCAATTTTGTTGGTTTGGCGGATGTGCGGTATCGGTTTTTGCCGGGAGGGTGGATGCCCAGGTTGACGGTGGGCTTCAGTGCCCGTACCGCCACCTACCTAACAGACCCGGCGAATGACTACGATTTGCGGTATTACCGTCTGGCGCCTTCTGTTCGTGCGGAGTTCCGCAGTTCGTCGCCGGCGTTTGAGCACGCACTGACACTGCGCACGCTGTTTATTGGTAAAGAGGAGGCTGATTATAATGAAATTCAAGGTTTTGTTGGTGTCCAGGAACAACGCGCCACCATCTACGAGGCCCGTTACGAAGGACGGCAGCGGGGGCTACCCAATCCGTATTCGTATTCGGCGGCCCTGGAATGGCAGGATTATCGGGCACCCGATGGCGCCCCGGCGCATTACCTGCGCGGGTCGCTGGAGTGGAAGCAGCATTTTTTTTACAAATCGAAGCGTAAAATAACGGCTCGGGTATTTGCCGGCTATTTTTTAGTCAATACCCAGCGTCGGCGCGGCAATGTGGCCACGAATAACCTGTCGGGCGATGCGGCCCGGGCGTCCTTTTCACTGAATCCGCAGGGTTTCAACGACTACCGGTTTGATCAGGTGTTTCTGGGGCGATCCGACAACGACGGACGTTTTTCCCGGCAGGTGAGCCAAACGGAGGGTGGGTTTAAAAATGCCTACAGAGCATATTATGCGCAGGTTTTGGGCAATTCGAACAACTTCATTGCAGCGCTCAATTTGCGGGCTGATCTGCCCATGCGGTTGCCACTGGGGATTCCGCTCAAGCCATATTTTGATATCGGGTACTTCGACGATGCCACGCCGCTCGGGGTTGGCAGGCCGTTGCGCGAGCAGTTGATTTGGAGCGGCGGGTTGCTTCTGGAACTTCTGAACGGAAGTGTGGAGGTGTACCTTCCTGTTGTCAATGCCGGGCCTTTGCGCGACATATACAAGAGAAACGGGTATTTTCAACGCATTTCGTGGAGTATCCGTTTGGGGCGGGTAGGGCCTCTGGATGTAGTGCGGCAGTTGGGAAACTGAAAGGAGGATGTGTAGTGTTAAAAAACAGGGGTACTAAAACACGTATAATTTTATTTTTTTAAATGTTTTTTGGACTACCTGCAAATTGGTATGGTTTTTGGCATTTACCCGACACAAGGGTTTTTGCCAATGGGCAAACCGAACATTCGTCCGCTGCCAGTACATTTCTTTACAAGCATGGACAATACTTACTTTCTTGATGGGCAATCTTTTAGAAGTCTTATGTCCAATGCTGTCGAGAAAAATAGTTTTAGGTGTTCGGACATTTCGCCGTAACCTTGTGCCTGTTTTTTTAATCTTTTAATCGCGCCTACGGTCGGTAGCACATTCCCGGTTTCCTGCAATAGTCTCCAGTCCTGTTTAAAAATAACTGGTTCCTCATCTATTGTAAACAACATTGCTCATTCCAAACCGATCGCTTTTAATGAAGAGAACAGTACGCTTCTTCAGCATCCTTCCTATTTCTTTTCTTCCCTTCTCATCAATCATTCTGACCATGAACAGCAACTCGACGCAGCGCTGGCTGACTCGCGTGTACATGCCCTTGGCAATCCTTTTGGCATTTGCGGGCAATGCTCTCGCGCAATGTGACATTACCTGGCCCGGGAATCCCAGCCCCGTGCCGATCACCATTGTGATAGATCCTATCACCGGAAACGCGGTATTGAACAAAACCGTAACCGATGCAAATGGCATCACGAGCGGTATTTGCGGGCCGATCAACGTGGACGACAAAATCCGCTTTTACGCGGATGCTGCAAAAACAACGTTTTTCCAACCCGCGAATCCGTGGGGGGTAAACTTCGACTGCAGTGATGTCGGTGGCACGATTACCATCTGGGTGGCCATCAATGATGGTACTACGGGCCTTTTTTCCATGAACCCGCCCAGCGAAAGTGATCCTGTACAAATTGCCGTGACGCTTGTTGACCAGACGCTTCCGCTGCCGGGTCCTTTCCCCGCCGATGTGACCGTGAACAGCTCCGACGACGGAGCCGGTGATTGCACGCTTACAGACTTGTTTGCCAGTACCTTCAATGATATTGCCATTTTTGGTATCAATGGTCCGCCTGCCGGACCGAATGAATTTGTGGATAACTGTCTGGACGCAGTAACCGTGACGTACCAACTTTCTGGTGCAACGATCCTGCCTGAAGGCCCGGCCCCGTTCCTGTTTCCGTATGTATGGGATGCCGGTTTGTCTACATTCAATGTAGGAACAACTACGGTGACTTACCGTGTTTACGACGACCTCGTGGCGCTTGGCCCGGGCAATCCGGTACTCATCACGGTAAACGTGACGGTAGTGGATGATGAAGATCCGACGATCACTTGCCCGGCCAACCAAAATGTGGACACAGACGCAGGTATTTGCAGTCATGCTGTTACAGCATTGGCTGCCGTTTCCTATTCCGATAACTGCTCTGTGACGGCCGTTACCTGGTCGGCGCCGGGTGCAACGCCCAACGTTTCCGGGCCGACGGGCATCAATACGGTGACTGCTACCTTTCCGGTGGGCACCACCACGGTTACGTTCCAGGCAGAAGATGCCAGCGGCGGAACCGGGACTTGCGCTTTTGATGTAGTTGTAACCGACAACGAAGATCCAATAGTAACTTGCCCGCCAAGCGATACCGTATCGGCAGTCCTGCCACCCGCGTGTACCTACACGGCGGGCACAGAACTCAACTTTACAGGTTATTCGGATAATTGCGCCGTGACCTCCGTTACGAACAATGTGAATGGCTTGAGTACCCTGAATGCTGAAATGTTCACACTTGGTTTGAATAGTATCATCTGGACGGTGGAAGACGCACAGGGCAATACGAATACGTGTTCGTTCAACCTGCTGGTGGAGGACGATCTGGCTCCGGCCGGTCCGGATTCCGGCAAGGTGATTACGGTGAACGTAACCCTTGGCGATTGCTCCGCTACTGTTTCGTACGAATATCCGGGCCTGTTTTTCTGGAACCCGTCTGAATGTACGCCACCGGTATCGCTGACGGAAGGTCCGGCAGTGGTGAACGGCGTGGTAGATACCAACTTTTTGGACCCGCTGGTTCCGTTTGATCCGTTCTCGGGTCGCATGAACTTCATTTTCGGCGCGGGCGCTACGCTCTCGTTCCCGGTAGGGCAAACAGTCATTCCCTACACCTGGACAGACGGCGATGGCAATGACTCTACGGAATATATTGTGGTGAATGTGATCGAAAATATCCTTCCGACTGCCAAGTGCAAGCCGGGAGTACTCACCCTTCCGCTTGACGCGCTGGGCGCCGCTACCCTGACGGTGGATATGGTGAATGACGGCTCTTTTGACAATTGCGCGTTGGATACGCTGTACCTGAGCCAAACGACATTTTCGTGCGCCGACCTCGCCGGCACCTACACCATTACCCTGACCGCAGAAGATGCAGTGGGCAACACGGCAACCTGTACCTCGGTTGTGGACGTGGTAGACAACCTCGTGCCGCAAATCCTCTGCCCTGGTAGCCAGACGGTGACAACTACGCTGGGCTGTACCGCCGACAATGTAGCCGGTATCGGCATGGTCTTGGGTGCGTCGCCCCTGACTCCCGGCCAATACAACGACAACTGTGGCGCGGCTACGGTGACCTGGCAATTGACCGGTGTTACTTCCGGTTCCGGTTCGGGCTCCGTGCCCCTGAGCCAGGTATTTAATACCGGCGTAACGACGGTGACCTATACGGTAGCCGATGCTGCCGGCAACAACGTTGTGTGTAATTTTTCCATAAATGTAACAGACAATACTCCGCCCACCTGGACGGGCGTAGGCCCTGCTAACGGCAGCACGCTGACGCCGAATGCAAACGCCAATATGGGCGGTTGCACGGCACAGGTTACCTGGACCGAGCCGACGTTTACCGATGCCTGCACGCCGCCGGTGACGGTTTCCCGGACGCACAATCCGGGGGCGTCCTTCAATTTTGGAACGACAACCGTGACCTACACGGCCACAGATGGCGCCGGTAATGTGCGTGTACACACCTTCAATGTAGTTGTGGTGGATACACAAGCCCCGAATGCCCTGTGTAAAAATATCACGGCCCAGCTAAACGGCGCCGGTACGGTAACGATCTCGGCAGCGCAGGTGGACAACCTGAGTACCGACAACTGTTTCTTCACGTACACTTCGGCATCGGCGACCTACAACTGCACGAACCTCGGCCCGAACAACTATACGCTCCAGCTCACCGACGGCTCCGGCAACACGGCTACTTGTGTAGCAGTGGTGACGGTAGCGGATACGATCAAGCCGGTAGCAAATTGTACGGTAATTCCGACGATAAACCTGCTTCCAAACGGTACCGCCACGTTGCTTGCAACAGCGGTGAACAACAACAGCACAGACAATACCTTCCCGTTGTGCGGCCTTTCGTACGATATTGCTGTCGGCGCGGGTACATTTGGTCCGTCCTTTTTGTTTGATTGCTCTTTCCTCGGCAACCGCACGCTGACTTTGCGTGTGACCGACGCTGCGGGTAATATCTCGACGTGCTCCCAAACTATTTTGGTTAAAGATGTTACACCACCTTCGATCACGGCTCCAGCCAATGTTACAATCAGCTGTGACGCTCCTTCTGCCCCGGCTAACACCGGCACCTTCTCCGGCGTATCCGACAACTGCGACCCTGCTCCGGCGGTGGTGCAACTGGCTGACGTGACGGTGAATACTATTTGTGCCAACTCTTATACGATCGTGCGTACCTGGCGTGCAACGGATGCTTCGGGTAACTCCGCTACGGCATCGCACACGATTCTGGTGCAGGATACACAAGCACCGGTGTTCAACATCCAGAGCGCTATTGTACTTCAGACAACCAGCCCGACGAGCTGTTCGGTGCCGTTGAACCTGCGCCTGACGCAGGACAGTGTATCGGACAACTGCACGACTGTTTTTGCCAATTTAACGGTCACCTATACGGTTGACTATCCGACTCCTGCCTATGGTTTTGTGGACGTAGTTACGCCGGTTACAGGTGCTGCGATTTCGCCCGCATCGTTCCCGGTGGGTACCACGGTGGTTACCTGGACCGTTACGGACCAATGCGGACGTAGCGCCACCAAAACGGTTTCCGTGACGGTGCAAGATGTGCATGCGCCGGTGTTTTCGGCGGCATACAGTGCTGCTAACTGCGGCAAGACGTATGTATTGCCAAATACCAGCGGCGCTTGCTCCAACCTGTTTGCCTGGGCGCGACCGAACTTCGGAACCATGGACGTCACAGACTGCCTGGGCTTCACGGTAACGGATTCGATCAACAACCAATCTGTAGAGGCCTTCCTCAACCTGACCAACCCGTACAACTACAATGCGGTGTCGCCGTTCTCGATTTTCGCAACGGCGCAATTCCCTGTTGGTGTGACAACGGTATTCTACTTTGCTGAGGATGCTGCTGGAAACAAGTCCACCTGTTCATTCACGGTTGAAATTCAGGATACGGAGGCGCCTTCACTGACTTGCCCGCCGAACCAAACGATTTTGGCTACTTGCCCGACGGCACAGGTGCCAAGCTATACGAACTCGGTAGGTGTGTCGGACAACTGCTCCGGCAATGTGCAACTGACCCAACACTATCCGGCAGGTACCACGCTGGGCAGCATTTTCGCACCTAACCCGCCGGCAAATGGCAATACATTCACCATTACCATGATCGGCAGCGATAGTTACAACAACGATACCTGTACGTTCAATGTAATGCTGCTGGATGGTCAGGCGCCGATCCCGACGAAAGATTCGCTTCCGGACCTGATTGACTCTTGCGGCACGTTAATCGTGTTTGCACCAACAGCACTCGATCCGTGCAACCCTTTAGCTGATACGATTTACGGTACGCCGTCCACGCCTGTTGGTTCGTTCCTGAATACCACGCCGCCGGCGTACCAACTGAACCCGGGTTTTTATGTCATTACCTGGAACTACAATGACGGTAACGGCAACATCAGTACCCAGCCGCAGAATATCACCGTGCTCAACGACGTGTTCCCGCCGGTGGCGATTTGTGTGCCCAACCTGACGGTAAATCTGGACCCGATAACCGGGAAAGCAGCGATAGCCCCCGGCCAGCTTAATAACGGCAGTTTCGACCCGAATCTTTGTGGTCCGCTGACGTTCAGCGTGTCTCCGGATACGGTAGGCTGCGCGCAGGCCGGTCCCACCCCAACCATTGTGACACTCACCGTGCGCGATTTGAAGGGCAACCCTGCCACCTGTACCACTTCGGTATCGGTGCGCGACATCACGTCCCCGATACTCACCGGTGCACCGGCAAATATTACGATCGAAGCCTGCGACACGATCCCGGCAGCGGTACAACTGACCGCTTCGGATGCCTGCGCCGGTGTTTCTTTGGTAACGGCAACGCAAGTGTCCACGCAAAACCCGTTGAACGGTTTGATGAAATACAATTATGTAATTACACGGACCTGGACGACCGCTGATCCTTCCGGCAATACAGCCGTGGTGACGCGCACAATTACAGTAAGCGACACCAAGAAACCGGTGTTCACCAATGCACCGGCGATGGTTATGGTCACCACCGACCCAGACCGCCAGACCTGCGACGATACGGTAAGTATCAATATTCTGCCCTTTGTGAGCGATTGCGCTACCGGTGTGGACCTCACGGTCACCAACAGCAAAGAGCCTGGTGATGGCGGCAATCTGAGTGCCATCTTCACCGTCGGTACGCACGTTGTAACGTTCACGGCTACCGATGTTTCCGGGAACACGCAGACCCACACGGTGACGGTAGTGGTGAAAGACGGTACGCCACCCACTGCTGTTTGTATCAACGGCGTAAGTGCAGCCTTGCAACCCTCCGGCACGGTCGTGGTAACTACGGCCCAGTTTAATAACAACAGCTACGACAATTGCTCTGTTGGTCTGGACCTGAAAATCCAGCGTCTCGACAAACTGCCGCTGCAAACGCCGAGCAATTCGCTAACGTATGACTGCGCTGACGCTGACGGGGTGACTCAACATCCAGTTAAGCTGCTGGTGACCGACTCGACGGGGAATATGTCCATGTGCGAAACGTACATTGTTATTCAGGATAACGTTGACCCGACGTTTACGCTTTGCCCGGCCAATAAAACGGTGCTGTGTACGGACTCTTTGTCTACACAAAATCACGGTACCGCATTGGTTAACGACAACTGTCCGGCCAACCTGACGCTCAGTTTTGATGACGTGATAGTGGATGATACGACCGGCCAGTTCTGCTACAAAGTAGAGCGCGTATGGCTGGTAGTTGACCTCGCTGGAAATACCGCCAACTGTGTTCAAACATTCAATATCGTTGATACGGTAGCGCCTATTCTGTCGCAATATCCGCCGAACGTGACTATCTCGTGCAGCCAAAACCTGGCTCCGCCGACGGTAATCACCGCAACGGATAACTGTTCGAACAATGTAGGTGTGACGTTCGTACAAGATACGATCAATGTTGCTCCGGGTCTCTGCGGCAAGTACAGCTACACCATTTCGCGTACCCGTACGGCTGTGGATGACTGCGGAAACATTGAAACACACACGAATACCATTACGGTGACGGATAGCCTGGCGCCTTCGTTCCCCGGCCTGCCCGATACGATCATCGTACAATCGGTCAATTTCCCGGCCAATGACAGCTGTCTTGTTCCGGTGACCCTCAATGCGACGCAGTTTATCGTGGATTGTGCACCGATCAGTGAACTGGTGGTGACCAACAATGCCCCGGAAGGTGACGGAGCACTCGATGCCGGCGGTAACTATACTGTTGGAAACTACACGATTCACTTTGCGGCTACCGACCCCTGCGGAAACGTAGGCCTCGACTCCGTAGTGGTAGTGGTTATTGACAATAGTAAGCCTACGGCAATTTGCAACAACAACGTCGTGATCTCGCTGGGCTCCGACGGTACGGCAATGCTCAAGCCTGAAGATATTGACCTCGGAAGCACGGATAACTGCGGTATAGACACCATGTTCCTGGACAATGCGCTGTTCTCCTGCGCAGATCTCGGCATCAACCCGGTAACGCTCACGGTCGTGGATATTCATGGCAACGCAAACACCTGTACGGTGAACGTGGATGTCACCCTCGGCAACGGTGTAGGCTTTAACCTGGCCGTTTCTGCAACGCCGGAAACCTTCTCGGGTGCCAACAACGGTACTGCCACGGCAGTAGCAACGATGGGTTCGGGTACCTTTGGTTTTGGCTGGAGCACGGGCGATACGACGAATGCCATCACCGGCCTGCCTCCGGGTGTTTACTACGTGACGGTCACCGATCTGAACTCCGGCTGTGTTCGCGTGGATTCTGTCAACGTACTTGCCGGCGTAAAACTGACGATCATCGCCGGCACGGCTGCCGGTACACAAGCTACCTCGGTGCAAGTCCCGGTAACGGTAGAGAACTTCAATGCCATGATCGGCATGTCGTTCAGCATGCACGTCACGAACCCGATTGTGGGCACCATCCTTGGCGGCACCGCTACCGGTGCGCTGCCGGGTACGCTGACCTTGAATCTGGTAGGCAACGATCTGACCGTCTTCTGGGTGGGTAACGGTACGCCGCTGAACTTGCCTAACGGTACGGTGATCTTCAACCTCAACGTGCAACTCGGTGTAGCGCCGGTTGGCTCAACCAGCCCCGTCACCATTGACGGCACGCCGACGGCACTGAGTTTCCAACGGGATTCTCTGGGTAATATCGTACCGACGATGGCCAATCTGGTTTCCGGTATGGTTATGATTGACAGCCTGGCTGCCAACGACATCGAAATCGCGGGTTTGATCAAAACATGGTCCGGTGCAGGTACTCCCGTACCGGGCGTGAACGTCGCCCTGACGGGAACCGTCGGCAGCAATGTCGTGACGGGCGTACCGGGAACATATTCATTCCTCGTACCGCCGGCATCGAATACGACGGTGACACCGGCCAAAACGGTGACATCGAATTTCAGTCAGGGTATCAACGTAGGTGACCTTCTGGCCATCCAAAACCACGCTGCTGCGGTGAACCTGTTCCCCAACCCGTACCAATATGTGGCGGGTGACGTGAACGGCAACAACATGATTGACCTGGTGGACTACCTGCTGGTACAACAGTTGATTCTCGGCACGGTACAGCACTACTCGAATGGCGCACCGGACTGGAAATTTATTCCTTCGGCTTACATTTTCCCGACACCGAATCCGCTGAGCGCTCCGTATCCGCTGAGTATTTCGCATACGCCGGCCAACATCAGTTTCCTGAACGACGACTTCACGGCTGTCCGCATCGGCGACGTGACGGGTAATGCTCCGGTAAACAATATCGTCAACGACGCGCAAGACCGCAGCGGAGATGTCTTCCGCTTCCGCCTGGACGAGCAATCGGTACGTGCCGGCGACGTGATTTCGGTGCCGTTCAAAGCAAGCGACTTTACAGATCGGCAGGCATACCAGATGACGATTTCGTTCGATCCGAACGCACTCGAATTGACGGACGTTCAGCCCGGTGTATTGCCAAACTTCGGTATGGGCAACTTCGGCATGGCAAACGTAGCCGACGGCCATCTGAGCAACCTGTGGGTCAGTTCCAATCCGTTGTCGCTGACAGACGGAGAGGTACTCTTCTCCCTGTCGTTCCGGGTGCTGGAAAACAGCGCCGCGTTGTCCAATGTATTGCGCCCGACCTCGACGGTTACGGCTGCTGAAGCACTGGATGCCGCTGGAAACAGCATTCCGGTTGAATTCGACTTTGCGCAGGTACTCAGCGATGTCAATGCCGATCAAACAGCTTTTGCACTGTACCAAAACCAACCCAATCCGTTCCGCGAACAGACGATCATCAATTTCCGTCTGCCGCAGGCCGATCGCGCGGTATTACGCGTGTTCAGCATGGACGGCCGTCTGGTGAAAACCGTGGTTGGCAACTTTGCACAGGGTTTCAATACGATTGCGCTCCAAAAGAGTGAGTTGGGCGCACCGGGTGTCTATTGGTACAAGTTGGACACGACGATGCACAGCGACCGCAAAAAAATGATTTTGATTGATTGATTGAGGGGTTGATCCGGTTGGAGGGATAGAAGGTTAGAGGGTTAGAAGGTTTCTGGTTGGAAGGTTGGAAGGGCTAATCCCTACCAACCGGAAACCTTCAAACCTTCAAACCGGAAACCTTCTAACCTTCCAACCTTCAAACCTTCTAACCCTCTATACAATAAATATTTCATGACAATCGAAACCATGAGAAATAGACTACTAATCCTATTCTTATTTGCGGCTTTGTTCGCGCCGATGGCATCCCAGGCCCAACAAACAATAACCCTGAAAGCCGACTCCATCGCGGTGCCCTGCCACGATGTGGATACGTTTTTGATTCCGATCCGCGTATTTGATTTCAATTCCGTGGCCGGCCTGCAATTCACCTTTGAGTGGAATCCGGCGTTTCTGGACTATGCCTACATCACCAATGTCAACCCTGCTTTTTCCGGTATTGGATTTGACACCACGACCTTTCAAGCCCAGGGAAAATTTACGTTTTCCTGGACGGCGATCGGTGGTTTGACGCTTCCGGACAGCGCGGTCTTGCTTCAGGTCGCATTTACCCGTTTGGGTGGTCCAGCATCGCTGGTGGGTTTTTCAAACAGCCCGACGGCTATTGCTGCGATTGATCCGCTGGGCAATGACCTGACGGTGGTAACAGCGCCTGGTTTGGTCAGCCCGATTGACACCGAGGCGCCCACGGTGGTTTGCCCCGGCAATGTGACCCAGGAGGTTTTCGGACCTTCGCCCGTCAACAGCATTGCGCCGGCATCTATTCTCGACAACTGTTCGATTCAATCCATTGGCTGGTCAACGGTCGGTGCAACAACGGGCAACAGTCCCAACGACCCGGATGCGAGCGGCGCGACGTTTGACCTCGGCCAATCCACTGTAACGTACCTGGTGACCGATGTGGGCGGCAACACGGCCTCTTGCTCGTTCCAGATCAACCTGACGCTGGCCCCCAGCGATTCGCTGACACTGATCGCGTCCAATGGCGCCGGAACGTGCGGTGAGACGGTTACGATTAATATTTCCGTACTCAACTACGACTCGATCGGCGGCATCCAGTTCTCTGTAGGCTGGGATCCAGCTGTGTTGTCTTTTGACACGATTGCCAATGCCCACCCATCACTGGTGCTGGATGCTACCAATTTCGGTACGCAACAAACGGCCAGCGGGTTCATCAGTTTTGCCTGGACCAGCGCACTGCCTTTCGGGCTTACGCTGGTGGACGGTTCGGTGTTGTTTTCCCTGACATTCAATGTGGTTGCTACTGGCAATAACAGTTCGAATATTGCCTTCGGCAATTTCCCCACGGATATGCTGGCTATTTCCAGCGCTACCAACCCGTCGCAGGAAATCGGCTTTTTGATTGTAAATGGTTCTGTAGTTATTACCGACACCATGCCGCCTGCGATACAGTGCCCCGCCAATGTGTCCGTTGCAACACCTCCGGGGGTTATTACAGCTACCTTTAACAACCTCGACCCGGTCAGCCTGACAGATAATTGCAGCGCCAACGTCGGTCTTGCTTACCAGCAAACTGGGGCTACAACCGGCTCCGGCCTCGGTTCGGCAAATGGCACATACAATGCCGGCACAACCGTGGTGACCTACACGGCTACCGACGGTTCCGGCAATACCTCCACCTGCTCGTTCTCGGTGCTGGTGGATGCGGGTACCCCGCTCACCCTGATTCTCGACACAGTGGCCATTGATTGCCAGGACAGTGCGGCGCATATAGCCGTCAACCTGACGGTGCGCGATTTTGTCAACATCATCGGCCTGCAGTTCGATATTACATGGGACTCGTCCATCATCAAATTTGATTCGGTCGGGAATTTATATCCGGGCCTTGGTCTGAACCCGACTACGTTTTTTGGCTTTACCTCCGCGCTCACCGGCAACACGCTGAAATTTTTCGGCGGTAACGCCGGCGGCTGGCCTGCGGTGCCGGATAATGATACCTTGTTCACCATGTATTTTACGGTGGACAACCTTGGCTCGAGTAATATTGATTTTACCGGCATCATCAACGCCGTGAATTCGGCTTTCAATGTGGTGCCGATGATCTTAGTTAATGGCTATTTCAACATCACGGACCTTACGCCTCCCAATCTTGTTTGTCCGATGGACGTGGTGATTCCTGCCGATAGCGCGGCATGTATCGCCACCTACCTGCTCGCTCCGGCCCAGGCCACAGACGTATGCAGTGGCATTATGAGCGTGGTTTCGAGCAAAACCGACAGCATTTACCCAACCGGACCTACGGTAGTGACCTTCACCGCCACGGATGATGCCGGTAACTCGGCTACATGTTCGATGACTGTGACGGTACAAGGCGACGCACTCCCGCAACTGACGAACTGCCCCCCCAATGTCACGGTCGGTGTAACCACGGCGGTTTGCTCGGCTGCGGTTTCCTGGAACTTGCCGCAAGCATTCAATCCCTGCGACGGGATGAACCTCAATGTGGAGGCCTCCGATACATCGGGAACGGTATTCCCGCTGGGTGATAGTGTTGTGACGTTCCTGGCGTTCAATATTTCCGGCGACACGGTTATGTGTTCGTTTACCGTATCGGTGCGCGATTCCCTGCCGCCGAGCGTGAGTTGCCCGAGCGATTACACGGTGCAAGCCGACAGTGCAGCGTGTTCGACTTTTCTGGATTTTGACCTGCCGATCGGCGCCGACAACTGCGACCAAAACATCACGCTCGTTGGGAGTGCCCAGCCAGGGGATGAGTTCTTTGTAGGTGTTACACCCGTTACGTTCACAGGTACAGATGCTTCGGGCAACGCAGACTCATGCACGTTTATGGTTACGGTTTTTGACCTGAGTCCGCCTGTTTTTGACAATTGTCCCGGCGATACTACGGTGTACACTGCGGTGGATTCATGCGGAGTTTCCGTGTTCTGGGACGATATTACTGTTACGGACGACTGCTCCGGTACCCTGAGCGTTGACCCTCCGAATTATTCGGGCGAGTTCTTCTCGACAGGTGTTTCGCAAGTGAGTTACTTTGCCACCGATGCAGGTGGCAATATCCAATCCTGCGCATTTGCGGTTACAGTGCTGGATACGCTTGCGCCGGCATTTCCGGATTGTCCGATGAATTTGACGATTTTTCTCCCTTCGGACCGGTGCGATACGCTGGTGACCTGGGCGGAGCCGATGCCAACCGATGGCTGCGGGATAGACGACCTTGTTCCTTCCCATGATAATATGACGACGGTGTTTCCGACGGGTGTCCATGTGGTGACCTACACTGCTTATGACCCCTCCGGTAATACTGCCGAGTGTTCGTTTACCATCGAGGTGAAGGATGTGGTAGATCCGGTGTTGGCTGCTTGTCCTGCCGACACGGTACTTGTAGATGCAAATCCTTGTGGAGTCAACCTGATTTGGGCGCTTCCGGATGCTACGGACAACTGCCAGTTGGATACCGTTTATTCCATTCCGGCATCGGGCACACTTCTTTCCAATAATGTAACTACCGTGGTGGTGTATGCGCTTGATGCCAGCGGCAACGACGATACCTGCTCGTTTACCATCACGTTACAATTTCCGAATATTCCACCGGGATTCGACAGTTTCCCGGCGGACTTGACGCTCAACGGTTGCGCGCAACCGGTTTCCTGGACGATTCCGATACCGAATGCGTTTTTCTGCAGCACACCGACCATTGAGGTTATTCCCTCGACTGCTATGCCGGGCGATACCTTTCCGGTAGGCGTTACGCAGATTATTTATGTGGCGCTGGACTCGATAACCGGCTTGGAAGTCGTCCGTGACACCTTTACGGTGACGGTTGTGGACGATGCCCCACCGGTCTTGAGTGGTTGCCCGACCGCTCCGGTGATTGTACACATTGGCGGTCTGATTGTGTCGGACTCCAGCGGGTTTGTCACTGCACTGGATACGATATCGGACTGTTCGGGTGTGGAAGTGACGTTCAATTTGCCTACGGCGACGGATAGTTGTGGAGGCGCTCTGGTGGCTCAAACTACAGGTCCGCTCTCCGGGATGCTCTTTCCGGGCGATTCGGTCAGTACCCTGGTTTTTGTGGCGACCGACGACAACGGCAACACGTCCGAGTGTTCGGTGAACGTGGCGGTGGTTGGTTTGCAGCCACTGGTCCCCACCGTGGATCCGCTGGTAGCCTGCCCGGGCGATGAAGTCATCCTTATGGTGGATCAGTTCCCGGGCGCGTCTTATACCTGGACGGGGCCGAACCAAACGTACCCGGATAACAGCCAGATCACCGTGATCGCCAGCCCGCAAAATGCAGGCACCTACACCGTGTCGGCAACGATCAATGGCTGCTCCACACCGCCCGGTTCGGTGGATGTGACACTGGCATCGGTGGGTGCGCTTGCTGATACGATCCTGATCACCATGGGTGGTGGCGTGGATACATTCAGTGTTGTTGCCAATGACCTGGTATTCCCGATTGGTGAATACGTAGTGACGCCGCTGACGAATCCACTGCCGGACGGACTGGTGTATCTGGGCAACGGTATTTTCACGTTCGAAGCGCCGGAAAGTTTCAGACCGCTCTCGTTCTTCTACGAACTCTGTTCGGCTGTTTGTCCGGATGTGTGTGACACGGTAGCCTTGGTGACGATTCGTCTGGATGTCAACGACTGTTCCTTTATTCCAAACGTGATGACGCCAAATGGCGACGGGGTGAATGACTATTTTCGCATCCCGTGTATTGATTCGGGCCAGTTCCGCGACAACTCCATTGTGATTTACAACCAGTGGGGCGACAAGGTCTTCGACGCGGCGCCGTATGACAATCTGTGGACAGGCACGCTGAACAATGAGGCCGGCAAAGACCTGCCCGACGGTGTGTATTACTACATTTTCAAATCCAGCCCGGGCGAACCCGCGCGAAAGGGATTTGTACAAATACACCGATAGTGTGTATTGATCCGATTATTTCGATTGATTCGATTATTCCGATTTATCAAACCAATCGGATCAATCGAATCAATCGAACCAATCGGATCAATCAAACCAATCGGATCAATCGAACCAATCGGATCAATCGAATCAATCGGATCAATCGAATCAATCGAACTATTCCATGAAAAAAATCGCTTTACTTTTTCTGATAATGGCCGCGGCGGCGGCAAGCGGTCTGGCTCAACAGGAGCACCAGTACACGCAGTTCATGTTCAACAAACTGCCGATCAACCCGGCATACGCAGGTGCTCGTGGCGTGCCATCGGTTACCGCTATCTACCGCAACCAGTGGATGGGTTTCGACGGTGCGCCAAAGTCTTTTCTGGCTTCTTTCAATTCGCCGTTTCTGACCCCGCGTGTAGGTGTGGGCGTCACCTTGTCGCACGTACAGATCGGGCTGAACCGGGACTTTTCCGGCTCGCTGGCATATTCCTACGACATTGTTGCCGACGAGAAAGTGTCCTTGCGCGCAGGGCTGATGGGTTCTATCCGCTCGTTGAGCATAGATTTTTCCAAGGCTATGGCCGACAATCCGGTGGATAACTCCCTGGAGCCTGGGCGCTCCAGTTCCATTTATGCCAATGTAGGTGCAGGTTTGTATTTCACCTACGACGAGCGTTTCTACGCAGGTTTTTCCGTGCCGCGGATTTATTCCAACAGCATTGGTATCAACGAAAACCTGCCCCTTGATTTTGAAACAGCCAAAGAATCCCCGCACTTCTACGGAATGGCAGGAGCAATCATTGAATTGAGCGACGACATCAACCTGATGCCGGCATTGCTCACGAAATATGTGAAAAATGCCCCTTTTGACGTGGACGTAAACCTGAATCTGGAAATCAAGGAAAAGGTCATTGCCGGACTTTCCTACCGCGCCGGCGGGAAAAGCGCGGGTGAATCCATAGATTTGCTCTTGTTTTGGCAAGCACACCCGCAGTTTGGTGTCGGCATGGCCTACGATTTCTCGCTTTCAGATATCAAGGACTATACTGCCGGTTCGATCGAACTGCTGTTCCAGGCAGATCTGAAACAACAGGCAGGCAAGGGCAAAAAAATGTCCAACCCACGATTTTTTATGTAACCCATACCTCAAATAGCGTCTAACCTAATCGTTTACCATTCCAACCACTGGAACTATGAATGCCTATAAGTACGCATCTCTTATCATCTTTTTATTTGTTCAGGGATTTCTGGCGGCACAGACGGTGCCATCCAGTCTGCCGCCGGTGACCGTCGAACTGAAAAATGAAGCCGCTGTGAATACGGACGGCCTGGATTTCAGCCCCACGTTCTACGAAGACGGTATCGTGTTCATCTCGACCAATCCGGCCGGCCTGAAAAAACGTACCGACGAGCGGCTTAAATTGCCGGCCATGTCTATCCTCCGCTCCCGGCGCAATACCGACGGTAGTCTGATGGTGCCGGAGCCGTTTGCCAAAGAACTGTCGTCGTTGTACCACGAAGGGCCGGTCTGTTTTGACCGCACGGCGGAAACGATCTTTTTTTCCCGAAATGCCCTCATTGCCGGCAAGGTGAAAATCGCGAAGGATGATACCCAAAAAATGCGCCTGTACTGGTCCAAAAAGGAAGGTGCGATTTGGAGTGAGCCGCAGCCCATCCCATTCAACAACAATGAATTTGATGACTGCCACCCGGCCGTGAGTATTGACGGCGACAAATTGTTCTTCGCATCCAACCGCCCCGGTGGTTTTGGTGGCATGGACTTGTACGTCTCCTACCGCGTGGGCGAATCCTGGAGCGAGCCGGTTAACCTCGGCGCCGAGATCAACTCCAAAGGCAACGAAGCGTTCCCGTTCATCCACGCCGACAATACGCTGTACTATGCGTCCGACGGCCTGAGCGGTGGAAAAGGCGGATTCGACCTGTTTTATGTCATTCAGGATGGACCGGAATGGACGAAACCCGTGAACATGGGCGAGCCTTTCAACTCCTCCGGCGACGACTTTGGCTTGATCGTTGACCTGAACAAGATCAACGGCTATTTTTCTACCAGTGGCAATACCACGAAAGGTGGCGACGATATTTTTAGCTTCCACACCGAAAACGGCAACCTCGACGACTACCTCCTCCAAAACCAGCGCGTACCCGACCGCAACCTCGATGTGAAAGTGACGGTGACGGACAAGATGACGGGCCAACCGATCGCCAACGCCGAAGTGCGCTTGCTGAACTACGATGCCAATACGGTTATTGGACGCGACGAAAACGGCAACCTCATCACCGTACAAAAGGTGAATGGGAAAGAAGTGATGGTCGCCCTGCCGCCCGATAAGGGTATTGCCGGCGAGACCGACAGTCAGGGCAATTTCTCTACTGAGGTAAAACCGGGCAACTACGTGATCATTATCGCCAAAGAGCCGTACCAGACCAAACAACTCCGGGTGCCCATTTCCAAACCCGGCAACGAACTGACTGCTGCGTTGGAGCCGTCGGCCAATTCCAACAAAGTCCGCTGGAACGCCTCGGTGTTCAACTACGTCACCAATGCTCCGCTGGCCGGCGCCCTGCTGGTGCTGACCAATCAGACGAACAATACCAAGGATACGGTTATTGCCGATGCGAATGGCCAGATTGATTATTACCTGGAGAAAAACACGAAGTACAAGGTTGATCTGTTCCAGGCCGGCAAACAAATTGGCAGCTCGGACATCAACACAGCGGGCTGGAGTTTGCCCAACCAGATCATGATGCAGAACTTTTCGGTAGCCCCGCTCCTGCCCGGTACTGTCATTGAGATGCCCAATATTTACTACAACTTCAACGACGCCACGCTGCGCCCCGACGCCCGCAAGGACCTCGACCTGCTGGTGTCGCTGATGAAACAACAATCGTCCATCACCATTGAGTTGGCGAGCCACACCGATTGCCGGGGCACGTCCAGATACAACGAGGAGTTGAGCCAACGCCGCGCCAATGGTGTGGTGGAATACCTCGCCCAAAAAGGAATCAACCGTGATCGGATGCGTCCCGTGGGCTATGGAGAAAGCGAGCCACGCAACCACTGCAACGACGGCATATCCTGCACGGAAGATGAACACGCACGCAACCGCCGGACGGAGGTGCGCATCCTAACAGGCATTCAGGGCGCTTCCATGGTGTATGTAGATGGAAAACCCAACCTGGAGGCTGCTTCCGAAAATGCGGCCACGGCAACAAATCCTGCGCCGACAAAAACGAATGTAAACGCGCCGCCGCCCGCTGCGTCGGTAATGGTGACCAGTGGCGACGCCGATCAGTACTATGTGGTTGTCGGCTCTTTTCAGGAAGAAGCCCGCGCCAACACCCACTTGCAGGCAATGCAAACCGCTGGTTATGCTACTGCCCATATTGTGCGGTTCCCGAATTCGCCTTACCACTCCGTTTGTATTGACAAATTCGGTTCCCGCCGGGAGGCTGATACGCTGAAGCGCAAGTTGGACAAGGATAAAATTGAAGCATTTGTGCGCGCAGCGCCGAAAATGCAGTAAAATAGTTTCGGGTTTTGAATTGGGCGGTTTTTTACCTTTGCCGTCCGAAACAAACATCGGACAGGCTTGTTAAAGCCTGCAAAACGAACAGCGACATTATGGCTATCATCATCACAGACGAGTGTATCAATTGCGGTGCTTGCGAACCCGAATGCCCCAACAACGCCATCTATGAGGGTGGGGTAGAGTGGGCCATATCAGATGGGAACACCGTGAAAGGAAGTTATACCCTGGAGGATGGTGCCGTGGTGGATGCAAGCGCCAAGAATCGCCCCGTATCGGACGACTATTATTACATCGTCCCCGATAAATGCACCGAGTGCGTAGGTTTTCACGAAGAACCGCAGTGCGCGGCGGTGTGTCCGGTGGATTGTTGTGTGCCCGATCCCGACCGGGTAGAGGCCAACGATGTACTGTTGGGTAAAAAAGCGAGATTGCACCTCTGATTGCAGCGGTTGCCAATACAAGAGAAGTTTTCATGGTTCTTATTCTGCCTGCTGCCGGTTTCGGTCAGCGGGCAGTTTTTTTGAAGGAGGGTTGCGATGGGTTGAGAAGAGTTGAGATGGGTTGAGAAGGTTGAGATGAGTTGAGCTATAGCATCATTACCTTTGCCGGCATGACAGCACTTGATACCGTACAGCAATACTACACTTGTTTCAATTCCCGGGATTGGGACGGCATGCTCGCCCTTTTGGATGAAAATATCCGCCACGAAGTGAATCAGGGCGAAGCCCGTATCGGACTGGAGCGCTACCGCGAATTTCTGGCACACATGGACGTGTGTTACGACGAGCAACTGACCGATATGGTGTTTTTCTCCGAACCGTCCGGGCGGCGCGTAGCCTGCGAATTCACCGTGAACGGCGTGTACAAAACAACCGACGGCGACCTGGTACCTGCCCGCAACCAGACCTACGTTTTGCCGGCCGGTGCGTTTCTGGAAGTAGCCAACGGGAAAATTATCCGGGTAACGACCTACTACAACCTGCCCCTCTGGATCAAACTCGTATCAGCCTAGAATGGACTTGACGTTTAAACGCTACATCGGCCCCGAAATCGAGGCAGTATTCGATCCGCTGGCACACCTGCGGATGGCTGTTTTTCGGGAGTTTCCGTACTTGTACGCGGGCAGTATGGAGTACGAACGGGAATACTTGCGTACCTATGCAGCATCTGAACGGGCGTTACTTTTTGCTGTCCTCGACGAGGAAAATATGGTGGGCGCGACTACCTGCATCCCGCTGACCGATGAAACAGACGACGTACAGGCGCCGTTTCGGAAGGCGGGTATGGATGTGTCGGAGGTGTTTTATTTTGGTGAAAGCATCCTCTTGCCGGAGTACCGCGGCCTGGGCCTGGGCCATCGTTTTTTTGATGTCCGCGAAGCGCATGCCGCTTCTTTTGGCACCTTTCGCCGCACGAGTTTCTGTGCGGTGGAACGCCCCGAGGACCACCCCGCGCGCCCTGCCGGCTACCAACCGCTCCACACTTTTTGGGAAAAACGCGGCTACCGGGAAGCGCCGACACTGCGCACCGAATTTTCCTGGCAGGACATTGGCGAAGCAATTTCCACCCCCAAAAACATGACCTTCTGGATCCGAAACGCAACCTCTTAACCCCCTCAACCCCCTCAACTCGCTCAACCCCCTCAACCTAATATCAACCTCCTCCACTCAATTCTGCTCTGCCATGCAAAAACGTTGCGCGTTACTCCTGCTCACTTTTCTCTTTACGCTCGTCCGGCTTACCGCTCAGGATGTAAAATGGATGCCCGACGGCAACAGTTTTTGCCAGGAAGAGTCCGGCCAGATTGTCAAAACAACCCTGCCTGACCAGCAAAAAACAACGCTCGTCACTGCCGCTCAACTGACCCAGCCGGGCGCCCTGGCGCCCATGCCCGTGAAAGATTTTTTCTTCTCCGAAGACGGCCAAAAGGTGCTGGTTTATACCAACAGCAAACGCGTATGGCGCTATGAAACCCGTGGCGACTACTGGGTATTGGACCTGAAATCCAACCGCTTGCGGCAAATAGGCAAGGACCGCCCGACGTCCTCGCTCATGTTCGCCAAAATTTCGCCCGATGGGAAAAAAGTAGCCTACGTCAGCGAACGCAACCTGTACGTGGAGGATATCGCCTCCGGCAAAACAACCCAGCTCACCCAAACCGATGGCTCGCGCAAACTGATCCACGGCACCTTCGACTGGGTGTATGAGGAAGAATTTGACTGCCGCGACGGCTTCCGCTGGAGCCCCGACAGCAAGCGCATTGCCTACTGGCAAATAGATGCCAATGCCGTGCGCGATTTCCTGATGATCAATACCACCGACTCCATTTATCCCTTCACCATTCCCGTGGAATATCCCAAAGTGGGCGAACCGCCCTCGCCTTACCGCATCGGTGTGGCCGAAATTGGATCCGCCAAAACCCGCTGGATGGATATCCCAGGAGACCCGCGCAACACCTACCTGCCCCGCATGGAATGGGCCGCCAATACTTCGGAAATACTCGTGCAGCAACTCAACCGCAAGCAAAACGAAAGCCGCCTCCTGCTCTGCGACGCCACTTCGGGTAAAACGCGCACCATCTTCACCGAAACCGACGACGCCTGGGTGGACGTAAAGGCCGACGGCGCACGGGGCTACTGGGACTGGCTCGACAACGGCCAGGCTTTTCTCTGGAGCAGCGAAAAAGACGGCTGGCGCCACCTCTACCGCGTTTCCCGCGACGGCAAGTCCGAAACCCTGCTTACGCCCGGCAATTACGATGTGATCAGCCTCGTGCGGGTGGACGAACGCGGCGGCTACCTCTATTTCACCGCCTCGCCCGATAACGCCACGCAGGAATTCCTCTACCGTATCCGTATGGACGGCAAAAGCCAGCCCGAGCGTCTCTCGCCTGCCGGTCAAAAAGGCTCGCACGGCTACCAGATTTCGCCCGCCGCCCGGTACGCCCTGCACAATTTTTCCAACTACTACACCCGCCGACAGACAGAATGGGTAACCCTGCCCGACCACAAGGCACTGAACGGAAAAGAGGCTATTCCGGCCAATATTGAGCCGCCGGCCAATAGCAATATCGAGTTTTTCCAGGTAACCACCGAAGACGGCGTAACCATGGACGGCTGGATGATCAAGCCCAATGATTTTAACCCGGCCAAAAAGTACCCCATCGTGTATTATGTTTATACCGAACCCGCAGGCGCTACGGTACGCGACCGTTTCGGCATGGGGCGCAACCGCATTTACGCCGGCGATATGGCCAAAGACGGCTACATCTACGCTTCGCTCGACGGACGTGGCACACCCGCTCCCAAGGGGCGCGCCTGGCGCAAGGCCATTTACCGCAAAATTGGCATCGTCAACATTCGCGATCAGGCGATGGGCGCGAAGGAAATGTTCAAGCGCTGGAACTGGATTGACACCAGCCGCGTAGCCGTACACGGCTGGAGCGGCGGCGGCTCTACGACGCTGAACCTGCTGTTTCAGTACCCGGAAATTTACCAGACAGGTATTTCCGTGGCTGCTGTAGCCAACCAACTTTCCTACGATAATATCTACCAGGAACGCTACATGGGTATTCCGCAGGAAAATCGGGAGGATTTCGTGGCCGGCTCGCCCATCACCCACGCCAAAAACCTGCGCGGCAACCTGCTCTACATCCACGGTACCGGCGACGACAACGTACACTACCAAAACGCCGAAATGCTCGTGAACGAATTGGTGCGCCACAACAAACTGTTCCAGTTTATGCCTTATCCCAACCGCTCGCACAGCATTTCCGAAGGCGAAGGAACGGCGCGCCACTTAGCCACCATGTGTACTAATTTTTTGAAAATGTACTGTCCGCCCGGCGCCCGGGATTAAGGACGTTCACCTGGAATTCCAATCATGAACCAGAATCTTTGTTCCATTTTCCGAGGCGTTGCCCTTGGGTTGTTTTTTCTGCTAGTTATCCGGCCGGTGGCGGTATCGGCTTTGCCGGAAACAACACCGGCCGGTGGCTTTGAGTTCTCGCCCCTGGCCCGGGAAGCCTACCAAAAAGCGTTCAGTCTGCGCTTCGGTGAGGCGCGCACGGCGTTGGCCGATCTGAAGCGCAAGGAGCCGAACAACCGCATCACCCCGCTCGTGGAGAACTACCTGGATTTCCTGACCGTGCTGGTCAACGACGACCGCGCCGAGTACGTCCGCTTAGCCAAAAACATGGATCCGCGGCTGGCCCGTATTGCCGGCGGCGACCGGAAATCGCCGTGGTATTTGTATGCGCAGGCCGAAATCCGGCTCCAGTGGGCCATTCTGCGCGGCAAGTACAACGATTACCTGACCAGCATGAGCGATATCAAACAGGCCTACGCCCTGCTGGAACAGAACCGAAAAGAGCACCCCGATTTTGCCGCCAACCTCAAGAGTCTCGGCGTTATTCACGCCATGATCGGCGCTGTGCCGGAGGAGTATCGCTGGACGATCAAGGCCCTGAGCGGCATCAACGGCACGGTGGAGCAAGGTATGCGCGAGATGAAAGAGGTGCTGGAGCACGCCCGAAAGCACGATTTTGTGTTTGAGGACGAGACCCGCGTGGCTTTCGCGTTTTTGCAGCTAAACCTGCAAAACGAAAAGTCCGACGCCTGGAAAACCATGTCGTCGGGCAAGCTGGAACCGGCCAAAAATCCTGTTGCCGCGTTTGCCCTGGCCAGCCTGGCTATGCGCACGGGGCGCAACGACGAGGCCGTTCGGCTGCTGGAGGCCTGTCCCGAGGGCGGCGCGTTTCACCCGTTTCCCTACCGGCACTACCTGCTCGGCATGGCCAAGCTCAACCGCCTGGACAAGGATGCCGACAAGCCGCTGCTGTTGTTTCTGAAAAAATTCAAAGGCGAAAGCGGTATCAAGGAAACATACCAAAAACTCGCGTGGCACCAACTGGTGCTGGGCAACGAAGCCGGCTACCGTACCTTCATGAAACAGGTAAAAACCGCCGGAAATGACCGGTCTGAGTACGACAAAGCCGCCTTGCAGGAGGCCCTGCGCGGGGAAGTGCCCGATGCCCGCCTCACCCGCGCGCGTCTTTTGTTCGACGGCGGCTACTACCAGCGCGCCTACGACCTGCTTCGCGATGCCGCCGCCGGGTACTCCGGCAAGCAGGCGCTGGAGTACGCCTACCGCCTTGGCCGCATTGCCCACGAGCTGGGCAAAATACCGGAAGCCGAACGCCTGTACACCCAAACCATGGAGCAGGGCGCCGGCAACCCCGCTTACTTTGCCTGCAACGCCGCCCTGCAACTCGGCATGCTACACGAAGACCAGGGCAACGCCGCCAAAGCACGCGCCGCGTACCAGCGCTGCCTCGAACTGCAACCGGAGGAATACAAGGTCAGTTTGCACGCGAAGGCAAAAGCGGGACTGACACGGGTGAAGTGAGTAGCGGCGGGTTTTAACCCGCCGAATATGTAGCGGCGGGTTTCAACCCGCCGAATATAGCGAGGGAGTACCCGCCGGGTACTTCGACGGAAACAACTCGCGGCTTTTTTCCGTTTCTTTGCCCCAAAAACAACTACTGCGTATGAAAAAAGTATTGCTCCTGATCCCGTTCCTGCTCGGACTCGCCCTGGCGCCCGCAGCCTTTTCCCAGAAAAAACTTCAAGCCGGCTTTACCGTGCCGACCGGAAAACTCGTGGCTCCGGTTAAAGTGACCTTTTCCAACACATCCAAAAATGCCGAATCACACGAGTGGGATTTCGGCGACGGAACGACCTCCACCGAGGCCGCCCCGACGCACGCCTACAAACACTCGGGTAATTACACCGTAACACTCAAGGTCCGAAAGGGCAAAAAAAGTAAAACTGCTTCACAAATGATTCAAGTCACCGCACCCGAGCGCTGCCTCGTGGAAATCGAAACCGAGTTCGGCACCATGCTCGCCGAACTGTCCTCCAGCACCCCTAAACACCGCGACAACTTCCTCAAACTTGCCGAGGAAGGTTTTTACGACGACCTGATCTTCCACCGCGTGATCAACGGGTTTATGATCCAGGGCGGCGACCCGCAGTCGCGCAATGCAGCCGCCGGCCAAATGCTCGGTAGCGGCGGCCCCAGCTACCAGATTCCAGCCGAATTTGTGGATGGTCTTGTACACGTCAAAGGCGCCATCGCTGCTGCCCGCACCAACAACCCGGAGAAAAAATCCAGCGGTTCGCAGTTTTACATCGTGCAAGGCGGACCCGTGACGGAAGCTACGCTCAACCAGATCGAGGCCATGCGCAACTTCCGCTACACCCCCGAACAGCGCCAGGCATACCTCCTGCACGGCGGTACTCCGCATCTCGACCGCGAATACACCGTGTACGGAAATATCGTGGAAGGCGTGGACATCATTGACAAAATTGGCGGCGTCGAAACCGCTCCAGGCGACCGTCCCAAGAAGGATGTGAAGATGAAAGTTCGGGTTATTAAATAGTCTTCCAATCAACAACAAAAACACATACCTCCTCGTCGCCCTGGCGCTGCTGGCCCTACTGGCACTTTTCTACTGGCGTAGCCGGTCGGATCAGCAGCGCTTTGACTGGCGCGATTCATGGATGGAAAACGCGTACAGCGAAGGCAGCGACCAGCCTTACGGAACGCAAACCCTGCACCGCCTGCTCGACGGATATTTTCCCGAAAAAAAGCTCGTAGATGTGCGGGAGGATTTACCCAAAAACCTGCCGCTCCATGCCAAAGGGCGGAGCAACTATGTGTTTGTGGGCGAGGGGCTGTATCTGGATTCCCTGAGTACGGCACACCTGCTGGCCTTCGTGCAGGCGGGCAACACAGCCCTGCTGTCCAGCAAGACCATACCCTTCGACCTGATGTTCCACCTGTACTACGAAGAGTGTCCCGGCGCGGAGTGGAACGACTACGCCAGGCAGCCCCGCTCGCAGATGGCAGCTTCGCTGGTGGCGCCGTGGTTCAAAAAACCGGCGTCGCTGCATTACGCCCGGCAAAACAAGGTGGAGGCATACACCTGGAGCTACATCGAGTCGGATTTTTTTTGTGAAACCCAGCCGCAGCGTCCGCTGGGTTTTCTCGACGACTCGCTCGTCAACTTCGCCCTTTTTCCCTACGGCAAAGGCCGGTTTTTGCTGCACACCACCCCCATTGCTTTTTCCAACTACCACCTGCTGCGTGCGCCCGCGCGCCGGTATGCGGAGGGGGTATTGGCTTATTTGCCGGAAGGCGACATCTACTGGGATACCTACAGCAGGGTGCCGGAGATGGTGTCCCGCCAGCGCAACCAGGATCGCTCCCGGCAGCTGCCTTCGGAACACCCGTTGGCATACATCCTGCAACAGCCGCCGTTGGCCTGGGCCTGGTACCTGTTAATCGCCCTGGCTGCGGCCTACCTGGTTTTTCGGGCCAGGCGCCGGCAGCGTATCATCCCTGTTTTGGGTAAAAATGAAAACTCGTCGTACGAGTTTATCAGCACCATCGCCAACCTGCATTTTCGGGAAAAAAACTACCGAAACCTGTGCGTACAAACTATGCGGCTCTTCCTGGCCCAGGTGCGCGAACGCTATGGTATGGTGGTTCAGCTGGACGCCGATACCCTGAAACTACGGCTCGACGCCAATTTCGACCAGCGCCTCGCGCAGGTATCGGGTGTGCCGTTACAACAGGTGCGCGACATTTTTGCGCAGTACACCGCTGCCGTGCAATACGAACCCACGGAAGATATGATGGTGCAGTTGCACCTGGCGGTGGAGGCGTTTTGGAAAGCGGATTCCCGGATCGTTTATTGAAGTTGGAGCTTCCAATGGAGGAGCGTGTCGGTTTCTCCGGACTGGGCAAAATTGTTTTTTTCGAGCACGGAGGGCCTACAACAGCATCCCGGCCAGCGTTGCGGATAAGTAAGACGCGAGTGTTCCGGCGATCAGGGCTTTGAAACCCAGTTTGGCCAGGTCGGCACGGCGACTGGGCTCCAGGGCCGATATGCCGCCGATCTGGATGCCGACGGATCCGAAATTGGCAAAACCGCACAGCGCAAAGCTGACAATAGCCAGCGTTTTGGGCGACAGTGCATTGCTGTCAATCAGGTCTTTCAGCTGCAAGTAGGCTACAAATTCGTTTGCAACCAATTTGGTGCCCATCAAGGCGCCCGCTTGCATGGTTTCGTGCAAGGGCACTCCCATGGCCCAGGCAAACCCGGCGAACAAAGCACCCAGAATGATGTCGAGACTGAACTGCGGGTATCCGAAAAGGCCGCCAATCGCTCCAAAGATGAAGTTGATCAGCGCGATCAGCGCCAGGAAGCCGATCAGCATAGCCACCACGTTCAGGCCTACCCGCAGGCCGTCGGAGCAGCCGGCGCTGATGGCATCCACGATGTTGGAGTGTTGCTTGCCAACCTTCAGTTTTACCTTGCCCTGCGTTTCCGATTCTTCGGTTTCCGGATGCATGATTTTTGCTACAGCCAAAGCGCCCGGCGCCGCCATGATACTGGCCGCAATGAGGTACTCGGCCGGGACGCCAAACTTGATGTACGTCGCCATCACCCCTCCGGCAATACATGCAAAACTTCCGCTCATGGAGGCCATCAACTCGGAAGTGGTCATGCCTTTCAGGTAGGGTTTGATCATAATTTGCGCCTCAACCTGGCCGACAAAGGCGCTGGAAATGTTGCTCAGCGCCTCGGCGCCGCTCACCCGCATGAAGTAGTTCATGCCGATGGCCAATTTCTCTACGATCCATTGCATCAGCCCGATATGGTAGAAAATATTGACCAGGCAGGCCACAAAAATGATGGTCGGGATAATCCGGACAAAAAAGATAAAGGTCTCGTTACCAAAGATCGGGGCCAGTTTTTCGTCGTTGCCCAATACCCCGAATACAAACCTTGCGCCCACATCCGAGAAACTCAACACCTTGGTGACCGCCCGGCCCAGCCAACCGAAAATCGCTTGTCCGACAGGCGTTTTCAAGATGAATACCGCCAACACGGCCTGTATCAGCAAGCCCATGCCTACCGTTCGGTAATTGATTGATTTGCGGTTGTTGGAAAGTAAAAAGGCTGTGCCCAAAATTAAAACGATCCCGATCAGGCCGATAAAACGCTCCATTGCGACGTGGAATTAGGTAGGGAAATTGAAGAGTTGGTGAAAAATCGGCGAAATGTACATGAATTGATTTGTCTCCAATAAATTTTCATTGAAATACGCCACGCCGTGTATCCCCGGCGGTAAAATTTCGGGTCTCCGGGTAAGCAGGTACAAACGAGGTACGTCATCCAGGTGCAAAAATCCCATCTTTGCACCTGCTGCTTTTTTTCTTTCGTCAAACGCACCATTTGTGAAAAACACAACAAGTTCCTCCCATACGGCAGCGGCCGGCGCCGACCTGCGCATCACCGACGAAGCCGAAGCTTGTGCTGCCGTGCTGGTGGCCTGCCTGCGCTCCAGCGAAATCTACGGCATGACCGAAAATGCCGCGTTGCCGAACACCCTACGGAGCCGCAATGTGTTTCGGGGTCATGACGCTGGGGCGCTCATCGCCGCCGCCGAACAGTATTTTGAGCAGGCGGGCAGCCCGGCAGCGCTCATTGACGCGGCTGTCGGCGCTATCCGGGAACAGACCCGGCTGCCACTGTTTTACCAGTGCCTCGACGTCATGTTGTCCGATGGCGTAGTGACGCCACAGGAGCACAAAATCTTCCTGTACCTGAAAAAGAAATTCCACGTGAACGACGAAACTGCCTGGAACGCCATGGAGGTACTGGTGGCCAAGAACCAGTTGTGATGTACGCGAAACACTTTTTTCCCGCCATTGAAATCAACACTTTTGTTTTAAAATCATCCGAATGAACGATACGCCGCACTTACTTTTTGTAGATGATGACCGCGCTTTTAGCCCGCTCGTCTGCGAATATCTGGCCACCAAGGGTCTGAAAACCACCCTCTGCCACTCCGGAGTGGAGGGTGTAGAAACGTTCCAGAACGGTGCGTTCGATCTGTGCATCCTCGATGTCAGGATGCCCTTCAAAGACGGTTTTGCGGTAGCCCGGGAAATTCGCGGGCTTGACCCCGATGTGCCGTTCATTTTTCTCACGGGCGAAGCAGCCAAGGAAAACAGGATCAAAGGGCTGCAACTCGGCGCCGATGATTACGTGACCAAACCCTTCAGCATGGAGGAACTCTACCTGCGCATCCAGGTCGTTTTGCGCCGGTCCGGAAACAAATCGGGCGCACAGCCCCAACAAGCAAACTACCAGGTCGGGCGCTATACGTTCAGTCCCGCCGCCCGCGAACTGGCCCTCGACGGCCAAACCACCAAACTTAGCGCCATCGAATCGAAACTGCTGCTGTACTTCTGCGACGCCAACCAAGGTGTTATTGACCGCGACACTGCCCTGCGCCGGGTGTGGGGCGACGACGACCGGCTCCGTGGCCGCAGCCTGAACGTGTACGTCAGCAAACTTCGCCAGTACCTGAAAGACGACCCCGGTATCGAAATCCTCAACATCCACGGGGAAGGGTACCAGATGGTGGTACGACAGGTTTGATTTTTTCGATTGATTCGATTAATCCGATTGTTCCGATTGTTTCGATTGCGCTAGGGCATTATTTCCACTACAATTTCTTGCGCCCGTGCTTCCGGCACGGGCAGCATCTCCGACAGATGCAGCGTGCCTGCTCCCCGTTGCACGATTTTTTGAAACAACAACATCGAGAGGGGGCTGTCCTTGTCAAATGCCTGCGGGCTTTCGGGGGCAATTCGAGCAAAAAAGTGTCTCGGCACTCCGAGTGTTGCGAGGTTTTTGCGGATATTTTGAAAAAATGCCTGCGGCAACGTCGGGTGCTGCTCGAACCAGATTTGCCACAGTTCCTGCGGTACCGCCCACGCGGCTCGAGCCAATACGAGATCGCCCTGCCATAAGCGTGGACGGAACAGTACGCCGTCGCGCAGCGGCTGCCACGAATGACTTTGGCCGCTTGTCTCCGGCTCCTTGCCCGGCAGCAGCGCCTCCAGTGAACTATATGGAACGCCCAACGCCCACAGCAGACGCAGCACCGGAGGCCGGGTTTCCGGCGCTTCCAGGCCGAGATCGTTCAGTTCAATCGGTTGCCCGGAGACCCGGTCGCGCAGCACAAGCGCGCCGTTCTCCGTCGTCACATCGAGGTTTCCCAGCAGAAAAGACTGCCCACCGGCACCCGGTTGCACCCGACCACCCGGTACCGACAAAACATCGGCAACCAGGGCAGGCTGGAGATTGGCGTTGAAATATCCCTGCCAGGGGAAAGCGAGTTTTGAGTTTTGGTTTTTGAGTTTTACCGCTTGCCAGTCGCGCAGGGTCTGGCCGGCGCGTTGCGGGAACAGGTGGAGCCAGCGGGCAAACATTTTTCCGCCACCAGGATACAGCGCATTGACGACGGCACAAGGGCGGTCGTTTTCCCAAAAAACCTGAAATAATGTGCCAATTTTATCCGGTTCATCGGTTTGAACAACCACGGAGGGCGCCGGCTCGTCAGGGATTTTATTTTCCAAAAACGCCCGGGCCACTTCCAGAAAACCAACCGTTTGCCCTGTTCTTGTTTTTTCCAAAACAAACGAGACAAACGCCGCGCGGGATTGTGGAACCGGCTTTTTGGGGCGGTGGCGCCAGGCTTCAGCCAGCTGGTCGAGCAACATTTGGGGCACTTCTGTGAAAAAAAGCGTCTCCGCAGCAAACCCCGTTTCGGTGTCTTCGTAAAACAGTTGCTCCGCCGGCACCGGTGGAGGCGTTGCCTCCCAGCGCTCAAAAAACGCCTGTACTTGCGCAGCAGCATCGCGCTGGGCTGCAATGGCATCCGGCGCCGGCAGGTACGCCAGCGTGCGGGCTGCTGTGCGCAACCACTGCAACAGGGCCGCCGCATCCACGATCAGCGGCTCGGCCGGCAGGAAACCGAGAAAGCGGTACAAACTGCTGCACCAGTCCGCCGACAATCCCGATATCGGCAGCACCCATTCCAGAAACCCGACATCGGCCAGCTGGATCAGGTAGGCCTCCGTCAGGTCCCGCTCAAGGTCGGTGGTGGCGACAATGGTTTCCACCAATTTTTCGAAAGGCATTTGGCGCTGGTTTTCCAGCAGCATCCCGGCGATAAAATCCAGTACCGGATCCGCTTCTGCTTCCTGAAAATGCTCCAGCGCACCGTTGTGAAAAAGCCACACATAAGCGCTTTCAGTCACGCGGGTAATGCACGGATTCAGTGCCAGCGGTAGCGCGCGGATGAAGGTCGGGTCGTTCAGCAGCACTGCGTACAGCGCTTCCAGCAGGGCAACATTCGGGGTGACAATACTTTTGCCGAAGGTGGGTGTCTCTTCCGGCCAGGCATCCGGCAGCGGCGTTTCAGCAGCCTCCACGTCCGATGTTTGTGCCAGCGCTACCGTAGCGAACCGGCTCAGTGGAGTGGTTTTGGTAGCCATTCGGGTGGCGTATTGCAGCACGGCGAGAGCGGTTTGGCGCTCTTTTTTGGCAAACTGCCCGACGGGCGTTTCCGCGAAGCGGGGCAACTGCTCCAGCAATGCGTGGCTCGAAAACAGCAGCGCCCGCTGAAATTCCGGCTCCCGGGCAAGTCCCTGCAACTGCCGGTAAGCCTCGTCCACCGTCGCCTCGTAGTGTGCCGTGTATGCCGTTTCCGCAGCCAGGAGTTCCGTTGCTCCCGCGCGGTAATGTCGGATCGATCGTGCCAGCTCCGACGCCTCGGGGCGGTCGGTCAGCCGGACCTCCAGTGCGGGCACGGGTAGTCGGCGGCGCTGGAAAAAATCCCGGCGAGCATTGTACACGGCGGTGCGCAGGGCGGGATCGGTGCAGGCGGACAGGGCGGCGTCGAAGGCGGTTTGCAGTTCCGAGGCGCAGTCGGCCAGGTGTGTGCGGCCAACCTGCACGGCAGTTTCCAGCGTCTGCCAATCGGGAGCGAGCGTTGCCACTCGGGCGAAGGGCAACCCGGCAGAACGAATGAGCATCAAGGGAAGGACGGCGCGTGCAGGCATCGCCGGCGAAGGAACAACTTTTTACTATGAAAAAAATCGCACGCTGGATTTTGTTGCTCTGCAGCACCGGAGCACTTGGTCAGAACACCGAAACGGACCGCCGGTTCGCTTACGGGTTTTCGGCGGCAGCCGAATTTCAAACGCTGCACCTGGCGCTGTTGCCCCAACGGCCCGGCGCGCCGTATCTCGTTTCCGACGACCGGACGGGTTTCGGCGCCGGCGTGGGTATTTGGGGCCAGTGGCCCCTGCTTCCGGCGCTTAGCCTGCGGCCGGCGCTCGCGTTTTCCCGCACCGCCAATACCCTCGCGTTCCAGACCCCGGACGGAGCGTTTGTGCGCGACCGGTATGTTTTTTCGGATGTCGAACTGCCGGTTCATTTTGTGCTGACCAACCACCTGCAACGCCTGCCGCTGAAAGCCGTCATCCTCTTTGGCGGACGCGCGTCGTGGAGTTTTTCCACCGGCAATCCTGCCACCGTGCATCTGCTACCCGAACGCCTCGGACTCGATATCGGGCTCGGTGCAGGCATCCTCTGGGGCAAGGTCGTCATCCAGCCCGAAGTGGTTTATTCCTACGGGATGACCAACAGCCACGACTTCCGTGACACGCCCTACGACTGGGCGGTTGGGCGCATCGTGCGGGACCGCCTGAGTCTGCGCGTGGTGGTGGGCGCGACAGGGAAATAGGCGCCGTTCCTTTCGCGGGCGAAGGAGATGGTTTTATCCATCCGGTCATTGTAAATCTGCACCATTTCGCCGTTCCACAGCGCCTGGTTCTGCTGTTTCAGGGCGAACAGTTTGGTGTACAGCGCTGCGTTCGGGTGCTGTTTATCAATATCGGTGAACGCTCCAAATGCGCGACCGGCTCTGCCAGTCATTCGGATTGAAATACAGGATCCAATCGGGGAAGTAGGTGTAAATTCGTTCGGTGTGCAGGCCTGGCAGTGTGTCTTGCATCGTCAGTTTGGGCGCGAGTAATAGCCGGGAAGGCGCCGGCGCGACCAACAGGGTATCGGCTACAAATGTATCTACAACGCGGTTTTGTACATAACCGGCGCGGTAAAAGTGCATGTCCAGCCCCACCACATTGTACAGGCTTTTTTCTTTTGAAAACACCACCAGGGGCTTAGGCTGCACCGCTGCGTAGCCGTACAAAAAACGAAAATACGGCACGGACTCCTGTGCGGCCAGTAAGCTCCGAACCGGCAAAAGCAGGAAATTTACCACCAACGCCACCACCCAAACCGCGCGAACCAGCCGATTGGTGTTGCTCCAAACGGTCCCGTCTGCGCTTCGCGCCCATGCAGCCAGTCCCTGCACCGCCAGCACGAGTATAGGCGCCAGCATGGGGTACAAAAATCGCATTTCCTTGTGGCCGACGGCGGTATGCGCCAGGAGGAAAAGCACGAAGCTCCAGGCCAATGCGCTCGTTCGCGCGCGCCAAAGCCCCAGGAACAACAGGGTCAGCAGTACCAGACTCACCGGTGGAACGGCCGTCAGCAGACTTTGTACGGGATAATACCACCAGGGCGAGGTGCCCCAGTTGGCTGCTTTATTTTCCAAAATATTGGCCGTAAAATAGTTGCACGCCGTGCAAACCGGTTTACCATACAGCCAGGCATCTGCCCAAATACCCAGCGCCAGGGCCGCCAGTCCGCCGGTCACCAGCCACGCCATCGGAGCAAGCATCTGACCCAGGCGCTTTTGGGACCAAAATTGCCACACCAGCCATGCGCCCAGTCCCAGCAGAGCAAAACCCATTTGAAACCGCAGGAAAAACGACAGACCGAGCAAGAAGCCGGCCGCGATGCGTTGTAGCCGGGTTGCTGCAACCCCACCCCCAACCCCTCCCCCGTTGGGAGGGGAGACGTAGAGCAACAGCAAGAGGCCGCCGCCAAACGCCAACCCGGCCCAGTTTTCCGAAGAAAAGCGCACCGACAGGTACGGGACAAACCACAAAAACACCACGGCCAGCCGCAGCCAGTGTCCGACGCTCGGGTCGCTCGTGTCGGCTTCCAGCCGTTTTGCCCACTGAAAATACAACCACAGGCAAAGCCACCCCGACAACAAGCGCAGCAAAAAAATTTGCACAAACGGGCTGTCAATCCCCGCCGCTTCGGCAAGGCGAATCGCTCCGTATGCCACCAGCGGCTGTAGTCCGGGCCGGATTTGAGCCGCGAACTCCCAGGGCAAATCCGCCGCCGGCGTGCGGCCCAGGCGGAAGTTGGCAAATTCGAGAATCTGGAAATGCTCGTCGGGGTGGTGGTAGCCTTCGCTGCGCCAGGCTGTGAGCGCATAAACGGCGAGGCCGATCAGGAACAGGTGGCGCTGGGAGAAGGAAGGCAAATGCATGGGATGGAGGAGTGAGGTGCGAAGATGCAGATTTGCCTGCTTTATTTAGGGCAAGTCACCCGATCAATACCCAAATAATCACTCACAACCGGGTCAACAAAAATCTTTTCACCGGTGGCCGTATCCTCGATTTCAACAAAATCATGATCCCTGAAAAATGGGCTGGAAAAAAATTGGTGTACATCCACTCCGAGAAAATACAAGCGGCCAATTAGGTGTCTTGCCCGAAGTGAATGACTGCTACGCTGTTCATTTGACAACTGATTTGCAATCGAACTGAAAAGGGCGGAATACCCGACACAGTTGGCCTTGCCGCTACGGGCGGCCACATTTGGATTCGAGGAAGCCTTGCCGGTCGCAAATCGCAGGCGGGCGTTGGTCGCCGATTGGGAAATTTCCACGATTTCCACCAGAGTCAACTCCCGATTGTTCCGCAGTTTTCGAATTTCGGCTATCGCCCCGGAGTCTTGAAGTATGATGGTCTGTCTTTGTCCGATCTCGCGGTATGTTACCGTGTAACGGTAAATCCAGCCTTTGAACAACAAGACAAGACAGATGACCAGTCCGAGTATTTTGAGCGTTTTTTTCATGCCAATGACACTGCTAAGTTAACGCCCTCACCCATCATCCAGTCCCTCCTCCCGCTCCCTTCCAAAACCTGCTTCCGGCGCTTCTTTCCAGCGGTGCATACGGCACCAGGGACAATCGGGCAACTCGCAGCCGGGAGTAAACTTCGCCGCGCGGATGTTGGCCCAGGTTTCCCGGATGAGGCCCTCCACGAAGCGGATTTCCTCGCCGGTGTGCGCGATTTCAGCCACGGGAAATGTGCCGCGCTTGTCGGGTTCCAGCCACTGCACGGCCATTTTGCCCACGGGTTCGGGATAGATTCGGGCGTTTTCGAGCAGGATACGGTAAAACGCCATCTGCCGCCAGTAGTCGCCGCCGTACGGCTGCTTCTCGCCGGGCGGGGCTATTTTCTGCGGGTCCGGGGCGCCGGTTTTGTAGTCCACTACACGGAGGGTGCTGTTGTCGAGCCATTCGATTTTGTCCAGCACGCCGGTGAGTGGCACGCCGTCCACTTCCACGCGGTCCACGCGGCGCTCGGCAATGGCGCGTTTGCGCCAGTAGGGTACCTGTTCGGTGTGCAGGCGCCGCAGGTTTTCGCGCCCAAGGGCGAGGCGCTGGGCGTAATTGTTTTCGGAAAAATGCCCCCGCTGTCGCTCCATTTCGGCGCCAAACAACCGCACGAGGGTTTCCGCCGACGGAAAGCGCATCTTTTTGTCGGACTTCATTTTTAATAAAAACTGCTGCAACGCGCCGTGTATGGCCACGCCGTAGGCTGCGGCCTCGCTTGTGGCGCCGGGTATTTTCAAAAAATCTTCGTAGTAAAACGCCAGCGGGCAGCGCAGGTAGCGGTTCAGCGCCGTAACGCTCAGGCTGAAATCGGCCAAAAGCGCCTCGAATGCCACCGCTTCGGGTAACTCCACAAACGGCGGTTCCGGAGCCAGCAACAGCAGCGCCTGCGTGTCGAGCAGCGCCGACTGCGCCACCTCCTGCGGCTCCACGGGCAGCCCGGTTTCGGCCACAAACATGGATTGCGCGAGTGCCCGCCCGTCGTCGCCCGCTCGGGCGAAGGAAATGTGCAGGTGGCGTTTGGCGCGGGTCATGGCCACGTAAAACAGGCGGCGGCGGGCTTCCAGCGCATCCTCTTCGCCGGTGGGCAGCAGGGTAGGGGGGAGGCCAAAGCGACCGCGGTTGCCGCCGGAGTTTTTCTCCCAGGCGTCTTCCACACAGTCGAACAGAAACACGTGGCGGAATTCCAGCCCCTTGGCGCCGTGGGCGCTGAGCAGTTGCACGCCGGGACCAGACTGCACCGTCTGCTGCAGGGGCAGGGTCAGGCGGTTGTCGTCCATGCTGTCGAGCAGGTCGAGCAGGCGCGACAGCCCCGCCGCGCCGCTGCTGCTGCGGGGCGCGAAAAAACGCGGTCGTCGGTCCACCTCGGCCTGCACAAAATTGAAAAACGTGTGCAGTGCCTGCAGGTGCGCCAGTTTGTCGGGACGGGCAAGCACCCAGTCCAGCAGGCCGGTTTGGGTGAAAAGCCGCTCCAAAAGTTGGGGCAAAGGCAGGTTGTGTACGGCGGCGATCCAGCTGTCGAGCAGTCGGGTGATGCGGTCGAATGCACCGGGATTGCGCAGGGACAGGGTTTCCAAAAAGTTTGGCGACGTGACGGCATCGCGCCACGTACCGGCGGACTTCAGTCCGCCGCTTTCTGCCGTGCCGCCTACAACATCGTACAGCGACCCGTATGGGGCCGGGCGGACTTTATTCCGCCGGTACTGTTCGGCCAACGCTGCCGCCACGCGGGCGAGATCGCCGGCATCCAGTCCGAGGAAGTCGGCGTGCAGCAGGCGGAACAGCCGGTGTTCTCCGGAATGTGGCTTGCGGGATTCCTCATCGAGGTAGCAGAGCAGTTCGCGCAGTTGTTGCACGAGCGGCAGGTCGAGTGCGTTCACCGGGCGTTTGGCCTGGTAGGCGATGTTTTTTTTGCCCAGCAGGGCCATGAGCCGGTCGGCTTGCCGGTGTTTGGCGTAGATGACTGCAATATCCTCGGGCGGTGTGCCGGCGCGGAGCAGGGCCTCGATTTGGGCCACTACATCGGTCAGTTCGCACAGGCGATTTTGGTAGCTGTGCAGGTACAGGGCGCCGGAGTCGCCGGTATTGGCGTGCAGGTTTTTTTCGAGCGGTTCGTCGAGCTGGCGGACGGCGCGGATGGTGTTTCGCCCGATCACCTCGGCGGCGGTGTCGAGAATGTGTTGGGTAGAGCGGTAGTTTTCCGACAGGACGACCGTTTCGAGGTCGGCGTGGTAGCGCTCGTGGAAATCGCGGAGATTATCGAGCCGGGCGCCCTGAAACTCGTAGATGCTCTGGTCGTCGTCGCCGACGAGGAAGGCGTTGGGGGCGTCCCAGAATTCGAGCAGGAGGCGCAGCAGGTGGTATTGGGCGCCGTTGGTGTCCTGAAATTCGTCCACCTGCACGTACAGGTAGCGCTCCTGGTAGGTGCGGAGCAGGGCCTCGTGTTTCTGGAAGGCGCGCAATACCCAGAGGATCATGTCCTCGTATTCGTAGCGGCCCGCGCGTTCCATGGCGTGGATGTACTTGGGGTACAGGTCGGCGGCGGCCTTGAGGCGGTTCATGCGCTCGGCGGCATCGGCCAGAAGGGCGGTTTTGGGGTCGCCTTTGCGGGCGGTAGCGGTGTTGCGCTGGTAGATAAACGCGGGGTCGTCGGGCAGGCTTTTGAGAAAAGCGTCTGTTTGTTTCAGCACAAGGCCCGGCGTCCAGTCCTCCTTTTTCATGGTGGAGCAGAGGTCGCGCAGGTGGTTTTCGTACTGGAAAGCGTTTTTTTTGCCTTCGCGCAGCGGGTGTTCGGGGGGGAGTTTGGCGAGGAGGTCGCGTACGATTTCGATGCGCTCCAGTTCGGACACGGGTTCGAGGTTTCCGTGGCCGAAGTACTCCATATTTTCCTGGATGACGCGGTTGCAAAACCCGTGAAACGTGCTGATGGGCACGCGGTAGGCATCGGGGCCGATCATTTCGAGCAGGCGCGCGCGCATGGCGCTCACGCCGGCGTCGGTGAAGGTCAGGCAGAGGATGTTCTGGGGGCGGACGTCGGTTTCGAGCAGGATTTTGCCCACGCGGGCGGCGAGGATGTGCGTTTTGCCGGTGCCTGGCCCGGCAATGACCAGCACCGGGCCTTCAATATGCTCCACGGCGCGGCGCTGCTCAGGGTTGAGCGTGTCGAGCAGGGAGCGAAAGGCGTCGTTGCGGGAAGGCACAGTTTAGTGATGCGAGATGAGCGATGCGTCTTTTGGTGGCGACGGCGAAAGTAGGGGATAGTTGTCAGGGCAAATGCATCGCGGTGGACAACCGACCGCACGGAATTGTAGCATAAGCTACCACTTAATATTCTCCCAAATCAATCAAATCAAGTCCAGTGTGTTCGCTTTGTCTTTTGAACGGCGGTGCTCAACAAGAATGGCTGTATCAAGGCAAATCACTTCCATCTGTTCAGAGCTTTTCGTTTTTCAATAATTGCCGAATACGTTTCATCGGACATATCAGGGGCCTCAAGGAGCAGACGCTGTAAATCCGTAATAGCCGATTCATTCGGAACGGGTTCTTCCTCGTAAGGGATAATGATCACCTCTACCCTCCGGGTTTTTACACTTTTTGGAAGTTTGAGCCGAATCTCATGATCCTTGACTTCTGCGTATATTCGAATAGCATTCATGCTTTTGTTTTTTGCAAAGATAATGTCCCATTCCACCGTCTGATCACGCTGTCGGCAAATCTTTTCAGACCTCTACTGAGTCTCACCTGTACCCGAACCCCTGCCGGGATGTGGTTTACGTTAACGATTTCCCTAAAAATATTCCCGTACGACACCATGTGTGGCGTACACGGTGTTGCCTCTCACTCTTCGCCTTAAAACCGGCCTTCCAGAAACGCCTGCACATCCGCTGCGGTCTCGCCGGAATTTTCCTCCTGGGGCCAGTGGCCGGTGTTTTGGTAAATTTTCAGCAGGGCTTTTCGGATTTTCCGATGAAACTCGTAGGCGTACTCGGGTGAGATACGGGTGTCCTCGGCGCCCCAGAGGATGTGGGTGGGGGTGGTAATGTCTTCGATAATATCTACCGGCGGGCGATTCTCGCTCACGGACGTGCGGTCGGTGAACGCTTTTCGATTGCCGGGTCGGCGCAGGAGATCGTGGTGGCGCTGCACGAGCGCATTGGTTATCTTATGGTCGTCGGCGTACATGTTTTCCAGCATGAGCCGGACGGCAAACCGCGGGGTGATGTTCCACAACAAACGGTTCAGCACGGGCGTGCGCGCTAAAAAGCTGACGATCGGCTCTTTTTTTTCTTCAAAACCCGGCGCGTTGAGCAGGATGAGTTTGCGCAGGCGCTCGGGGTGTTCGGTGGCGTAAAACCAGGCGATCTGGGCGCCGAGGCCGTTGCCGGCAAGGTGAAAACGGCGCAGGTTGACGGCTTTCACAAATGCATCGAAAAAGTTGGCGTACATGAACGCGCTGTAACTCCCCTGCGGGTGGGGGCCCGTCAGGCCAAATCCCGGCAAGTCGAGGCTGATGACCTGGTAGCGCCGGGAGAGGGAGTCGGTCCACGCGGCCCAGGTGTGCAGGGAGTTGTTGGAATCGTGCAGGAGTACCAGGGGCTCGCCTTTGCCGGTGATGCGGTAGTGTACCATGAGGCCGTCAATTTCGACAAACCTGGAATCGGGGAAACCATAGCGCATCGCCAGTTCGTGCATGGGCAGATCGCCGTGCCAGTTGGCAACGAGCCAACCGGAGAGCAGAAGCAGGGCTGCCCAGCGCAGTACGCGCGAGAGGCGTAATGTGCCCATCCAGGATCGGATGCTCTTTGGCGGCGGCGATGCCGGGGATGGTTGTTCCGGTTGGTAGGTGTGGTCTTCCATGGTTTTAGTGCGACGAACGAAGGGTAGCGGCGATGCCTGCGGACAGGGCAAATCCGCCCAACGCGCCCATGGCCATCCGCGTGATGACCGGACCAAGCGGTTGCACCGGATTTTCCAGGGCTTTTTCCAGTTCCTGGAGGCCCTGGCGGATCTGGTTGGCCTGCTCCGGGTCGCCCATGCCGGCATCCAGCATGGTTTGATACGATTGTTTTTCAGCCAGCAGTTCCATACGAATGAGTTCTACGTCGGCGAGGTGCAGGCCGTAGTAAAACATCCAATAGAACAGGTTGATGAGGATAAACACGGCGAACGGTGTGCGCAGGATAGTCCGGAAATCGCGCGCCGTACCACGCATGGCGCAGTCGAACTTGGCTGCCCGGTACATAAACGCGACGTAAAACCCCATTGCGGCCCATTGCAGCCACGGATTGAGGAAGGTTTCTTTGCCGACGGTGTACAGCAGCGCGAAGTAGAATACTACGGTAACGCCACCAAGCACGCCGTTTTGGAGAATATTGTTTTTCATAAAAAAGGTCGCTCGTCTTTGACAGGCAAATGTAGGTCGGTGGAGAGGAAAAATGTGCGTTTTGTATTGCGGTCAAAATCCCAATCTTCGCGGCGTTTTATAACACGTGTACTTCCCGAGTGTTTTGCTCGCGGAATCGTTTCAAAAAGTAAAATCATGTCCAGCAACACACTTTCATTCCGCCCTATCCGCCCGGAAGACAATGCCCAGGTAGCCCGGATCATCCGCACGGTAATGACCGAATACGGCGCCGTGGGGTCGGGTTATTCCATCGAAGACCCGGAGGTGGATGCCATGTTCGAGGCATACAACCGGCCGCGCGCGGCATTTCTGGTATTGGAAAACGACGCGGGTCGCCTCGTCGGCTGCGGCGGTGTAGCCCCCTTGCAGGGTGGCGAAGCGGACACCTGTGAACTGAAAAAAATGTACTTTCTGCCTGAAGCGCGCGGGCAGGGAATGGGGCGCCGTTTGGTGGAAACACTGGAAGAAACGGCTCGCCAGCATGGTTTTCGGATCATGTACATCGAAACGATTGCTGCCATGCAGGAAGCGAACCGGCTGTACCAGCGCCTGCAATTCGAGCCGTTGCCCGGGTCAATGGGCAACACCGGGCACACGGCTTGCGGATTGTTCTACAAAAAGGCGTTGTAGCTTTTCTATTCCAGCGGACGTGTTTTCATGCCAAAAGCAGCGGCAATGAGGCCGGCGATGATACCGATGACCAGCGAACCGATGAGGCCGTTCATCAGGGCGGTATCGAGATTGGCCATTTTGTCAAAATTAGCTACGGCTTCTTCCAATGCATCTTCCGGCATATTGCCGCTCCATTGTTGCAAAAAACTCTCCTTGAGCCGCGTCACATAGTCGGGATCAATGACCGTGATCAGGATGTAGTTCCAGATACTGGAGATGAAAATGCCGAGGGCAGTAGTCAAGGCGCCGATTATAAGGGCCCGGCCATAGGTCATAAAACCTCCTTCCAGGGTGTCGCGCTGGTGCCGGATCGCCATAACGGAAAGGCCGACGGTGATGGCGACAGCGACGATAAAGTTGATAATTCCGGTGCTCATGGATGCCATATCCACGCCCATCAAGTAGGAGAGCAGGGAATACACCACCATGGCCAAGCCACAAATGCCGCCGTATCGCAGGACGGTGTTCCAGAACGGTGGCTTGGAATAGTTTTGAACGGAGGAGTCCAGTGTAGTCATTTTTGAAGAATTATGATACGTGAAGAGTGAATACGCATGCTGTTGTACAGGCGCCAAAAGTACATCAAGTCTCCCAAACAATGGGGGCATTCACGGGTTTGTAGCGTACATCCACAGCGGCGGCATTGATGAACAGGGTGCCGTCGCGCTCCAGTTGCCCGTACCCTTCGTGTATGTGTCCAAAAACGTGTACGCGTGGGCGCACCACGTCGAGCCGGTGCAGCAGATCGCGGCATCCCACCGGGCGCGGGTCGCGTACGACCTCGTCCAAAATTCCGTAGGGCGGTCCGTGGGTAATCACGATATCCGTATTCATCGGTATCGCCTCCCAGTACGGCCGGATGTCGGCTCCCCGGTGCCGGTTGAAAGCCCAGTCGAAAAACCACGGGGTGATGGGGCTGCCCCACAGGCGCAGCCCTTCGATTTCGACGCTGCTGTTTTCCAGGTAGATAATTGAGTCGGGTAGCATGGCCCGAAACGCTTCCGGTTCGCGTTCGGCAATGAAATCGTGATTTCCGGCTACGAGTACCTTGTGGGTATGGGGTTGCCGGTCAAACCATTCGAGAAAAAGCGCCGCTTCCGGCGCCGTGCCCCGCATGGTGAAATCACCGGCATGCACCAGCACGTCGCCCGGAGGCAGCGCAATTTGCTCGTGCAGCAAATGGGTGTCGGAAATGAAGACAAATCGCATGATTTGATTGATTCGATTGTTTCGATTGGACCGATTAATCCGATTGATTCGATTACCTACCCAAACAGCCTCATCGAACCAATCGAATCAATCGGTCCAATCGAATCAATCGAATCAATTTTATTTCCCGCCAACGATCGTCCGTAGCACCTTGGCTGTCAGAATTTTTTCGGGCGGACAGCGGAGGATATCTTCAGACAGCACCACGATATCGGCGCGTTTGCCGGGTGTGAGCGAGCCTTTTTCCTTTTCCTCAAAAGCGGCATAGGCATTCCAGATGGTGTACGAGAGCAGGGCTTCTTCGCGGGTCATTTTTTGTTCGGGGAAAAACTCCAGTCCGGTGTCGGCGCGGCGGCGGGTAACGGCGGCATGGATACAAGGCAGCGGGTCCACATCCTCCACCGGCGTATCGGTGCCATTGGCCAGGCGGGCGCCGGCATCGAGCAGGCTGCGCCACGGGTAGGCGCCGGTGCGGGCGCGTTCGGTGCCGAGGCGCTTCACCACGAAGGGGGCGTCGCTGGTGCAATGGATGGCCTGTATGGAGGCGATGACGCCCAGTTCCCGGAAGCGCGGAATATCCTGGGAGTCAAGGTGCTGGGCGTGTTCGATGCGCCAGCGGAGGGTAGTGCCGCCGGGGGCGGCAAAAATATCGAGCACCTCTCGGTTGGCACGGTCACCGATACCGTGTACACAGAGTTGAAGGTCGTTTTTGCGGCATTCAGCGGCGAGGTCGCGGATAGCTTCCACCGGTGTGGTGTTTTGGCCGAGGTGGCCGGGTTTGTCGGCGTAGGGCTGGAGGAGCCAGGCGCCGTAGGAACCGAGTGCGCCGTCGAGGTAGGCTTTCACGGCCCGCACGGTGAGGTGGCCGTTGCCGAGGCCGATGCGGGGAAAGTCGCGGAGTTTGGCGTAGTCTTTCGCAGTAGGCTGGCCGATCATAACCCAGAGTCGGAGGGGTAATTTGCCGCTTTGGGCGAGGCGCTCGAACTGTTCGATTTCCCAAAAATCGCTGCCGGCATCCTGAAACGAGGTGATGCCTTTTGCCAGACACGCCTGTGCGGCCAGTTCGACTGTATGGTCAAATGCAGCTTGTTTTTCGGCTTCGGTGCGTTTGTTTTTCCAGTCGGTCAGCGGTTTGGTGATAAGCTCCATGGCATTTTCCTCAAACACGCCGGTCAGGTTTCCGGCGGCGTCGCGCACGATGCGCCCGCCCAGGGGATCGGAGGTTTCGCTGCTGATGCCGGCCAGTTCGATGGCGCGGGCATTGGCGATGAGGGCGTGACCGCTGGCGTGTTGGAGCACTACGGGGTGGCCGGGTGCAGCGGCGCTGAGGGCGTCGTGGTAGGGGTACCCGTTCACGGTGCGGCCGGGTGCGGCATTCCATTTTTCCTGATGCCAGCCCCGGCCTTCGATCCACGCGCCGGGAGCAGTGGTTTTGGCTTTTTCGGCGACGAGGTTGGTGATTTCCTCCCAGCTTTTGGTCTGCATCAGGTTGAGATTTTGCAGGCTTTGGCCGAGGCCGAGGAAGTGGCCGTGTCCTTCGATGAAGCCCGGCATGGCGAATGCGCCCTGTAGGTCAATCATTTCCGTGCCGGCGCCGGCCAGCGCTTTGGCGCCGGCATCGTCGCCGACGAACAGGATGGAGTCGCCCCGGATCGCCACGGCAGTAGCCTGCGGCAGGGTACTGTCGGCGGTGAAGAAATTGCCGTTGAACAGGATACGCGTGGCTGGTTCGGCGGTTTTTGGCGCAGCGCAGGCGGTGGCGAGCAGGGCGGCAAGGAGTGTGTAGAGGAGGTTTTTCATACGTGGTGTGGTGTGTGTAGGCTATTCGAGTTCCTTTAAGAGCGTTTGAGCATCCTGGTATTGGTCGCTGTTATGCCGCACAATGGAAGCAATGCGCATCGGGGGCTTCCAAACACCTACTAAGCGGGAGTAGTTTGCAGCCGGGCGAAAACAGGCAGGGATTGAAAGCCGTCTGTCCAATGTAACCGCCCTTGCAGCTTTTCCAGCTTTTGCCTTACCGTTCCGAATTCTCCCCAGCGTACGAGCTGAAGGCCGACGGGCAGTAACCGCCCTGGCGGTTGGAAGATCGGCCGGGCGAGGGCAGCCACCCCGCGGTCAAGTGTGTGTACGGCAGCAGCATGCAAATCACCTTCCAGCGGCGCAAGGGTCGTTGCTACCGACCAGGCACCGGTGCGGCCAAAATGGATAATTTTGTTAGCCAAATGTTCGTCGCGTGCACTCAGGGCATAGTCTATAACCCAAAGCACCGGAAAAATTTTGGTCAGTCGGTCTTGTACCGGATCCACCAGGGATGCGATAATCGTATTGATCCGATCGAAGTCGCCCTGGTGCTGGTAGATGCTTGCCCCCGGGTTCGTCTGGGCGGCTGCGATGCCGAGGTCCAGGTCAATATGTGCATTGATACCCAGCAGGATATGCTGGAGCACAGTCAGATTTGGGTTTTGAGTAGCCTCGAAAGCGCATTGCCACGACAGGGTGGTGGGCCGGCCCGCTTGCCAGGCATCGAACGCATCGAAATACCGCTGCGCGAAGACGACATCCAGTTTTTCCATACGCGGGCCGTCGTCAAATACGCCGGTTTCGATGCCGCGTTGCACGGTTTCGGTCATCAGGTGATATACCACGGGAAAATAGCCCAGCGGCGAGTTGTTGGCTTTGGCCCATTCGATGATGGTTTCGAGGCGCGCGAGTACGTCGGAGATGGATGTCAGCATGTGTAAAAAGAGCAAGTTGGAAAGAGCCAAAAGTAGGGCACCGTATTCACTCCAAAACGATGGTGCTTAAATTTTCCTGTTTTCCCGCAAGAACAGCGCTGCTGTGAACACTCTCGTGATCCGGTGGTATCCAAAATTTTAGCTGTACCAAACCGTTACTTCCCGTCGCGAGGCGAAAAACAGCCGAATCGAGTCAATCGAATCAATCGAATCAATCGGATCAATCGAACCAATCGGATCAATCGGATCAATCGAACCAATCGAACCAATCGAATCAATCGGATCAATCGGATCAATTCAAACTACTGCTCTATGAAAAAACACCTTCTGCTATCCCTGCTTTTCATCCTGCCCTTTTTGCTCGGCGCCCAAACCCAACCCGCTCCTCCCGATACCATTTACCAGCATTGGCACGCCGGCCAAAAAGTAGAGCCCACCAAAAAAGAAGCCCTGCTCAAAGTGACGGTAGTGGACCTCGACCGCCGGAAAATTCCGGACCTGGAGGTGCGCGTGTTGCAAACCGCTACCGGGCAGGTGTGGCAAGGCGCCACGGGCAAGTACGGCGAGGTGTATTTCCTCGTGCCGGCCGGCAGCGAGTACCGCGTCGGGGCGGGCGACGAAACCAAAATCGAAACCATCCAGATACCCAGGGATACCTACGTGCGCGACAACCTGACCATCACCCACCTGGCCACGGAATTCACGGAAGACGTGCGCGGCGACACGATTTTTCAGCGCGTTTCCATCGCGCAAACGCCTACGCGGGAGCGTGTGCTCGTGCTGTCCAGCATCCTCGATCTCGACGACAAGCCCATCGAAGGCGAGGTGTTGTATTTTTCCTTAGAAAAAAGTCCCACGGTGTATGTGGCTGTCACCGATGCCCGCGGCAAGGCGGCGCTGATGTTGCCCAAAGGCCGGCGCTACTGTTTCAGCACGGAAATTTACCCCAACCTGAAATGCTACGATGTGCCCAACCACGACATGGCCGGGCAGCTCAAAATCACGTTCAACACTATCGGGACCAAAGCCTACCGCGCCCGCGAGGCCGAACGCGCGCGGCAAGCGGCCGTCCGCGATTCGCTGTACCGCCTCGACCGGATGCGCGACTCTCTGCTCGCGCTCACCCGACAGTACGACGAAGATGATTTTGTGCATCAACTGACGTTCGGCGGCTCGCGGGATTCTGTCCTGAAACGCATCGAGCGGCGCAGTGTCCGCGACCGCGCAGCCATCAAAGCCGACCCCTTGTATTTTGAAAAAACAGGTCAGGTCGTGCAAGCCGCACTGTACCGCATGCGCGACCGGTGGAAAAACAAAATGGTGGTGACCGACCTCACCGGCAGCATGTCGCCCTACATGGACCAGGTTATCCTCTGGCACGCCCTCCAGCTCGTGCAGGGCGAAGACAACCGCTACCTGTTTTTCAACGACGGCGACCGCACGCCCGACGCGCAAAAAATCATCGGAAAAACCGGCGGCCTGTACTATACCGAGCTTGCCCAATTAGACAGCCTGTTGGATAAAATGCGCCAGACGGCCGAGGGCGGTTCTGGCGGCGACGGCCCCGAAAACGACCTCGAAGCCCTGCTCGCGGCGGCGCCCAAATTGCGGGGGCTGGATGAGCTCGTGCTCGTGGCCGACAACTACAGCGACTGCCGTGACATCGAGCTGCTCGCCCGCCTGAAAATACCCGTACACGTTGTGCTCTGCGGCACCAGCGAAGGCGTGAACGAGCAGTACCTGGAAATCGCCTGGAAAACCAACGGCAGCGTGCACACCATCGAGCAGGACATCGAAGACCTGGCCCAATTGGCGGACGGGGCGACGATAACCATTGGCGCGTATCAGTACAAAGTGAGTCGGGGGAAGTTTATCCGGGTGACGCGGATGTGAGTTTGTGGTTGGGGAAAAGGAGGTTACTTTTGCAAGAAAAAGGGCACAAGTTCAACACTATATTTGCACCATGACAGCAGTTCATCCTTTCAACGACTTGATCAATTTTATAGCGGGAATGGCCCCGGAACAGGTGCTGGCCTTCAAGCCTTCCGAAGCGACGATAAAACGCGTGAAATGGCTTTTGGAACGGGAGCAAAGCGGAGTCGCCACCCCGGAGGAGCGTGAAGAATTGGATCGGTTCCTCCTTCAAGAGGATCTGATGGTGATCGCCAAGATGCGTGCCCGGATACAACTCGCCCGTTCATGATCAGGAAAAAAATTCCTGCTGCGTTGCGTCTCAGCGTAGCCGATCGTTCTGGATTTCGGTGCGAGTATTGTCGCCTTCCAGAGGTTCTTGGTATTTATCCCTTCGAGGTAGATCACATTGTTGCCATTCGACACGGCGGATCCACAACAATAGACAACCTTGCCTACTGCTGCCTGCGTTGCAACCGGCAAAAAGGCACTGACCTGACAACCCATTTGCCCGGGACAGAACAAATCGTGCGACTTTACCACCCAAGGAAAGACGTTTGGAATGAACACTTCGAAGTTGTTGAAGGGGCTATTTACGGCAAAACTGACATCGGTGAAGCAACAGCATGGCTGCTGACATTCAACACCCCCGAGCGGGTCATCGGTAGAAAACTGCTTGTAGAGTCCGGAATGTTCGATTGAAAAACGCTTACCCCTTATCCATTAGAAACTCAACAATCAAAACTGACCCATGTCCGAACTCGCCCTCCAACGCATCCGCGAAAACATCAAAAAACACCGCCGGGGAGAAGATGCCCGGATGCTTGATCTTGGAAACTGTGGCATGACGGAGAACGTATCCGAATCCCTCCGCCCGGCCCTCGACCGCGCTAAACAACGGCGAAAAAAGGCGCTGGATGCGCTGAAAATGGGGCGGTGAACACCCGCCGTCCGCACGAACTTGTTCGTCTGACGGCTGCTATACGCCGCTGCCTCGTATCGTCAGACGAACAAGTTCGTGCAGACGATACGAGGCGCAACGATCAACCGATGCCCTGACTTGAATCATCGCTTGGTCCTGTTTTCCTGTCCACTTTCGCTTCGTCAAATATTCAAAAAATGATGAAGCGACTGATTGCTCTGCTGACGGTTGGGCTGCTCTTTTCCACCTGCGAACCGCTGGTGGAAAAGTTCGATGAGGAAATGCCCTGCCAGTACTACCAGGCCAAACAAGGGACGGCAACACCGCCCGTGGGTAATGACCTGCTCGTGATGACCTGGAACGTGCGTTTTGGTATTGGAAAAGCGTGGTGGTTCGGCGATTCCTGCGGCGACCGCGTGATCCTGAGCGCCGATGAGGTGCTCCCAAACCTCGAAAAAATAGCCGAATGGATCAATACCATCCGGCCCGACATCGTGCTGCTGCAGGAGGTGGATATTGATGCCAAACGCTCCGCTTACATAGACCAGATGCAGTACCTGCTGGACCACACCTACCTCAACTACGGCGTGTATGCCTCCAACTGGAAAGCACAGTACATCCCCAGCGACGGACTGGGCCGTATGGACGAGGGCAACGCCATCCTCGCGCCGTGGCCGCTGGACGATGCCACGCGTTTCCAACTCCCCCTGCGCAACGACCTGGACGACCTTACGCGCTATTTTTATGTGCGGGAAAATGTGCTTCAGGCACGCGTAAACATCCCCGGAGTGGACAACCTTTATGCCGTGTGCACCCACCTCGCAGCGTTTTCTACCGACGATACCAAACAGCGGCAAATGGACGAGTTCGTGCAGCGCCTGCAAGCGCTGGATCAGGCCGGCAAGTTTTTCGTAGCTGGCGGCGACCTCAATCTGCTGCCTCCTAACGCGACAAAAACCGATTACTGCCTGGAAAAAGCCTGCTCCGATGAGCATTTCCACGGCCCGAACGACAACCCCTTCCACCGCGACGGGGCGAATTATGGGCCCGAAATTACCTGGCTCAATCCACTGTACGAGCAGTTTATTCCCGCCTTGCCGCTGGATGCCTACCAGGCAAACGAAAGCCTCTATTTCACCAATACGCAATTAGACAGCGCCTGGGACAGCACATTGGATCACCTCTTCTCCAATCAGCCTTGGGTGCTGCCTTCCAACAAAGCCCATCAGGAGGCCTTTGAGTCCGACCACTGCCCCGTGACGGCGCGGTGGATCATTCCAAAATAGAAAAAACTCCCACACGCCATGTTTGCCAAGACATATTTCTGTCCTATTGCGTGGCTAATCGCTCTGGTTAGTCTGCCGGATTTTTCCACACCGGCCTCCGGCCAAACGGCGGTGGTGGAGGACAAACTCTTTTTGTTTTCCAACTCTGCCTACACGCTGCCCGCTCGCCGGGGCGGTTTTTCCCTTCTGCACACGTCGCGGTACGCGGTGTCGAAGCGCGTGGAATTGGGTTTTCACCCGATCGCCATGTTTTTATCGCCCGATATCGAGGTGAAGTGGAAGCAGATTGAGACAGACGGGTACACGCTGAGCAGTTTTCACAGCGTCAACTACCCCTCCATGCTCCTGCGGACGGTGCAGATCAGCGGCGCCGGTGGTTTTATTTCCCCGGAATTCGAGATACCGGACATGTTTGCCTTCCAGAACGGTGTACTCCTCAGTACGGCGTTCAACAACCGGCACTTCCTGACCGGCAAGGCGCTTTTTGAATTTGCCCTGAATACCTCGAAACTCGACGCTCGCACGACCGTTGACCTGCCCATCCTGTTTCCGCGCTCGGCGGTGTACTACGAAGGGTACGGATTCATCGCCGGCGCTTCGATGGAAGGTAAACTGATCGGGCGGTTCTCCTACCTGGCTTCCACGGATGTGTATTTATTCCCGAGCAGCAGGCTGGATTTTTTTAATGAAAACACGCTGTGTCTCGTCTGGCGTACCGGCAAAAAATTCATGTTGCTGGCCGGTGGCGAGCTCACCTACGGCGACTACCCGTTTGGCCCGCAATGGCATTTGTTGCCGGTACTGGATTTTCGGTGGTTTTTGCGGATTTGACGGGGTTGGGGCAGCGTGACCGAAGGCTTTCTATCTTTGCCCCCCAGCAGGCTACCGCATATCGTCAGACGAACAAGTTCGTGCAGACGAAAGCGGATGTGACGCGCCGGACACCTATCTTTGCCGCCCCACACAACACAAAACAACCCACCGCTCTCCATGGCGCGTTCCCAACGATCACAAGCACTCCTCCAGTTCGGTCTCTTTTGCGGGATCGTCCTGTTTGTCAATATTCTGGCCAATCAGTTCTACTCCCACCTCGACCTCACGGAGGAAAAACGGTTTACCCTGACCCAACCTACGCGGGAGTTGCTCCAAAGCATTGACGACCGCATCTATGTGCGCGTGCTGCTCGAAGGCGAATTCCCCGCCGGATTCAAGCGCCTGCGCACGGCCACCCGCGAGATGCTCGACGACTTTCGCGGCGTGAGCGGCTACATTGACTATCAGTTTGAAGACCCCAACGAAGGCAGCACCGAGCAGATCAACGCCCGCCGAAAGAGTTTGTACGAGGAAGGTGTGGCGCCGGTCAACCTCAGTATGAGCGACGATGGGGAGTCCAAACAACAGATAATTTACCCCACCGCCATTTTTCACTACGGCAAACGCCAGGTGGTGGTGAACCTGCTGGAAAACCAGTCGCCGACCCTCCTGCCCGATGAGGTCGTGAACAATTCCGTGAGTTTGCTGGAGTACAAATTTGCCAATGCCATCAAAAAACTGCGCGCCAAGGGGCGTCCGGCTATTCTTTTTACCCGCGGCCACGGCGAACTGGAGGAACTGGAAACCACCGATTTGGAGCGTGGACTCCGCCAGTTTTACGACACCGACCGCATCGCCCTCGATTCGATTATCCAACTCACGCCCGACAAATGCGCCCTGCTCATTGTCGCCAAGCCCCGGTTCACGTTTTCGGAACGCGAAAAATTTGTCATGGACCAGTACATCATGCAGGGCGGCAAAGTACTCTGGCTGGTGGACCGTCTCAATGCCGACCTCGATGCCCTGCGCCATGCCGAGCGGTTCGTTCCGTCCGACTACCCGATCAATCTGGAGGACATGCTGTTCAAATACGGCGTGCGCATCCAGCCCGACCTTGTGCTGGACATGGAGTGCACCAAAATCCCGCTCCGGGTGGGCGTGGTGGGCAATGCACCGCAATTTCAGCTTTTCCCGTGGCCGTACCACCCGGCGGTGCTGCCGGTGGGCAAACACCCCGTGGTGAAAAACCTCGACCGCGCCGAGTTGCGCTTCTGCTCGTCTATTGATACGATCCGCACCAAAACGCCGGTGACCAAAACCGTACTCCTGCGCAGCAGCCGCTACAGCCGGTTGCAGTTCAGTCCTATCGAACTGACCTTCGAACTGTTGCGTACCCCGCTTTCTCCTGAAATTTACAACAAAGGCCCCCAATCGGTGGGCGTGTTGCTGGAAGGCGTATTCCCGTCCAACTTTGAAAACCGCGTGTCGGAAGAAATGATCGCCGGCCTGCGCCAGGCGGGCGTGGACTACCGGAACGCCAGCGTACCGACCCGCATGATCGTCATCAGCGACGGCGATGTGGCGGCCAATTATGTGCGCGACCGCGAGAAAAAAGAATGGCTGCCCCTCGGTTTCAACCGCTTCGAAAACACCACGTATTCCAACAAAGACCTGCTCATCAACGCCATTGAGTACCTGATCGAGCCTTCCGGCGTGATCGAGGCCCGCGCCCGGGAGGTGCGGCTCCGCCTGTTGGACACCGTGCGCGCCCGCGAAGAAAAATCGCTCTGGCAGGCGCTCAACCTCGGCCTTCCACTGGCTTTCCTCGGCATCTTCGGCGCCGTGTTCTTCTGGAGAAGAAAACGGCGGTATGCGTAGCGCCGCGG
>JBGSKO010000123.1:0-18096 GCA_041741155.1 Saprospiraceae bacterium | reverse complement strand
CGGCGGGCCGCGCGGAGTGGTGGCGGCCGCCAGCTATGAAGCGCGGAAGTTCGGCGTGCGCTCGGCTATGTCGGGCGCCAAGGCGCGGCAGTTGTGCCCCGATTTGATCTTTGTGCGCCACAACTTCGAGCAGTACAAAATCGTGTCGCAGCAAATCCGCGCGCTGTTTCACGAATACACCGACCTGGTGGAACCGCTGTCGCTGGACGAGGCGTACCTCGACATCACCGAACCCAAGATGGGGCCGAACTCGGCCACGCTTATTGCGGAAGAACTGCGCCGGCGTATTTTTGAAACCACCCAGCTGACCGCCTCGGCCGGGGTGTCGTACTGCAAGTTTTTGGCTAAAATAGCTTCCGACCTCAACAAGCCCAACGGCATGGCGGTTATTCTGCCGCACGAAGCAGAGGCCTTTTTGGAAAAACTGCCTGTTGAAAAATTTCACGGCATCGGGCGCGCAACCGCCGCCAAAATGCACAAACTCGGCATCCGAACCGGCGCCGACCTGAAACAGCGCTCCCTGATCGAACTGGCCCGGCGCTTCGGCAAGTCCGGGCGTTTTTACTACAACATCGTGCGCGGCCTGGACGAGCGCCCCGTGCGCAGCCAGTGGGTACGCAAATCCATCAGTACGGAAAATACGTTCGCCACTGACCTCGATAGCACCGATACCATGCTGGAAGCATTGGCAGACATTGCCGACGACCTCCAGCGCCGCATCGAACGCTCCGACAACCCGGGCCGAACCCTCACACTCAAAGTGAAATACGCCGACTTTCAAACCGTTACCCGCTCCAAAACAACCGACCACGAACTATCCCAAGCGACAGAAATGCTGCGCCTCGCCGAGCCGTTACTGGCCGACACCGAGGCGCTCACCCGCAAGGTGCGGCTGCTCGGACTGGGCGTGTCCAACCTGCGCCGGGAACGGGAACAACAACGGGAAAACATCGGGCCGGGCGAACAACTCGTACTGGAGTTTTGAACCCCTCGAACGCGGGTTCTATGGCCATTTTAGCCGCCAATAGCGCTTACAAACTCGGGGCTGTCCGGCGTCACTTTGGAAGCGAAAAAGTGGGTGAGCTCGCCTTTTTCATTGATGAGGTATTTGCAGAAATTCCAGCTCGGCTCTTGGCTGTTCCAACCGTTCTGGGCCGGATCGGTCAGCCAGCCATATACAGGGGCTTTGCCTTCGCCTTTCACCTGTACTTTCTCGAACATGGGAAATGTGACGCCATAGTTTTTCTGGCAAAACGCTGCGATGTCCTCCGCCGAGCCGGGCTCCTGGCTCAGGAAATCGTTGCAGGGGAAGCCCAGCACAACTACTTTTTCTTTGTTTTTGGAATAATACTGCTCCCAGTCGGCGTATTGCGGAGTGTATCCGCATTTGGACGCCACATTCAATACAATAATTTTTTTGCCGCGATACTGCTCCAGCGACACCGGCTGGCCGTCGAGGGATTTGACCTGATACTGGAAAAACGAGGTGGCGCCTTTCTTGACTTCGCCGGCCTCGGGCGGGCGGGAAGCAACTTTGGAACTATCAAAACAGGAGGAGATCAACAATGCGGCAGCAGATACGAGGCCAAGTGCAATTTTCGAAACCATGCGGTGGTATGTTTAGGATAACAAGTAAGGCTTCGAAACAGCGTGCAAGTGGGATTGTTTGTCAGAACGAAAAATGACCATGGTTTTTTTCAATACAACGGCTTCAAACGGCTACTCCCCGCCCAGCGCACTCTTGTACGTCTCCAAACACCGCTGCCGCGCAAAAACATGGTCCACCATCGGCCGGGGGTATTTTGGCGTGTCCAGCTCCGGTACCCAGCGACGGATGTAGCGGTACTCCGGATCAAATTTTTTCGTCTGCTCGGCCGGATTGAAGATGCGGAAGTAGGGCGCCGCATCGGTGCCGCAACCCGCCGCCCATTGCCAGCCGCCGTTGTTGCTGGCCAGGTCGAAATCGAGCAATTTTTGTGCAAAATACGCCTCGCCCAGCCGCCAGTCGAGCAACAGGTGTTTGGTAAAAAAACTGGCAACGATCATCCGCACGCGGTTGTGCATGAATCCGGTGGCGTTCAGTTCGCGCATACCGGCATCCACAATGGGGTAGCCGGTTTGTCCGGCACACCAGCGCCGGTAGTCCTCCGGCGCATCCCGCCACGGGACGCGTTCGTACGGCAACTTGAACGGCCGGCCCACCACCCGCGGAAAGTGCGCGAGAATCTGGCTGTAAAAATCCCGCCAGATGAGTTCGTTCAGGTAGGTTTCGTTGAGCTCCTGCGCGTGGCGGGCTTTTTCGCGAATGCTGATGGTGCCAAACCGAAAGTGTATGCCCAGGCGCGACGTGCCCGCCATACCGGGAATATCGCGGGTTTTGTCGTACGACCGGATGAGGCTGCGCGCCACCGTAGCGGGCGGAAAAGGAATCCCGGCGGGTTCAAAACCGAGGTCCGACAAAGCGGGAAGGGGCAAAGGCTGGGTTTTCAGGAAATTAGCGAGGTATTGGTCGCATGGGTAGGAGGTCAGGAAAAACGAGGTCTGCATACCTGAAGGCACCCCGGCACTTGGCTCGGGTACTCCGTGGTTCAGCCTGGCCCGCCATTTCCGGCTGTACGGGGTAAACACCGTGTAGGGCGTACCGTCGTCTTTCAGTACCTCGTCTTTTTCAAAAATGACGTGGTCTTTGGATGTCTGAAAAGGAATATTTTTTTCCGAAAGCAGCGCCTGCACCGCCGCATCCCGCTGCTGGGCGTACGGTTCGTAGTCGCGGTTGGTAAACACGGCCCCGATGTTGTACTCCTGCAGCAGCCTCGCCCATACCGCTTGTGGTTTTCCATGCCGCACGAGCATCGTGCTCCCCACTTTTTCCAGGCGGATTTTCAGATCGGATATGGCCTGGTGAATAAATTCCACGCGGGCATCCTTGCGCTCGGGCAAATCGTCGAGGATTTCGGTATCGAAAATAAAGAGCGGGAGCACCGGCAGGCCACTGCGCAGCGCATGGTACAGGCCGGCATTGTCGTCCAGGCGCAGGTCGCGACGAAACCAGAAAATGGCAACAGGTTGGGACATGGTACAGCAAACAAGGTGAATAGCCGCCTAACGCAGCGGCGGGTGGAATGTTCAGCGCACAGAAGAATCCCCGATAATATGCCGCAACATTCCCTTGAAAATGAACCCGTGGAACGGCAGCACAGCGTACCAGTAGAGTCGGCCCCACAGTCCCCGGGGGCGAAAAGTGGCGGTTTGCGTCACGGTGTTTCCGCCGGTGATTTTGAACTCCAGCCATGCCTCGCCGGGTAGTTTCATTTCGGCATAGAGCAGGAGGCGTTTTTCCGCTTTGTCGGCCAGGAGTACACGCCAGAAATCGAGGGATTCGCCTGCGGCAAGCTCGGTCGGATTTTTTCGTCCGCGCCGCAGCCCTACGCCGCCCACCAGTTTGTCGAGAAAACCGCGCAGCCGCCACATCCAGTTGCCGTAGTACCAGCCTGTGGCCCCGCCAATGGCCCAAATCCGGCGCAATGTCTGCTCCGCATCAGCCGTCTGCATGGAGCGGCTATCTATAAAACAGCCAAATACAGGCACCTGAATGTACCGGGAAATACCACCATGCAGAATATCGCTGGAGAGCGCGTCTTTCCAGCTGGACACGACCTGGTTTTGTTCGATCTTGTCAAATGCCAAACGGATGGATTCATCGTACCCGATGAGCCGGATACCCAGCATTTCCCGGAGGTTGTTGTCCTTGGCAATCACCTCCACTTTCATGCTGTTCACGAGGTTTGTCGCCAGGGTATAGGACGTGGCTGTCACGAAATAGAGCCAGTAGGACGATAGTTTGGGCGTCATGACCGGCACGATGAAGATGCGGCGGCGCAGTCCCCGCACCTTGGCAAAACGCAGGAGCATTTCCTTGTAGGTCAGTACTTCCGGGCCGCCGATGTCAAAGCTATGCCGGTAAGTGGCTGGATGGAGCAGGACGCCGAACAAAAATTCCACTACGTTCCGAATAGCGACAGGCTGCGAGCGTGTTTCGAGCCAGCGCGGGGCGATCATCACCGGCAGTTTTTCCACCAAATCCCGGATAATTTCAAAAGAGGCGCTGCCCGAACCGACAATAATACCTGCCCGCAACGTCGTGAGCGCGAACGTACCGGAAGACAGGATTGCCTCCACATTTTTCCGGGAGGTGAGGTGCCGGGAGAGTTGTTCTTCGTTGACGATACCGCTCAGGTAAATCACTTGCTGGACGCGCGTCTGCTCCAGGCGCAGCTTGAAATGCAGGGCAGAAAGCGCCTCCAGCGACTCAAAATCCGTATCGGAGGTGGTGGCCATGGAGTGGATGAGGTAATAGGCCGCGTCAATATCCTCGGGGATACGCTCCAGGGTTTCGGGGTCCAGAAAATCTACTTCGATCACCTGCACCAGCGGCGAGGCATGTTTGGCGCTGTTGAACCGCCGCCTGTCCCGCACGCAACAAAGTACCTCGTGGCCGGCGCCGATCAATACCGGCAAAAGCCGTTGCGCGATGTACCCGGTGGCGCCTGTGAGTAGAATTTTCATGGTGTTTTATGGATCAACGCCCGTCCAGCAAATTACCTAATCCACCGAGGATACTGCCTTCTTCTTTGCGCGTACTCGTGCCGTATTGCAGGATTCGGGCAGCCAACCGGCTGACGGGCAGCGACTGGAGCCAAACCGTGCCCGGGCCGCGCAGCACAGCGAAGAACAGGCCTTCGCCGCCGAACACCATGTTCCGGACACCTTTGACGAACTGGATATCGTAGTCTATCCGCTGGGTAAACGCCACGATACAACCGGTATCTACGCGCAAAGTTTCGCCGACGGCCAGTTCGCGCGCGAGGACGTAGCCCCCGGCGTGTACGAAAGCCATACCATCGCCTTCGAGTTTTTGCATGATAAATCCTTCTCCGCCAAACAAGCCGGTGCCCAGTTTGCGCTGGAACTCGATGCCGACTTCCACCCCTTTTGCGGCGCAGAGGAAGGCATCTTTTTGGCAAACAATTTTGCCGCCGAGCTGTGCCAGGTCAAGGGCAATGATCTTGCCTGCATACGGCGCAGCAAACGTGACGCGCTGTTTGCCGTAGGCGGTATTGGTGTAGGTCGTCATAAACAGGCTCTCGCCCGTCAGCAGGCGTTTGCCCGCCGTCATGACTTTGCCGAAAAAGCCCTGGGCGCGGTCGCTGCCGTCGCCAAAAACAGTGGCCATTTGGATGCCTTCATCCATGAACATGAAACTTCCGGACTCGGCAACCACCGTTTCCTGCGGATCCAGTTCGATTTCCACGCACTGCATTTCTTCGCCGTGGATGTGGTAGTCAATTTCGTGATCGTTACGCATAGTTTTTGAGTGATGAGCTATGAGTGATGAGTTTTAAAAAATCAGTCCCATTTAAAATACACGGCTGCACTCAGTCCCGGACTTTTGGGTACGTATTGTGCCCAGGCAGCGCCCGACGCCGATGCAGCAATGCCGACAAAGCGGTTGATCTGCCAGATTCCTTTGATCCCGGTGGAAAGCCACCCCTGATCGTTGACGTATAAGCCTGTCAGCGCATCGAAGGGCGTCAGCTTTCGGGACCCGTTTTCCACGGAAACAACCAGATCGGAAAATGCGATGAGCCACACCGGGCCGATGGCCAAACCCGCCTCCACGCCTGCATTGGCATAGTGGCTGTAGTCGTTGGTGCGGATGGCATAGCCACCGTAGGCAAACCAGTACGCCTTTCCGAAACCCATGCCTGCGCTCACGGTGGGTTGCACGGTGACGGCATCGAACCCGGTTTGCAAGCCCGCAAAGGGTTGGCTTTTATCGGAAGGAAGATCCATGCGGAGTGTGCCCGCGAGCGCAACTTTTCCGGTCAAAAACTGATGCTTGATGGCAAGACTGACGTTGCCGAGGCCGGAAATAGAACCGGTATCCTCTTGTGCGAACATAAACGGCGAGTCCGGATTGCGGGCGCCGCGGCTGTTGAACCGGTACGGCAGGGAGACTATGGCGGTCGTGCGCCCGGTGATTCCGTACTCGCCATACAGCTGTACGGTACTTTCCGACACCTGGCGGATCATGTCAATGTCGTTGCCATCCGAACCGAACAGGGTGCCGTAAGTCGGAATGGTATGGTAGCCCAACTGGGCATACAACCCGGCCTTGCTGCGCGCCCAGGGGCTTTGGGCAGCGAGGAAGGCGGGCACAAAAGCAAGAGCGACAACCAGTAGTGTGTGGCGCATGAGCAGAACAGAGTTTAATAAAAACGAAAATCAGGCCTTGTACTCGCCCGTGATAGTCTGCCGGAGTACGCGCAGGTAGGTTTTTTCGTCAATAAGCAGGCGGGCGACATTGCCGTCAATCTTGACGACCTTGCCAATAATGCCGGCACTGGTGATGACCTCCATGCCCTCGCGCAGGCTGTCTGCAAATTTTTGTTGCTCCTTCTGCCGCTTCACTTGCGGGCGAATAAGGAAAAAATAAAAAACGACGATGATGAGCAAAGGAAACAGCAGACCCATGAGCTGGCTGCCGCCTTGGGGGGCTTGAAGAAAAATGAATTGTAACATGATCGCTTATGTGATGAATGATGAGTGGTGTAATATGAGCTTTGAAAAACTCCGGCGATAAAGCCCCAAAAAGTACGCGCTGCCCCGAAGGACAGCGCGCAAAAGTAATTCTTTTGGCCGTTGTTGGCGTCCCCGCCGGCAACAGCGGGCAAGGTTATTTCAATTTGAAAACCGAATCTGGAATACCAGCATTGACTTTGAGGTCCGTGACCGTGCCTTTCATGGGTACCGGGAAGACACCGCCAATCGTCATAGCATGCGGGAACAGGACACCGCCTGCTTCCTTGTAGTCGCCCATGTCCGTAGTAACGGTCGAAGGAGCGCCGTCGGGGCCGATAGAAGATGTTACCTCGCGTACTTTCAGGCTGGAAGCCATGTCGTAGAACTCGGTCGTTTTTTTGCCGTCGGGGCGTTCGACTTCCACGACATACGCGTTTTTACCATTGATTGGCTCAACACCCTTGAGGGCCAGTTTGTAACCAGCCGATTGGTACAGGGCTTCCTTGCAAAAACGGGCCTGCTCTTTCACGTCTTCCAGGTCTTCGCCTTCGAGCGCGCGTTCGCCACCCATGCCGGTTTCGAGGGCTTTTTCGCCGTCGTAAACGCGGTTGTTAACCAATTGGCCTTGCATGGTCATGGCCACAGCCAGTTTGTTGCCGCCTTTTTGCTGGATATTCATTTCCAGGGTTGGGCCGGGCGTGACGAGGTTCATCGCCATTTGCACGTCTTTGAGCGCTGCAATTTTCTGGGTACCACCGATAGCATTCACGTAATCCGCCACCACTTTTTCTGCGGTCATGCCCACGGGCATGGCGTTTTTAGTATCCTGTATCGGGTTGCCATACGTATCGTAGAAATTGACTTTGCCATCGGATGCAAACTGCTTGAGGCGGTCGGCCACGTCGTCCTTGTTGCCTACCACGAGGATGTGGGCGCGGTCGGGGCGAACGTATTTTTTTGCCATAGCCAAGATGTCGTCGGCAGTGGTTTTTTGCAGGTTGGCGAGGTAGTTCTCGTAGTAATCGGCGGGCAGTTTGTAGCGCGCGGTATTGAGCGCAAACTGCGCGATGGTACCCGGCTGTTCCAAGCTTTGCGAAAACTGGCCGGTGAGCACGTTTTTCACCAGTTGCAACTCTTCAGCAGGTACCTTCTCGGTACGCATACGGTTGAGTTCCTTCATGAATTCGATGATGGAGCTGTCGGTTACTGCGTTGCGGACGCTGGCTGTTGCGTTGAAATTACCGATCAAACGATCCGGCGACAGAGACGTACGCGCGCCGTAAGTGTAGGCATGGCCTTCGCGCAGGTTGGCGTTCACGCGGCTGTTGAAGTAACCGCCGAGAATAGCGTTCATCAGACGCGCGGGGATTACATCGGGGCTACTGTTGAGCATCTCCACCGGATACGTAATGTTGATGACCGATTGGACCGCACCGGTTTTGTGCACAAAATCCACCTGGGTTTTTTCCGGCTGTTTGGGCGTGGCGTACTGGTGTTTGGGCACATCGCCGGCAGCCCATTTGCCGAAGTACTTTTCAGCCTTGGCAATGGCGTCAGCCTTCTTGATATCGCCGACGATAACGAGGTAGGCGATATTCGGCTTGAAGTAGGTGGTGTGGTAGTTTTTGATCTGGTCGAGCGTGATCTTGGCAAGGGTTTCCTCGGTCATGTTCTCGCCGTAGGGGTGGTTTTTGCCATAACGCAGCACGCTGCTGACGTTGCCGGCGATAGCCTCGGCGTTGTCCTTGGCCGATGCCAGTCCGCTCTCGGCGCGGCGTTTGGCTTTATCCAGTTCCTCCGCAGGAAAGGTCGGGTTGAGCAGCACGTCGGACATCAGTTCGAGCAGCTTGTCGGTGTGTTTGGCTAAGCAAGCACCGGATACGCCATTGGCATCCGAGGAAATGGAGGCGCCGATGAAGTCCACCTGCTCGTCGAGTTGGGACTTGGAGCGGTTCTTAGTGCCTTTGCTGAGCAGTTCGCCCGCCATGTCCGCATAGCCGGCGGCGTCTTTTTCCTGAACGGGATCAAAGTCCACGAATACCCGAAACGACACCTGGGGGAGTTTGTGGTTTTCTACCACAATCACATTCAGGCCGTTGCTGAGTTTGGTGGTTTCGGCTTTGCCAATCTGGATTTTCGGCGCAGAACCTTCTTTGGGCGATTTTTTGCGCACCTCGCCGGCAGGAACCGGAATGACCGGGGCGCCGCTTTTGGTGTTTTGCGCGGAAAGATTGAAAGAGAAGGCTGTCAAAAGCAATACGCTGACGGCCAATATGCTGGATATTTTTTTCATAAAATTTGAGTAATGATTGATGAGTGATACGTGCTGCGTTGGGAGGATAATTTTCACCGGATCCGCTTTGAACCCGGCGGCGTTTACGACTTCCAGCGCCACACTTTTATTTTTTCAATTTAACATTCCCTACGGCTGTTGCCCTTTCGGTAGCCAGTACAGCACCACGCGGCTGCTGGGAGAAAAATACTGGTTGGCCACGCGTTTGATATCCTCGCGGGTAACTTTACGGTAGCGCTCCAGTTCCGTGTTGATGAGGTTGGAATCGCCGAAGTACATTTTGTAGTTGGCGAGGCTTTCGGCGATGCCGGCCACCGTGTTGTTGGAGGTGACAAAGTCGTTCTCGATCTGGTTTTGAATTTTCTGGTACTCCACTTCGGAGATCAGATTTTTCTGCACGTCGGCAACAATGGCATTGATGGACGCTTCGAGGTCGGCGGGGCTTACACCCATGTTGGCGATGGAATACATAATGCTGGGACCCGGGTCTTCCAGCCCGAACGTGAAGGAACCGGCGGCAACAGCTTTTTGCTCCTCATCCACGATTTTCTTTTGCATCCGGCTGCTTTCGCCCTGGCTGAGCAGCATGGAGAGCATCTGCACGGCGTAAAAATCTGCAGTGCCTTGAGCAGGCACTTTGTACGCCATCACCACGGCGGGTAGCTGGACATTGTCATAGACCGTGTCGCGTACCTCGGCTTTCAGGGCCGGTTCCGTGATTTTCGGGCGGAAGATGTCGCCTTTGCCGCGGGGGATATCTTTGAAATAGACATCAATCAATTTTTTCGTCTGCTCGATGTCAATGTCGCCGGCAATAGAGAGGATGGCGTTGTCGGGGCGGTAAAAGTCTTTGTAAAACTGGACGTAGTCCTTTTCTTCGGCGGCATCCAGGTGGTCCATAGAACCAATAACGGAGTGCTGGTAGGGGTGTTTGGTGTAGAGGCGCATCATGGTTTCTTCCAGCAGGCGGCCGTAGGGCTGGTTGTCCACACGCTGGCGGCGCTCTTCTTTCACCACCTGGCGTTGGGTTTCGATACCGACGTTTTCCACCTTGGCGTGCAGCATGCGCTCGCTTTCGAGCCAGAGGCCAAGGGCAAGCTGGTTGCTGGGCAACACCTCGTAGTAATACGTGCGGTCGTACCAGGTGTTGGCATTGTTCATGCCGCCTGCGCGGCTGATGTAGTCATCGAACTCGCCGCGGGCAATGTTTTCGGAACCTTCAAAGAGCAGGTGTTCGAAAAAGTGCGCGAAACCGGTGCGGTCAGGCTTTTCATTTTTGGAACCCACATGGTACATGACCGAAACAGCCACGATGGGCGTGGAGTGGTCTTCGTGCAGGATCACGCGCAAGCCATTAGGCATGGTGTACTCCGCGAACTTGATGTTTTGCCCGAACGCCGTCGTCAGCGCCAGGGAGAGTACTAAAACAAACGAGATCAATCTTTTCATAAATCGAAGTTTGAAATTGAAGGTTGGTGTCGGCGTATGCCGTTGAAAAAAGCGGCGCGAAGGTGCGCCGGATACCCTGCATAAACGCCGGGAATAGATAAACGTTTGGCCAGCGTCGGCAAAAAACAAGGATTTAGCCCAAGCGGCGTACCCACGAGCAGCTGGAGGACCATACAAGATTGTCCATCCGGTTATTCCTCTTCCCGGTACGACATCACCCAGAGACCCGCGAACGTGATCACTCCATTGAGCAGGATTGTGAGGAACCCCACATCGAACCAGGGTTTGCACGTCACCTCGATACCCCAGGTGAGTACCGGCGCCAGGATGCACAGCAGCAACACAGCGGGTATTTCGATTGGGCGGGCATTGCGGCGCGGGATGCGCAGCGCCCAGGGGTGGAGTTTCAGGTTGGTAAACAGCCCGAACGTGAACAAACCCAGCAGCGGGCCATAGGTATAGCCTGCAATTTTGAAAATCAGGGAAATGACCGCGCCGCTGCTAAATGCCTTGAGCAGCAGGATAATGACGACAAATGCCACGGCAAAACCGAGGTGGACGATGGTGCGGGCGCGTTTTTGCTGAAACGCTGTGGTTTCCAGATACGCGCGTTTGTCCTGTTCGGCAGCGTACGGATCGGGATGCTCGCGTTTTTTCTCGAAATTTAAAAAGTCCACGCAAAAAGACGTGGTGAGGGCCGTTAGCGCGCTGTCGGAGCTGGCGTAGGTACTGGCAATGAGGCCGAGCACAAAAAAGACACCCGCTGCGGTATCCAGATGCTGGAATGCGATTTTGGGATAAAGCTGGTCCGTTTTGGCTGGAATTTCGATGCCGAGCGAGCCGGCGTACATGTACAGCAGGGCGCCGAGCATCAGGAATGCGAGGTTGATGATGATCAGGTAAATGCAGAACACGAACATGTTCTTCTGCGCCTCGCGGATATTTTTGCAGGCGAGGTTTTTTTGCATCAGGTCCTGGTCCATACCCGTCATCACGATGGCGATGAGTGCGCCGCTGACAAATTGTTTGACAAAATGGTTGGGGTCGGAGAAGAAATTATCGAAGAAAAACACCTGCCCGTACCGGCTGTCGAGTACGGTCGGCCAGATATCGGCTACGCCGAGGTTGAGGGTTTTGCCGACGGCAACCACCGTCCACGCCACCGCCACGATAAAAAACGTGGTCATGATGGTATCCGTCCAGATAATTGTTTTGAGCCCTCCCCGGAAGGTGTAGCCGTAAATGAGGGACAGCATCAGGATGACGGTGAGCGGGAACGGCACGCCGAGCGGTTCGAAAACAAAACTTTGGAGTACAACGGCTGCAAGGAACATCCGCGCCGCCGACCCCACCGTGCGCGAGAGGATAAAAAAAGCTGCGCCAGTTTTGTACGACCAATATCCCAGCCGTTGTTCGAGGTAGCCGTAAATGGAGGTCAGGTTGAGGCGGTAGTACATGGGCATAAGCACGGTGGCAATAAACAGGTAGCCCAATAAATAGCCCAAAACCACCTGCATATACCCCATCCCGCGGTTGAGGCCGGTTTCCAGTCCTACGGCGCCCGGCACCGAGATAAACGTGACCCCGCTGATACTGGTACCGATCATGGCGTAGGCCACGATGTACCACGGTACACGCCGGTTAGCGAGGAAAAAACCTTCGTTGCCCACATTACGCCCGGTGTAAAAAGCGACTCCTACCAGCATTGCAAAATACAGGAGGAGGATGCCGAGCACCAGCAAAGGGGTGAGTTGTCCAGTCATACGTCTTGCCTAAAGTTGCGGGGCCAAGGGCGGCAAATATAGGGGCATTTTTGGCTTTAGCCGGGTTGTCGTCAGATGATCTCCTGAATTTGCACCTGAATGCTGTGTGTCATGCGGCTCAGAGGCAGGTCGTTTTCGTCGGCGCCGAAAGGCTCCTCGATTTCCTCGGCAATCAGTTCCAAACTGGCCAACACGAAAAAAATGAACCCTACCATCGGCGCCACATAGTAGCCCAGGCTGAACACATAACCAAAGGGCAGTGTAGCCACATAAACGACGATAAATTTTTTGATAAACACGCTGTACGAGAACGGGATCGGTGTGTTTTTGATGCGCTCGCAACCGCCGCAGATGTTCGAAAACGACTGGAGCTCTTCGTTCAGGAAAAGCAATTGATCGCCTGTTATTTTTTGCTCGGTCAGCATTTCCTGTACCTGGCGGTACATGAGCGCGGCCACCTGATTGGGCACGTGTTTTTCCAGATCAAGCTTGTTTTGCACCTCCTCGGGCATGTTGTCGAAGAGTTCGATGCGGACATCCTCGCTGCGCAAGTGGTTTTTCAACGCCGTGGCGTAGGCCGGAATCATGATTCGAAAACGACCGCGGTGCGGGTCGTCCTCCGGCAAAATAGCCGCGAGTTTCATGGCTAAGTTGCGACTGGTGTTTACCAGGGTGCCCCAGAGTTTGCGTCCCTCCCACCAGCGTTCATACGCGGTATTCGTGCGGAAAACGAGCGCGAAAGAAATGACGAACCCCAGCAGGGTATGCATCAGGGAAATGTTGCGGATCAGGCTCTTTTCGCCCAGATTCCAGTATTCCAGTTCGAGCCAGGCCACAAATGCAGCGTACAAGGAAACGCCAAGTATCCATGGAAAAAGCCGCCGAACCGTGTCGGAACGGTGGAAATGAAAAGGCAATTGAAACCACTCTTTCGGATTGTATGCGATCATTTTTTTAGTTGGTTGAGTGTGGTTGAGAAGGTTGAGGGGGTTGAGTGTGGTTGAGTACGGTTGAGGGGGTTGAGATTAAATTCTACCTACATTTGTGCTGTTCCACCAATAAAATTCCGGCACAAAATAAAGCCTAATGGGAGGATCGAAGGCTATTTTCGATTTTTTGCAATACCTGCTGCAGCAGGATGCCTGGGTCCGCTGGATCGCATGCATCCTGCTGGTGTATCTGGTGCTGCAAACCCTGCGTATCGTGCGGTTGGTTGTGCGGTATCTTTTTCGTTTTTTGAAAAAAACCTACCGATTCACCTTCATCTGGGGCAAACGCAACCTCCTTATTATCGCGGCGCTCGGAACACTGCTTTGGGTGTTCAGCAACCCGCTGATTGATGTGCTGCAGGAAATCGAGCAGCGGTTTTCGCCGGTTTACCTGGATGCATACAGCAATATGAGTGAGGAACACCTGACCGCTATTTTTGAGGAAGAGCTGGGCAAGCGCATTGATCCGTACCAAAAGTCGGTGGTGGTGCGCCGCACCCGCGAAATTGCCGGCAGTATCCAGTCTTCACCGCTGGCCATTTACGAGGCGGCCTACCTGGAGTGCGGACTGAATCCCTTTCGGGTACGCACCGATCTGGTGGCGGCGGGCTGGATCCAGTTCACCCGCGCGGGACTCGCCAGCCTCACCTACAAGGGCAAACCTGTTTCGATGGACGACGTGTTTCGCGCCTGCGAGCGGCGCGATATCGAATTCATGATGGACCTGACTGAAATCTACCTCAGGCGCAAGTACGAGCAGTCGGGCCGCAAACCCCTGCACAACACCATTGATTTGTACCTCGCGCTGTTCGCCCCGGCGTACATCGGCGCGCCGTCAGACAAGGTCGTGTACGCGGGTTTCGATAATCCCAGCTACTACAAAAATGCCGGCCTCGACGGCTGGTATGTTTCTCAGTCGGCAGATGGTCGCCGGCAAATTTTCAACAAACGCTCCGAGCGCGACGGGAAAATCACGATTTGGGAAATCTTCCTGGCTCTGGAAGCAAAGAAGGGGCGGCTGCTCGCGGGGTACAGTACTGGCGGGTTTTAATCCCGCTGTCATTCAAAGTAGCAGCGGGTTTTAACCCGCTGTCCATCTACAATACCGGCGGGTTTTAACCCGCCCGATACTGACGGTATGTTAAAAGCCGCCGCTGCTACAAATTCTCTCCCTACACCTCCTTGGTTACCCAATTTTGGCTATTTTTGGGGCGATTTTGACCCAAAAAAGCCGGTTTTAATCTTTGAAGCGCGATTAATCCAAACACTAATCAAACGCTTACACCGCCTTACGTATGAAAAAGTTGCTACTAATGTCCTGCGCAGTGCTCCTGGCTTGCGCAGTTTCCCCCCTGCATGCGGCTACCAAGTCGGAGCAAGTGGAGCGCTATCTCGGATCGTTTCGCTACAAAAATGATCGCCCGCTCGGTACAGTGAAGTTTATTTTCCAGAAGGCTGTGCTGAAACGCCAGGGCGACGGCAAAAAAACCTACGAACAACTCCTGTTCAACGAGCGCTACTTTTCCAACCGCGACAACGCCGGGCGCCTCATCGGCATCCAGATCGTGTACAAAGAAAAAACCACGACCATCCTGCCGGAATCTCCCAAAGACCCCGACGAGGTAGAGGCGCCGCCCAAAGCCAAATCGAAAACCAAGGTAACGCGTGTGCCGGCGCCGGAGCCGGAACCTGATCCCAGACCTGCGCGCACCAAACCACGGCCAGTACAAACTGTCACTTCCGCAGCTGCAGCGGCATCCACGCTGGCGAGCGACCCTGTGCGCCCGCGCCAAAACGTAGCCCCGCCGTCGGCCGGCAAGGGCATTTCCTTACCTGATTCGCTCACCATGGCGCGCAACATTGACGAAGCCAAAGAGCAGATCACCGGCTGGAAAGGCAAAATGTGGCAAACGGTGCGCCCCGCCTGGGAATTTGTCATGTGGGTATTCAGCAGCGTTATCGTCATGCTGATTTGTTTCGGAGGCATTTGCCGGTATGTGGCCAAAACCGCCGCCACCGAGAGCCTGATCAATAGCTACGGCCGCATCATCGTGGGCCGCTGGATCGTGTCCGCCCACCAGAACGCCGCTGCCATGCTGCTCGTCGTGACCTGGATTATCGCCATTGTACTGCTGCTCGACGTGTTCATGTGGCTCGTGTACCTCGATCTGCCGATCTGGACGCTGCTCGTCATCTGGTTCCCCATCCTCTGGCTGGCCGAAAAAATCACCAGCTGGATCGTGCCGAACATACCCGTGGTAGGCCCCGGCGGAAACCACCATTAAGAACGAAGGAGACGGTTCAAAGGCAACGCAGTGCAAGCGAATAGCGTCCTTTGTGCGCAATGCGTACAATTCTTCACTGGTGTCTGCTCTGTATCCTGGCGATCCTCTCTCAGACGGGCTTCGCCCAAACCCTGCGCCTGTACGTCGCCCCCGCCGATGCCAAAACCATCGAACCCCTCGTGCGCAACCTGTCCACGCGCCCGCAGGTGTTTGCCCCCGATTCCATGGTGCTCGTCGCGCCCAATTCCGCAGCATTAGACACCGCCGTGTTGGCTCTTTTGGCGCAACTGCGCCAGAACGCCTACCTCGTCGCCTCGATGGACGACCGCCTACCGCTGAACGACAGCACCGCCACAGCCCGGCTCTACCTCGGCCCGCCGATGTACTGGGTGCAATTGCGCGCCGCCACCGATGCCAACGCGCGTTGGCTGGATGCCGCAGGTTTCCGCGAAAAGCTTTTTACCAACAAGCCCCTGCGTTATGATTTTCTGCTCCGCCAGCAGCGCCTGATTCTCGAACGCGCCGAAAACAACGGTTTCCCTTTTGCCGCCGTGCGGCTCGACAGCGTACTGGTGCAGCCCGACGGCGGCGTATCGGCTGTAATCGCCGTGGATCGCGGGCGGTTTTTCACCTTCGCCGAGCCGAAAGTGACCGGCGGCCTGCAACTGCCGCGCCGCTACTTGCCCCAATACCTCGGCCTCAAACCCGGCATGCCGTACAGCCGCGACCGCGTGCTGCGCATCCGCGACCGGCTCAACACCCTCCTGTTTGTGGAAACCCTCGCCAACCCGACCGTCACCTTCGCCGGCGAAGAGGCCCGCGTCAACCTGTTTGTGCAAAAAAAACGCGCCAGCCGCTTCGATTTTATTATCGGACTGTTGCCCCAGCCCAACAGTCCCGACGGGGGCCTGCTGTTCACCGGCTCGCTCAACGCCGCCCTGCTCAACGCCCTCAACCTCGGCGAACGCCTCTCCATTGAATTGGAACGCCTGCGCCCCGAAACCCAAAAACTCGACCTGCAAATCGGGCTGCCCTACCTGTTCGGGCTGCCGTTCGGCATGGAGGGGCGGCTCAATATTTTCCGCCGCGACAGCACCTGGGTAGATGCCCAGAGCGAAATCGGGGTGCAGTACCTGCTCGAAGGCGGCGACTTCGTCAAGTTTTTTTGGGAAAACAAATCCTCCTTGCTGCAGCGCATTGATACCGCCGCCATCCTACAAACCCGCCGCCTGCCTGCGGCACTTGACCTTCGGCAAAACGGCTTTGGCCTCGAAACAGCGCTGAACCGACTCGACTACCGGTTCAATCCGCGCAAAGGCTGGGCGCTCGCGCTGCGCGCGGTGGCTGGATTCAATTCCGTGTTGCGCAACAACCAGATTGAGGACCTGCGCGATCCGGCCGACCCGGAGTTCCGTTTTGCCACCCTGTACGACGGCGTGGCCGAACGGGCTGCGCGTTTCCGACTCGAAGGGCGGGCGGAGTATTTTATCCCGGTGTTTGCCCGCAGTACGATCCTGCTGCGCGCCCGCGGAGGCGGTATTTTTTCGGAAAAACCGGTGTACGCCAACGAGCAGTACCGCCTTGGCGGCAACAAACTCTTGCGCGGTTTTGACGAGGAAAGTTTGTTTGCCACCCGCTTCGCTGTGGCCACTGCCGAGCTGCGCCTCCTGCTCAGCCAAAACGCCTACATGGCCGCGTTCACGGACTACGGCTACCTGGCAAACCTGACCGACCGGAACCGGTTTTTCCTACGCCCGTGGGGACTCGGCGCCGGCTTGAATTTCGAAACGCCTGCGGGTATTTTCGGCATCAACCTCGCTGTGGGGCGCCGCGATGCAGGTCAGTCGGTGGACTGGCGGGCGCCGAAGTTTCACCTGGGGTATGTGAATTTGTTTTGAAAATTGCTTTTAAAACAAATTATATCTAAAATTACCCCCTCAATTCATGCTGTGTGGGAACAATATGCATACACATTGTAATCCATGTTGCGTACCAGCCCCTGCAAGACGTAATGGGACGCGGATACCACGGATACTGCGCAGCGCAGATTTTTCTCGAGCGTGACAGCCACGAAAAGTATCTGCTTTAAATCCGCGCTGCCCAACATCCGTGGTATCCGCGTCCCATTGATCTACACAGGGAAAGCAACCCGGATGCAACGGATACTGCGCAGCGCGGATTTAAAGCGAATTTTAAAAATATAACCGACCTATGAATCTATTACACCAGGACCTAACAAATGCTATTTTAAAAACCTTCTTTGACGTTTACAATGAACTGGGCCACGGTTTTCTGGAAAAGGTTTACCAGAATTCTATGTATCTGGAGTTGACATCCCGAGGCTATTATGTAGAGGCACAAAAACAGATAAAAGTTTTTTACAAGGGCAGGGGAGTTGGTGAGTACTATGCCGATCTGATAGTGAATGAAACTGTCATTTTAGAGTTGAAATCGGCTGCCTGTATCATTCCCGAGTTTGAAATGCAGTTATTGAACTATTTGTGTAGCACAGAAAAGGAAGTTGGCTTACTTCTGAATTTTGGGAAGAAGCCTGAATTTCGAAGAAAGGTGTTTGAAAACACCCGAAAACACCTGTCATAATCTGTTTTGCGTGGCAGTCCCTGCGAGACGTAATGGGACGCGGATACCACGGATACTGCGCAGCGCAGATTTTTCTTGAGCGTGACAGCCACTAAAGGTATCTGCTTTAAATCCGCGCTGCGCAGCATCCGTGG
>JBGSKO010000122.1:0-13799 GCA_041741155.1 Saprospiraceae bacterium | reverse complement strand
ATTTCAAGTCGAAAAGCCAAAGCATCCCCACTGGTGGTAATTTTTACAGTATCCAAGGACAGGCTCCCCTCCCATTTGGGGGAGGGGTTGGGGGTGGGGCCACCGCGAAGCGCAATCATCCATTGTCGAAAAAATCGTTCTTTGTCACAGTACAAAACCTTCAATCAACTTGTGGGTAGTCGGGAGCCCAAATGGGAGGGGGGCTACATCGAGCGTTGTCGGTTGATTTCAAGTCGAAAAGCCAAAGCATCCCCACTGGTGGTAATTTTTACAGTATCCAAGGACAGGCTCCCCTCCCATTTGGGGGAGGGGTTGGGGGTGGGGTTGGCGCGCAAGGCGAGATTATACACAGCCCACACAGCTCCCACCTACTCATACACCACTTTCCGCAGCAACCGCAGCCCCAGCGACAGCTCAAGGGTCACGTTGCGGATCCGGCGCTCGGGGATCGTGATCTGCTGCCCGGGGTTGAAGGGGTCTATCACGTTCCCGATAGAAGGCTGGTTGTACTGAAGCAGGAAATCGGGGTGTACCGAAAAGGTCAGTTGTGCGCCGATCAGTTCGCTGAACGGCAACTCAAGTCCGCCGCCGACGGATGCTCCGACCATCCAGCGGTTCATGGCTCCCACAAAAGGGTAGTAGAGGGCCAGTTGCGGGTTTCTATTCGAAACCAGCTCGTCAATATTGGTGCTCAGGGTATAGTCGCCCCGGATACCGGCGTAGTAAAAATACTTGCTCTTGGCGCCCAGCTGGAATTTTTGCTTGCCCCCGAGGATGAGCGAGAGGTTACGAAACTGAAACTCCTCCGAAAAGGTCACAATCGGATTGCCCACACCCTGGAAAAACCGGAAACGGGTGGCGCTCCCGCGAATGTGGTACCCGAACTGTGCAAAGACGGACCCGAAGTCATTTTCGTTGTTCACCGACTCTATCGCCAACGCCCCGTGGTACTTGTACAGGGGCTGCCGGTCAAATGAATTATCCCAACGCTGGAAGCCGACACTCAGGCCTCCGTTTAGAACGAACGCGGTGGATTGTGCGGACATTTGTCCAAAAAAGGCCGCAAGAAGCAGGATGGTAGATACAAAACGCATATTTGTCTCGTTTTTGAGGCGCAAAGTACGACGCCGGTAGCTCAGCCTGTGCCTTTACCCGGGTAAACTCCCGCAAGCGCCCTACCTTTGCACACTTTTATTCCCTACCCTCTTGTTTCATTTATGACCATGACAGCCACACACCCCTCTACCAACACGTTTGACGCCTTCCCGTACACGCGCCCGGATATTGACGCACTCTCCACAGTTTTTGATGCGCGCTTGCTCGAATTTGAAAACGCGCCCTCGGCAGTGGAACAGATTCGGCAAATGGGCCTGCTGAACGACCTGCGCAAGCAGTTCTCTTCCATGTACAGCCTTTGCCTTATCCGGCACACCACGGATACCCGCGACCCGTTCTACGAAGCCGAGAACACGTACTTCGACGAGATACTGCCCGCCTACGAAGCCCTCAACGACCGCTTTTACCGCGCACTGCTGTCCTCGCCGTTTCGCCCTGATCTGGAAAAAAAATACGGCGCGCACTTGTTCGTACTGGCAGATCTGGCGCTGAAAACATTCCAACCGGCTATTCTTCAGGATCTCCAGACGGAAAATGCGCTCGGCACGGAATACACCAAACTGAAAGCCAAAGCGCAGATTGAGTTCGACGGACAGGCATACAACCTGAGCAGTTTTGTCCCGGTCGAACAATCCGACGACCGTGCCGTACGCCGCCGTGCCGCCCAGGCCAAGTGGGATTTTTATGAACAAAACGCCGATACGGTGGAGACGCTCTTCGACGATATGGTGCGCGCCCGGCATCGGATCGCCCGCACGTTGGGCTACGACAATTTTGTACCCGTGGGTTATGCCCGTATGCGCCGCTCCGACTACACCCCCGACATGGTGGCCAATTTCCGCCGCCAGGTGCGCGAACTGATCGTGCCGCTTGCCTCCGAACTCTACGAGCGCCAGCGCCGCCACCTCGGCATCGAACAGCTCTGCTACTACGACGAAGACTACAAGTTTCCCTCCGGAAATCCCAAGCCGGTAGGCGCCCCCGACGAAATTGTGGAAAATGCCGGGCGGATGTACCGCGAACTATCGCCCGAAACGGATGTCTTTTTCCGACACATGCTCGATGCCCAACTGATGGACCTCGTGAACCGCGACGGCAAAGCCACCGGCGGCTATTGCACCTACATGCAGACGTTTGAAGCGCCGTTTATTTTTTCCAATTTCAACGGTACCAGCGGCGATATTGACGTGCTCACCCACGAGGCCGGACACGCGTTTCAGGTGTGGAGCAGCCGGCACTTCGACTTCGACGAATACCACTGGCCTACCAGCGACGCCGCCGAAATTCACTCCATGAGCATGGAATTTTTTACCTGGCCGTGGATGCCCCTGTTTTTTGGCGCAGACACCGACAAGTACTATTTCATGCACCTGAGCAACGCCATCAAGTTTCTCCCGTACGGCGTGGCCGTGGACGAGTTCCAGCACATTATTTACGAAAACCCCGACCTCACGCCCTCCGAGCGCAACGCCGTGTGGCGCAACCTGGAAAAAACCTACCTCCCGCACCGCAACTACGACGGAAATACTTTTCTGGAAAACGGCGGCTTCTGGCAAAAGCAGAACCACATCTTCAATTCGCCGTTTTACTACATTGATTACACCCTGGCGCAAATCTGCGCGTTCCAGTTCTGGAAAAAAGACCACGAAAACCATACCGAGGCGTGGGCCGATTACCTGCAGCTCTGCCAGGCCGGCGGCAGCCACTCTTTCCTCGATCTGGTGAAATTAGCCAACCTGCGCTCGCCGTTCGACGACGGCTGTGTGGCCTCGGTGGTGGGGGAAATCCGGAAATACCTGGACGCCGTGGACGATTCTAAATTCTGATTCAAAACAAGCTATGCTTCGCAACCTGCTCCTCCTGATTCTTTTTGTTGGCGCCGCCACCTCCTCCGCGTCGGCGCAGCAGCCGCCAACGCTCCAACTCGCCCTGCTCAAGTATTCCGGCGGCGGCGACTGGTACAACGACGTGAACTCGCTCAAGAACCTGGCGCGGTTCTGCAACCAGAACCTGCGCACCAATTTCAATCCCGAATACACCATCGTGGAGCCGGGTAGCGCCGATATTTTCAATTACCCTATCGTGTACGCCACGGGCCACGGCAATATGCTGTTCAGCGACCTGGAGGCGCGCAACCTCCGCGCCTACCTCGAGGGCGGCGGATTTCTGATCCTCAACGACGACTTTGGGCTGGATCCCTTCGTGCGCCCGGCTCTGAAAAAGGTTTTTCCTGAACTTGAACTGGTGGAACTGCCCTTCAGCCACCCCATTTACCGCCAGAAATACGAGTTCAAAAACGGCCTGCCGAAAGTACACGAGCACGACGGCAAACCCGCACAAGGCTTCGGCCTGTTCTGGCAAGGACGCTTGGTGTGCTACTACAACTTCGAAACGGACCTCGGCGACGGCTGGGACGACGTGCACAACGATCCGCAAGACATGCGTACCAAGGCCCTGCAAATGGGCGCGAACATCGTTCAGTTCGTCTTTGGGCAATAAGTTTAGCAGATAACGGCTCCTTCCTGATTTACGGGAGAAACAAATACATCGCTTTCGATCCCGTGTTTGGCAAATGCCCGCTGCATGGCCTGCCCGCTGTTTTCGGCGATCAGGCTGTTGGCGCTGAGGGCAAACACGGATGGGCCGGAGCCGGAAATGCTGCATCCCAGCACCCCTTCGTCTATGGCGGCGGCTTGTACATCATAAAAACCGGTGATGAGCCCGGCGCGTTGCGGCTCGATGATGTCGTCGCGCAGGCTTCGGCCGATGAGGGGCACATCGCCCGTGTAACAACCCACCACGAAACCGGCTACGTTGGCGCTTTGGCGCACATAATCGGCTAGCTTCACGTCGGGTTTGAGGATGGCGCGGGCCTCCCGGGTCAGTACTTGCAGGTGCGGATACACGACGGTGGCGTACAGTCCCCTGGGCACGTGCAGGCGGTGTACGTCGAGGGTGGCGTTGTCGCGGATGAGGATGATACCGCCGAGGAGCGAGGGCGCCACATTGTCGGCGTGAAAACCGCCGGAAGCCACCTGTTCGCCGGCGCAGGCAAAGGGTAGCAAGTCGCGTTTGCTGAGGCCGGAGCGCAGGAGTTCGCTGACGGCCATGACGGCGGCGACGGCGCTGGCGGCGCTGCTGCCGAGTCCGCTTCCGAGCGGCATTTTTTTGTGAATTTCCAGTTCGATCCCGCGGCCGGTTTCGCCCAGATGTTCCAGCAGGCGCAGGGCTGCTACGCCCGCAGTGTTTTGTTCTACGGCGTAGGGCAGGTTGCCGTTGGCGCCGGTAATCCTGGTGATGCGCAGGCCGGGCGTGTCGCTCTTGTGGGCGATTACCTCGTCGCCGGGGCGCTCAATGGCCATGCCGAAGATGTCGAACCCCACGCCGAGGTTTCCAATGGAGGCAGGGGCAAATGCTTTGATTCCCATTTTGGGTGACTTGTTGACTGGTTTATGAGCGGGTTAACGGCTCTTAATGGCGGGGCGGGCAAAGGTAGAGCATTCGTGGAACGGGCTCAGATCGCCGCTATTTTCTCCACCAGGTTACGCGGAGGTCATCCACGACAAGTTTTTGCTTTTGCGGATTCCAGATATAGACTTTGATTCGGCCGTCCGGGCGGTAGTTTTTGGGAACTTTTACAAAAAACGCCGCCTCGCCCCACTGGTCGGTGGCGCCGGTATCCCAAATCGAGTTGTTCGGGTTGCCGATCTTGCTGGAAATCCGAATGCCCCGGATCTTGATCGGGCGATTTTCTGCATCCGCGAACTCCACCGTGAGGGTGGCCATCATGTCGCGGTTCCAGATTTTGTCGGCGCCGGAGACATGGCCTTGTACGGACAGGCGCAGCCAGTCGCCGGGATGTATATCGAGCGTATCGCCGCTCATTTCGACGTTTGCGTTAAATTCTTCCGCAAGTTGCAAGGCGTAGCGCCCCGAAAAAACGGGGCCGGCGGTATGGTGCACGGTTGTAGAATCTTCAAATCCCAGATGCGCCAGTGCGCGCACGAGTGTCAGGTCGGCCGTGTCCGGCTGGCGTTCGCCCGAATCGTAGGCGATGAGGGCATTTCGGTCGGGGTGTAGCGTGCCAAAAATGGCGGTATAGTACGCCCGGTTGCCATTTTCCGACCACAGAATGCCCTCGCGCAGTTGCCAGGTTTGGAAAATATTTAGCCAGATAAAAAAGAGCAGCGCAATCCAGTTCAGGCTTTTTTTAAAAAAATGGTGTTCGCCCCACTGCCAAAAAGCGGCTAAAGGGAATGCCAGGAGCGCGTAGGTTTCCACCATGGGGCGCGAGCCGAATCCGTTGATATACATCCAGCACCACCAGCTATAGGTAATAAAAACATGGAGGGGAAAAAACGCCCAAAATGGCCACCACGCTGCCGGGATTGACCGCCGGAGCCGGAGCAAGCCGACCAGGGCCAGGGCCATCACCGGGGTGTAAATCAGCCAGCCGTTTCTGAAATCCAGGAGCCCGCCTTTGATGTGGGGATGCCGGAAATCGAACGATTCTCCCTGGTATGAAAAATACACCCAGCTGCCGCCCACCATTTTCCAATACAGGAGTTGCGGGAAAAGCGCCACAAAAAAAGCCAGCGCCGCTACGGCAAACCATTTCCAGCGCAGGGCGATAAAACGCGCTCGCTCCTGTACCGACGTCCAGTTGGTTAATCCCCAAACCACCGGGATTATGGCGGCAATAACCTCCTGGGTACGGGTAATAGCAATCATTGCGGCGGCAAGCCCTACTGCGGCAGCCCGAAGACCGCCCGGTTGTTCCCAGAACCGAATGGTTGTCCAGATCAGTGCCGCGTGCAGGAAAAACAGGAAAGGGTGCGACATGACATTGTTGTACACGCTGAAGTAGTACAAGTTGGTCGCAAATGCCACGATCAGCGTGACGGCAACAACGGTTGTCGTCGGGAAATACCGCGCCAGTATCTGCCAAAGCAGCAGTAAGCCAAGCACCACATAAAAAATGGCGCCCAGTCCTGCCAGGAGCATATACGGGCGACTGAATCCGTCCGGGTCGTACTGGCCGGAGCTGTTGTTGGCCCAAACATGCGCGATGCCGAAAAAAGGTACTTCGAGCAACGGCACGCCGACGGGATATTTGATAATGTATTTCCCGAGTGGGGTTTCCCGAAGGCCGTATAAGTCTGCTTTGGGGTCGGCCATATTGGGGTCGTACTTCGCCGTTGCCGCTATGGTCGAATCGTATGTCCCGATATCCTGGTAAATCAGTGCGGACGGGAGGTGCGCGTAGTAGCCCCATGCGTCGCCGCCATAGGGAAGGGTTGGCCACCGCCCCATTGTGAAGAAAGAGGCGGTGTATAGCACCAGAATCAGTCCGAAAAACCAGGTTTTTTTCATGGAAATCTTTCAAAAAAAGCGAAGGGCAAAGGGCAAAATAGCCCCCTGCCCTTCGCCTCTTGTTGTTCTATTTTCCGTGGCACTGTTTGTACTTCTTCCCGCTGCCGCAGGGGCACGGCTCGTTGCGGCCCACTACATTTTCCCGTATGATGGGTTGTACGCGCTGTACCGGGCCATTGTGACCGGCCGACTGGGCGGCACGCTGGGCGGCTTGCTGGGCCTCGGTCATCTGTTGCTGGTTGTTGGTGCTCATGCGCTGACGCTGGGCAGCTTGTTGGGCACGCTGGGCGGCCTCTGCACGCTGGGCCTGCTGCATCTGCTTCTCATCGGCCAGCGCCAGCGTGCCTTTCAGCAGGAAGGACGTGACGTTGGAGTTGATGTGCCCGATCAAGCCCTCAAACAGGTTGTATGCCTCCATTTTGTAAATCACGAGCGGGTCTTTTTGCTCGAAGGAAGCGCCTTGCACGGAGTCTTTCAGGTCGTCCACATTGCGGAGGTGCTCTTTCCAGGCATCGTCAATGAGGGCCAGGGTAGCTACTTTTTCCACGTCGTGCATGATCGTTTTGCCGTTGGACTGGATGGCTTCATCCATGTCGGCGCTGATGTTCAGTCCCAGTGCGCCGTCGGTAAACGGCACTACGATACGCTTGTAGCGTTGGCCTTCGCGGGCATGTACGTCATGAATGATCGGGAGCAGGCGCTCGGACACCTGGCGGCGTTTGTCTTCGTACAAGTCAAATACTTGCTGCTGGAAGGTAGCCAACACGGTATCCACCGGGGCGGTCTTGAACCACACGGGGTCCAGTTCCGGGTCCACACCGATGACGCGGATGGAGTCGAGGCGGAAGGTATCAAAATCGCCTGCTTCGCGGTGCACATACACCAGTTCGTTGGTGATGGACAGGAAGGCGTTGTTGATGTCCACGGAAAGGCGGTCGCCAAACAGTGCGTTCCGGCGTTTTTTGTAAATGGCCTCGCGCTGGATATTCATCACGTCATCATACTCCAGCAGGCGTTTGCGCATGCCGAAGTTATTCTCTTCCACTTTCGTTTGGGCGCGCTCGATGGATTTGGTCACCATGGAGTGCTGGATCACGTCGCCTTCCTTGTGGCCCATTTTGTCCATGAGGCCGGCGATGCGGTCGCTCTGGAACAGGCGCATGAGGTTGTCTTCGAGGGAAACATAGAACTGGGAGGAACCGGGGTCTCCTTGTCGTCCGGCGCGGCCCCGCAACTGGCGGTCCACCCGGCGGCTTTCGTGGCGTTCGGTACCGATGATGGCCAAACCCCCGGATTCTTTCACGCCCGGGCCGAGTTTGATGTCGGTACCGCGACCGGCCATGTTGGTGGCGATGGTGACGTTGCCGGGCAAGCCGGCCTGTGCTACAATTTCGGCTTCGCGCTGGTGCTGTTTGGCATTCAGTACGTTGTGGTCAATGCCGCGCAGGCGCAGCATACGCGAGAGCAGTTCGGAAATTTCCACCGAGGTCGTACCCACAAGGGTAGGGCGGCCGGCTTCGCGCAAGCGGACGATTTCGTCAATAACGGCATTGTATTTCTCGCGAGCGGTTTTGAACACGAGGTCGTCGCGGTCGTCGCGCACGATTTTGCGGTTGGTGGGGATCACCACCACGTCGAGTTTGTAAATATCCCACAGCTCCTTGGCTTCCGTTTCGGCGGTACCGGTCATACCTGCCAGTTTGTGGTACATGCGGAAGTAGTTCTGCAGGGTAACAGTGGCGTAGGTTTGTGTGATCTCGCCCACTTTCACATTTTCCTTGGCTTCGAGGGCCTGGTGCAGGCCGTCGGAGTAGCGGCGCCCTTCCATGACGCGGCCGGTCTGCTCGTCCACGATTTTGACTTCCCCCTCGGGCGTCACGATGTACTCGTTGTCTTTTTCAAACATCGCGTACGCCTTGAGCAACTGGTGGATGGCGTGTATGCGACGGCTTTTTATGCCGTAGTCCTGCGAGAGGCGTTCTTTGGCTTCTTTTTTCTGGTTGACATCCAGCTCGGCGTTTTGGTCAATATTGACCAATTCGATGCCGATATCGGGCAGTACGAAAAACGAGGAGTCGTTGTTAAAGCGGCTGAGGAACTCGATGCCTTTGTCGGTAAGTTCGACGCTGCGTTTTTTCTCTTCGATGACAAACAACAGTTCGCGGTCCACCTCGGGCATACGTTTGTTGTTTTCCTGCATGTAGTAGTCATCGGATTTCTGGAGCAGCACTTTCACGCCCTCTTCGCTGAGGAATTTGATGAGCGGGCGGTATTTGGGCAGGGCGCGGTGGGCGCGCAGCAGCGCCATGCCGGCCTGGCCTTCTTCCACGTTTTTTCTGCCGTCGGCGTAGAGTTTTCGGGCTTCTGTTAAAAATTGACCGGCGATTTTAGCCTGTTCATCTATGAGGCGTTTCACGGCGGGGTTCAGGTCCATGTACTCCTGGTCTTCGGCGCCGCGGGTAACGGGGCCGGAGATGATGAGCGGCGTACGGGCATCGTCAATGAGCACGGAGTCCACTTCGTCCACAATCGCGTAGTGGTGCTTGCGCTGCACGAGTTCTTCGGGACTGATGACCATGTTGTCGCGCAGGTAGTCGAAGCCAAATTCGGCATTGGTGCCGAAGGTGATGTCGCACTGGTAGGCGCGGATGCGTTCGGGGGAGTGCGGCCGGTGCTTGTCAATGCAGTCCACCGTGAGCAGGAGGAACTCGTATATCGGGCCTACCCATTCCTGGTCGCGTCGGGCGAGGTAGTCGTTGACGGTAATAATGTGTACGCCTTCGCCCGCTACGCCGTTAAGGTAGGCGGGCAGGGTAGCCACGAGGGTTTTGCCCTCGCCGGTGGCCATCTCGGCGATTTTGCCGTCGTGCAATACCATGCCGCCGATGAGCTGCACGTCGTAGTGTACCATGTTCCAGGTTACTTCGCCGCCGGCAGCCATCCAGCGGTTTTTCCAGATGGCTTTATCGCCTTCTATGCGGATATATGTTTTGCCGGGCTGTGTGGCGAGGTAGCGGTCGTGGTCGGTGGCGGTGACGACGAGTTCTTCATTTTGGGAAAAACGGCGGCTGGCCTCTTTAACGGCGGCGAAGCCTTCGGGCAAAACGTCGAGCAGCGCTTCTTCGAGGGCTTTGTCGCGTTGTTTGCGCAGGTCGTCCACCTCTTTGAACAGGTCTTCCTTGTCGTGGAAGTCTGTTGCGTCAAGCGCTTGCTGATTGACGCTTGCGATTTCGGTGTCAATATTTTTCAGGTAATCCTGGATACGCTCGCGGAACTCGAGGGTTTTGCGACGCAGGTCGTCGTTGGACAGGTTTTGATATGCCGCGAAGTGTCGGTTGACCTCTTCCACCGCGCCCTGGTACTTGCCCATGTCGCGGTCTTGCTTGGTGCCGAGTATTTTTTTGAGTAAACTTAACATTTTATGCTCAAGGTTTGAAGGTTTCTGGTTGGAAGGTTAGAAGGTTGGAGGGTTTCTGGTTTGTTATTTCGTAACCTAACCAGAAACCTTCCAACCATCTAACCAGCAACCCAAAATATGGTGCAAAGGTAGGGTTTTGACGTCGGGGAAAGGCGGGGGGCTGCACATTTCATTCCATTTGGGAAATGGTGCGAATTATTGCCAAATTGGCAGCAAGCAGGGTGGCAAAAGGGCAGGGGCGGGATAGGCTCCGCTTCGCGAATATGCTCCCCGATGCGATCAGTGGTTTGCTTTTGCCAACAGGTTTTGTGCGATAACCGCCACGTAGCGGTCGAGTTGTTGGATAGCCTCCAGGTCCTGGTCCAGCAACCACGGGTAGTGCTCGTAGGAAAAATTCAGGATACACTTTTTCAAGGCCTGGGTGCGGGGATCGTCGGGCGCTGTGTCCGGCGTTTCCGGCATTTGTCCGGTTTTTAGCGCTTCGATGGCGAAAAACAGCTGATTTGCCCGATCGCGGGCTTCGGTGGTGAAGGCTTTGATGTCGGCGGTGCTGCGTTCGTGAAACCCGGGTATGTGCTCGAAGGCGAAGTTGCGGATGTCGAGCGCCAGGTCGTTGATGCGGCCCTGGCGGGTGAGAGTGTGGCGTTCGGCCTCGCGTTCGGCGTCGAGGGAACCGTAGGTGCCGCGCTCGCCGGCGCGTTTGTCTATCCAGTTACCGCTCTCGTCGTAGCGTTCTTCGCGGAGCCAGGTTTTCTTTTCGCGGCGGCGGTTGAGCAGGGCCACTGCGAGGAGGACGAGGATGAGCAGGCCAAAAAGGATCTCCATATCAATGGTGCTTCAACAAATTCAACAAATACTCCCCGTAGCCACTCTTCAGGTATTTCTGCCCGAGCTTTTCCAGTTCAGCATCGTTGATGAAGCCCATTTCCCAGGCAACCTCCTCGATGCAACCGATTTTGAGTCCCTGCCGGCTTTCGATGGCTTGCACAAACTGTCCGGCCTGCATGAGCGATTCGTGGGTGCCGGTGTCGAGCCACGCGTAGCCGCGGCCCATCGCGCGCACTTGCAGTTTGCCCTGAGCGAGGTAGTGGCGGTTCACGTCGGTGATTTCGTATTCGCCGCGGGGACTGGGCGCGAGGTTTCGGGCGATTTCCACCACAGAATTGTCATAAAAATACAAACCGGGCACCGCGAAGTGGCTTTTGGGTTTGGCCGGTTTTTCCTCGATGCTGAGTGCCCGGTTGTTCTGGTCAAATTCTACCACACCATAGCGTTCGGGGTCGGCTACCTGATAGGCGAAGATGATGCCACCGGCGGGGTTGGCGCAGGAGCGCACCATTTCGCCGAGGCCGGCGCCGTAGAAAATATTGTCGCCAAGAATGAGCGCAGCCGGGTCGGCGCCGATGAAGTCGGCGCCGAGTACGAAGGCTTGTGCGAGTCCGTTGGGGACATGCTGCTCCACGTAGGAGAAGTTCATGCCCAGCGCACTGCCGTCGCCGAAGAGTTGGTGGAACTTGGGTAGATCGTAGGGCGTGGAAATGATGAGTACATCGCGGATGCCCGCCAGCATGAGGGTGCTGAGCGGGTAGTAGATCATGGGTTTGTCGTACACGGGCATGAGCTGTTTGCTCACGGCGAGTGTCAGCGGATAGAGGCGGGTTCCAAGACCGCCGGCGAGTATGATACCTTTCACAGTTTTGAGTTTTGAGTTTCAACAAAAATGCCTTCGCTGGTAGGGCAAAGGCATTTTTGGAAAATTTATACGGTTTGGGTGCCGGCAAAAACTGTTTTACAGGGTTTGCTTCACCTCTTTGATCACATAAGATTCGATGACGTCGCCCACTTTGATGTCGTTGAAGTTTCGAACGGTCATACCGCACTCGAGACCGGCGCGTACTTCCTTCTGGTCTTCCTTGAAGCGCTTGAGCGAAGTGAGTTCGGCGTGTTGGCCTTCGTGTACCGGGTACGTGACGATACCATCGCGGATGATGCGCACATACTGGTTGCGGGAAATCTTGCCTTCCTGTACAATACAGCCGGCGACCGTGCCCACTTTGGAAATTTTGAACACTTCGCGCACTTCGGCTTGTCCGGTGATTTCCTCCTCTTTGGTCGGTTCCAACATACCCTCCATAGCGGCTTTGACTTCCTCGATGGCTTCGTAGATGATGGAGTAGAGTTTGATTTCCACGCCTTCTTTTTCGGCCAGTTTGCGGGCGGTGAGCGAGGGGCGCACCTGGAAGCCGATGATGATGGCATCGGAAGCGGAGGCCAGCATCACGTCGCTGTCCACGATCTGGCCGACGGCCTTGTGGATGACGTTGACCTGGATTTTCTCCATGGACAGTTTGATGAGCGAGTCGCTAAGGGCTTCGATAGAACCGTCCACGTCGCCTTTGACGATGAGGTTGAGTTCTTTGAAGTTACCCAGTGCGAGGCGGCGTCCGATTTCTTCGAGGCTGATACGCTTGTTGGCGCGGTTTGCCTGTTCGCGAATAATCTGGGAGCGCTTGGTTGCAATTTCGCGGGCTTCCCCTTCGGTTGCGGTTTCCTTGATTTTTTCACCTGCCTGTGGTGCGCCGCCGAGGCCGAGCACGAGTACGGGTGTAGCGGGTCCGGCAAGTTTGATCTTTTTGCCGCGTTCGTTGAACATGGCTTTCACCTTGCCGGAGTATTCGCCGGCGATGATCGGGTCGCCTTCGTTCAGGGTGCCGTTTTCAACCAGAATTTTGGTCACATAACCGCGGCCTTTGTCAAGCGATGCCTCCAGTACCGTGCCTGTAGCCCGGCGTGTAGGATTGGCTTTCAGGTCGAGCAATTCCGCTTCGAGCAGGACTTTTTCGAGGAGTTTATCCACGTTGAGGCCCTGTTTGGCAGAGATATCCTGGCTTTGGTACTTGCCACCCCACTCTTCCACGAGCAGGTTCATTTGGGCAAGCTCGTTTTTGATACGTTCGGGGTCGGAGCCGGCCTTGTCAATTTTATTGATGGCAAAGACGAGCGGAACACCGGCAGCTTGTGCGTGGCTGATGGCCTCGCGGGTTTGCGGCATGATGCTGTCGTCGGCGGCTATGACGATAATAGCGATGTCGGTTACTTTGGCGCCCCGTGCACGCATAGCGGTAAAGGCTTCGTGACCGGGCGTATCGAGGAACGTGATACGTTTGGTGCTGTCGCCATCGTCCACCATAACTTCGTAAGCGCCGATGTGCTGAGTGATACCGCCGGCTTCGCCTTCGGCCACTTTGGCTTTACGGATATAGTCGAGCAAGGACGTTTTACCGTGGTCCACGTGGCCCATGACGGTTACGATCGGTTGGCGCGGGCGCAGGTCGTCCGGATTGTCCATTTCTTCTTCCTCAACCTCTACCTGTTCTTCGGCACTGATGAATTCGACTTCGTAGCCAAATTCGCTGGCTACGACTTCGATGATTTCAGCATCGAGGCGTTGATTGATGGAAACAAAGATGCCGAGCGACATACAGGCTTTGATGATGTCGGCGGGTTTGACGCTCATCAGCGAAGCCAGGTCGGACACGGAGACGAACTCCGTTACCTGCAGTATTTTTTCGTTGTCGGCTAGTTCGGCGCGTTCAGCGCGTTCGCGGATATTATCACGTTTGTCACGGCGCATTTTTTGGCGCTTGCGGCTGGCGCCGGCGCCCATGCGGGTCATGGTCTTTTTGATCTGATCTTCGATTTCCTTTTGGGAAACCTCTTTGGAGTCGCCGGGTTTAGGACGGCCTTTTTTATCGCCCTGGTTGCTGGTCAGCGACGCCTGAATGGAAGCGGCCGTGATGGGCTGCTGAATTTTTTTACGCTTGCGTTTGCGGCGTTCGGCGTCACTGGCGGTGCCGCCGGGTTGTTGTGGCTGTGTGCCGGCTGCACCAGC
>JBGSKO010000121.1:0-16849 GCA_041741155.1 Saprospiraceae bacterium | reverse complement strand
AATTTCAGGTTGAGGGAGTTGAGATGGTAGAGAGAAAAGGTTGAGGGGGTTGAGGAAAAGGTTGAGAGAAAAGGTTGAGAAGGTTGAGAGAAATTGGGCGAGGTCGTCCAACTTTTCTCAACCCCCTCAACCTTTTCTCTCAACCATCTCAACCATCTCAACCTTTTCTCTCAACCATCTCAACCTTTTCTCTCAACCCTTCTCAACCTTTTTCCTCTACCACCACGCGGATGCCGTCCATCCGTTTTACCACCACGACGGTGCCTTCCGGAAGCGGCTGCCCATTGTGGCTCAGCCCGATCCATTCGGTGCCGCGGTAGTGTATTTTTCCTTCGCCGTTGGCCGGTATGGCTACCGACACCGTGGCGCGGTGTCCAACAAAATCCTGGTACTTGTCCACCTTTTCGTTTTTACCGAAAAGAGACAGCGCGTAGCGCCGAAACAGTGCAAGTGATGCCAGGGAAACCAGCGTAAAACAAACCAGCTGGCTCACCGTATTCGGCGTGATGCCTAGCCAGGTCAGCACGGCGGTAATGGCCGCTCCGGCAGCGAGAAAGACGAAAAAGAACGATACCGTGAACAGCTCGGCAATGAGTGCGACTGCTGCAATGATAACCCACATCTGGGCCGATCCTGAAAATTCCATTTGTACCTCCTTGGTTATTTTTTGTCAGACTGTTGTTTGACTACCGACATCGCACCGGCGATCATGGATGCCATATCGCCGAAATTAGCCGGCAGGATGAGCGTGTTGTTGGTGCGGGCCAGGTTGCCAAACTGCTCCACCAGTTGCTCGGCTACGCGCAACTGCACGGCTTCAAAACCGCCCTTTTCCTGCGTCGCGTGCGCCACTTTGGTAAGGGCCTCCGCCGTAGCTGCCGCTACCGCGCGGATTGCCTCGGCCTGACCGTTGGCCTCGTTGATCTGGCGCAATTGTATAGCTTCAGATTCAAGCACAACCTGTTGTTTTTGTCCCTCGGCCACATTGATCGCCGATTGCTTTTCACCTTCCGACTGGAGGATACGGGCGCGTTTTTCACGCTCGGCCTGCATCTGCTTTTCCATGGCGTGCAGCACCGACTGCGGCGGGGAAATATTTTTGATCTCGTAGCGCAGGATTTTTACCCCCCAGCCGATAGCGGCTTCGTCAATGGCGTTGACCACCTGGCGGTTGATCGTGGAACGCTCCTCGAAACAACGGTCGAGGTCAATTTTGCCTACTTCGGAACGCATGGTCGTTTGAGCCAGCTGCGTCACCGCAAAAAGGTAGTTGTTGACGCCGTAAGACGCCGTTTTCGGATCCACCACCTGAAGAAAAATGACGCCGTCCACCTGCACTTGCACGTTGTCTTTCGTGATACAAATTTGCTCCGGGATGTCATAAGCCTGCTCTTTGAGGCTGTGCCGGTAGGCGGAGCGGTCCAGAAAAGGAATAATAAAGTTGATGCCGGGCTCCAGCACGGCGTAAAATTTGCCGAGGCGTTCTACCACGTAAGCAGTTTGCTGCGGAACGACTTTGACGGCCGACATGATGACCAGAACGGCCAGGATGCTAATAACCAATAGAGGTGTCATACAATAGAATGGTTTGGTGAATGAAGGCCGGGCAAGTATGCCCGGGTATTGTTTCGGCTAAGGTACGCTTTGCCCCCCAACTGAAAGACACCGGGATTAAAGTTCTACGGCTGCAAGACTACTTTTCTCCGCGTTACCCCGTCTTTTGTTTCCAGCGCGAACCAATATACCCCGGCGGGCCGGTCGCCGACCAGGATGTTTTGCACTAACGGGCCGGAAGGCAAGTCGCGGAGCATACGCGTCCAAACTTCCTTGCCGGCACTATTGCGAAGCGTCAGGCGCAGGTCGCCGCCGGCGAAAGACGCCCATTCCATCTGGAATGCGCTGGCCGCCGGATTCGGATAAATCCGCAGGTCCCGGTCGGTGTTGAGCTCCGGCGCAGCCACCAGCGTCGTGTCCACTACAGCCGTCACGGGCACCCGCTCGCTCAGGCACAGGTAGCCAGGCGTTTCAAAAAATGCGTTGTTGGCCACCCAGTAGGTGGTGGTTACCGAGAGCGGCGGGGTGACGAAGGTGTTTCCGGTATCTATGGGCATGCCCCCCGTTTGGGCATCGTACCAGATCGGCTGATTTCCGGTGGCCGTGAGTGTGGCCGAGGCCCCAACCGCCACGGTATCAGGCATCGGTACGGGCAGATCAGGTACTAAAACAGTAACCTGTACCGGCTCGGACACCGCAGTACACCCTGCTGCCGTAGTTACCGTGACCTCGTACAGCCCGCTCGTATTGGCTATAAGTGCCGCGCCGCCGGCGCCGGTATTCCAAATATAGGCAGTGTAGGGTTGTTGAACTGCGAGCGTAACGCTGTCGCCGGAGCAAAAAAACGTACTGCCGTCAGCCTCCAGCCGCACGGGCGGAACGACGCATCCGCCTTCTTCCAGCACTATGTATTGATCCACCGTAGGCGCGTGCAGTACATCCACCGTGCCCGAAGGCCAGCGGATGACCACCGAGTCAATTTCCGTAGTCTGCCCCATGCCGAAGTGTGCGCGCAGGGAATTCATAATGCCATAACTTTCTCCGGAGCGCACTTCCCGCACCTGTGTGCCGAGAGCGCTGTACAGCGAAACCTTGGCGCCAACAGCGCTGCGATTGCTCTGTACACCGCGCAGCGTCAGTCCGAAAAAATGGTTGCCGTTGCCGGCATTAAGCCACAGCGCATCGGGGATAGATGCCGCGTAGCCGGCATATATGTCCTGAAATCCGTCGCTGTTCAGGTCGCCCAAAGCAAATGTCCGCATCATTTTGGCGTCCAGAATGGGCACGGAGGAGAAGGTTTTGTCGCCGTTGTTTCGGAGCAGGTAGTGTCGGGTGCCGGCAAAGAGAATATCCACAAAACCGTCGTTGTCAAAATCGCGAAAAATGGCTTGAAAGCCGAATCCGTTTATGCTGTCCGGAAACGCGGTTGCCGAAATATCGGTGAAATGCCCCGAGCCGTCGTTTTCCAGCAGCTGGGAAGGTTCGTAGTGGTTGATGACGAAGCAGTCGAAATCGCCGTCGTTGTCTATATCGCCAAAATCGGATGCCCAGCTCTGGGCGCCGATGCGCAGGCCGGACGTGTTGGTGGTGTCCTGGGTATAGGTTCCGTCGTTGTTGTTTCGGAAAAGCTGGTTGATACGGCGTCCATCGGCGGGATCGGTTACGCCGCTCCGGCATTTGGACATGTACAGATCGGGGTCGTTGTCGTTGTCCACGTCGCACCAAACAGAGCCGTAGTTTCCCGAATCATCGGAGACCGGCACCGTGGAGAGGGGCATGGCCTGGGGGGTAAATGCGAGCGAACCCAGGCCGTCGGCGGTATTCAAAAACACCTGCGAGGTGCCGTCGTCGTTGCAAATGAACGCGTCGAGCCAGTTGTCGGCATTGATGCCGGCAAAATTGACCGCCTGCGCAAACGTCGGCGGGTCGTCGTACTGAACGATGTGGTAAGCCGAGCCGTCTGCATTGGCCATTACGGTTCGGATGCCGTCGTATGCGCCGGCAACCAGGATATCCGGCCTGCCGTTGTTGTCAATATCGGCGGCGCACATACCCCATTGCTCCAGCAGCGACATACTGCCGATGGTTTGGTGGCCAAAAGACATACCCGGGGCAGTTTGGTATTCGATGGCCAGGTGGATTCCCAGATTCAGGCGGACGATGTCGTCGCGGCTGTCGCCGTTCATATCCAGTACAGCAACAGGAATACCGCTGTAGTGTATGGCCGGGATGAGCAGATTGGTTTGATTGACGAAGTTGATCTGGGCAAAAATACCGGGCGACAGTGCGCAAAAAAGAATCGGAAGCAGGTAACGAAAGTGCATGGGCAAGAATAGTTGAATGTTTCAGAAATAATGTGTGCTCATATGGACTCCTTCTCGGCAGTTTTTCTCAACAGCCAGTAATACTCCAGAGTGTAAGGGGGATTTTGTATTTGGGCAATGATATCCTGGGTTCGTTGAATATTTCCATCGGGGCAGCGGCATATTCGGGCAAGAATATTCAGAAAGCGGCGGGCCTTCAACAAGCGTTGTGGTGGAAAAAATGTAGATCCTTTGCGTCGGATAAAAAGCCGCAGCGCATCCATCCGATAGAGTAGCAGACTTGAGTTGAGTTCGTACAGGATTTGGATTTCGAGCACTTTGAGGTGTAGAAGGTAGCTTTCGTCCGGCATATTGTGTGGAAGCACGTCCAGCGCTTCTTCCAAATTGCCGACGTATAACTGGTGCCGCGCCAGGTTGTAACGATAAAACGGCTCATCTGCCGGCTCACCGATTATCCGACCCCGGTGCTCGGAAAGCACCCGATAGGACAATTCCGGCAAACCCATCTCCAGGGCTGCCTTACATATAGATTCGAGCGTATAGTGCAGGATATTGTCGTTGTAATGAAGCAGTCCCCGCGAAAGATTTTCGAGGGTAATTTCTAAATAAATGCGCCCATAGACTTTTTCCTTACAGAGGTTTTGCCAGTGTGTCGCGATATTCCGGGCCATCGTCCAGGCGCGTTTGACCTCATTGGAAGACAATCGGTGTTCCCGTTCTCGTAGCGCCTGAATAAATTGATGGAGTAACTGCTCGTCCGGTTCTGTTCGTTTAAACAAGCTCATGTACCTGGTACTGAGGTACAGCAGCGGGTCGTCCTGCGCAATATCCGGGTAAAAAGGAATGTCATCCAGTATTGATCCCTGCTGACCGGCAGGCTGTGCGGCAATACGATAGTTTACGGATTGGGTTACGATATCAAGTTCCAGTTTGAACGTATGGAAGAGCAAATACAACGCTCTGCTTCCTTGCTCCAGATCAAATTGAATATTTTTAGCCGGCTTTAAAACGACCTGGGTGTGTTTTTGAAGTGTAAGTCGCAATTTTCGCAGATAATAATTTGCATCGGGTTGGTCGCATAAATCGAGTGCATGCTGCATTGCTTTCAACGCCTGACCACTGTGCGTCAGAAGCCCCCGATTTTGGAATTCTTTGGCTAATAAAAGCTGACGATCCGGTTCGTTCTCAGGTTTCATCGTCTGTTCTATGACCAGAAATTGTTTGATCAATTCTTGCAGGTGACGTACGCGCTGCTCCAGTTTCCCCCGCACGAAAGGCGCATCCGGAAACAGCGCGACATACACGGCTTGCTTGTCCGGGATGCGTTCAACCGGCGTTTCAAGAGCAGATAAACAGATTATCAGTAACGCCTCCAGATGCTCCGTTTTTTCTCGTTTGGAGAAATACGGCGATGCAACAAAAAGGCGCAGGCGTCCCCGTTCTTGTTGAGAAAGCGAAGAAAGCTGCTCCAGTAATTGTTTGAAATGCATAAGCGGCAAGCGTAAATTGAAAAAAAATGTCCCCTTATTTTGGCCTTATTCTCCCGGATATTTCGCTTGTAAGGACAAATTAAGCTACACAGCACCTCTCAAAAGTATCCCAAAAAATGTATTATGAGGCCTTTTTTGTCCATAGAAGTATTGAATACAAATATGCTTTTTTGCATCGCATTTATCTGGATTTAACCCGACTAAACCCATCATTGTTTCTGATTTTCAATAAAATTAGCCTTAAGCATGAAAGCAACTTACCTCCTTTTGTCCCGCTTTTTCATCATCCTGATCTGTAAACTTGCCCTTGTCGGGGCCCTTGCAGGACAATCCCCCGGCGCACGTCAAAAAAAATCCTATGATCAGCCCGATTTGTCCAAGACGGCCGCGTGCCCGGTAGAAGTAGATGCCGGAGAAGACCGGTATTTCTGCAACCAAAGTCCCGTAACCCTTCAGCTATCCGGCGATGTTCAGGGTTTGCCCCGGGTGTTTAACTGGGAAGGGTTCCCTTCAAATCAGAAAAATCCGTTTGTAACGGTTGATAAAACTACCACCTTTAAACTATACGCATGGGCATTGGATTCATCCATCAACCTGATCCAAAACCCGGATTTTGAACAGGGAAATACAGCATTTACATCGGAATACAAGTACAGTCCGGGCGACCTCAAGCTTCCGTCGAGGTACGACGTACTGCAAAAGCCAAGTGATGCAAACCCGCTCTACCCCGCTTGTGGCGATCATACCACAGGCTCGGGGCTTATGCTCGCAAACAGCCCCAGTTCTACGGATCAAGTATTGTGGTCTCAAAATGTTCCGATCGAATCGGATACCAAGTATTTTATTTCCGGCTGGGCGACACGGTTTCTTTCCAAGGGTTATGTTAGGCTGTATATTAATGGACAACTGATAACCAGTTATGTCCCGCCGATGAATTGCGTTTGGGGGCGCTTTTCCGGTTTTTGGGATAGCGGAAGCAACGTAAATGCCCTGGTTACGATCATTCAACCCAATATATTAGGTTTCACAGGCGCTTTGGCTATTGACGACCTTTTTATGGCGCCGCTCTGCAAAGTAGAAGACTCCATGACGGTGCATCTGACCTCCGTTCAGGCCGTTGTCGCCCCGCCACCCTCACTTCATGCCTGCGAAAACCATGCAATTACCCTCAGCGGAGCAGGCTCCTCGGCCGGGCCATTTGTCACCTACCAATGGACAACCCCCGACGGCAACATCGTATCCGGCGATAACACCCTGAACCCGATGGTGGATGCCCCCGGCTCCTACACCCTAACCGTTACCCTGGACGATGGTAATTACACCAACTGCTCGTCCACCGCTACGGTAGTTACCGTGGAAGCGGTTAACCAGCTTACGACCTGGATTACCGCCACCCAAACGCTCAATTGCGTTCAGAAACAAATGACACTCCTGGCCGGCGCCGGCCCCGGTGGGAACCTCTCCTATCAGTGGACGGCCGGCAACGGCGGCAATATCCTGAGCGGCGCCACCAGTAAAAATGCCCAGATCAATGCCCCCGGAACCTACACCCTGTTGGTCACCGACCTCGCTACGGGTTGCACATCCGTCGCAGAACGAGATGTCGAAGCCGACACCATACCGCCCGTCGTAGTAGCCAATGGCAACCCGATCACTTGCTTGCAGCCGGCGTCCGTTTTGTCCGGACTGGGGTCCACTTCCGGCATTGGTATCTTTTACGACTGGACAACGCCGGACGGAAATATCGTTGCCGGTCAGGACAGTATCATCGCTCTGGCCGACACGGCAGGCATGTATGTTCTGAAAGTAACCAATGCAGCAAACTTCTGCACCGCCACCGATACCGTGCTGGTGACGGCCAACACTATACCGCCGCTGGCGGAAATAGGTCCCGCCGGAGCGGTCTCCTGCCTCACGCCGTTGGTGGTGCTGACTGCCGCCGAGGATACCTCCAACATCCACAGAACTTATTTGTGGACAACCGTGGAAGGCAATATCGTCAGCGGTGCCAATACACCCGGCCCAACGGTCAATGCGCCCGGATGGTACACCTTGTTGCTTACCGATACATTGAGCGGTTGCGTGGCCTCTGACTCTGTGCAGATAGAGGCAGATCTCGATGCCATAGTCGCCGTCGCCAATGCCCCCGGGGCGCTCAACTGTGTCTCCGAAGCGGTGCAGCTCAATGCCAACGGCTCCACCAACGACCCTGCGCTAACCTACTTGTGGACAACTGCCGACGGCAATATCGTCAGTGGCGCCAATTCACCCACACCCACCGTGGACCAGCCCGGCACGTACCAACTCTGGCTGTCAAATCCCGACAACGGCTGCACAGCGACCGATTTTGCCGTAGTTGCGTTGAATAATACGCCACCGTCGGTATCTGTCGCTGCGGCGGCCCCATTCACCTGCGTCGTGACGCAGCAATTTTTGCAAGGACAAAACGATGCCCCTTCGGGCAATTTCTCCTACCAGTGGACGGCCTCCGCCGGCGGGAATATCCTCAGCGGGCAAAACACGCTTCAACCTGCTATTGACGCCCCTGGAACCTACACCTTGCTGACAACAGACCTGACAAACGGCTGTACGGCCGAGGTTTCTGTTTCAGCAGGGGAAGACCTTGCGCAGCCGGAGATCGGTATTGCGCCGCCTCAAACGCTCAACTGCATACTAACTACACTGGTTTTGCAAGCACAAAATGCTGCATCGGGCAATTTTTCGTACCAGTGGACCGCCTCCGCCGGTGGCAATATCCTCAGCGGCGCCAACACCCTCGAACCAGTCATTGATGCTCCCGGCGCCTATACCCTGCTGGCAACCAATACAGCAAACGGCTGCACCGCCACCGCTCAAAGTACGGTAAGCCGGTACGATCCGGTGGAAGCGACGCTGGACGAACAATCCGATGCAACCTGTTTCGGCGCTGCCGACGGCATGATCAGCGTAGCGGCCCTCGGTGGAAATAGTGCGTACACGTACCTCTGGGACAACGGCGCCACGACACCCACAGTCGGAAATCTGATCGCCGGCGCCTACACAGTGGTGGTCACCGACGGTACCGGTTGCACTGCCGAAGTAAGTGGCACAGTCGGGCAGCCCGCTGCGTTGGTACCGAATGCCACGAGTACTGCGCCCACCGTACAGGGCGGCAACGACGGTACTGCCACGGCCAGCCCCGACGGTGGCACCCCGCCCTACACCTTCCAATGGAACGGCGGCTCGATGGAACAAACAATTACCGGCTTGTCTTCGGGATTTTACACCGTGACCGTCACGGATGCCAACGGCTGCACCGCCGAGCAAACTGTTGAAATTTTTGGTGGCGCGTGCGACCTGGCAGCTGATCTGGCCGGCATGAATCCGGCCTGCCACGGCGGTTCCGACGGTTCCGCTACCGCCATGCCATTGGGCGGCGTTGGACCGTTTACCTTCCAGTGGAGCAATGATGCCACCGAAGAAACGGCGCAGGGCCTGGTTGCCGGAAACTACACCGTAGTTGTCACCGACGCCAACGGCTGCCAGTTTACCGCCTCCACCACGCTGAACGAGCCGCCCCTGCTGACGATCATACCAATCGCCGTGGTCAACGCCTCTTGCCCCGGCATCCCTGATGGCGTGGCTGAGGTACTGTCTGCCGGTGGCACCGGAAGTATCTCGGTTTCCTGGAACAACGGCGAGCAAGGGCCCCTGGCTGTTGCCCTTCCTGCAGGCGTGCATACAGCCACTGCGACCGACGAAAATGGTTGCACTGCGACCCTGTCGGTTACCATAACGGCCACCGACCTGGAGCCGCCGGTCGTCCTGGGCGGCCCGGTGACGCTGCCGCTTGGCCCGGCGGGCGTTATCAGCCTGACCTTGCAAAACCTCGGCGTGACCGCAACGGATAACTGTACCCTGGATGACGCTGAAATCGTTCCGGGCAGTTTCGACTGCCTGCAAATCGGCACACATCCGGTCACCATCACTGTTTTCGATGTAGCAGGCAATAGTGCCGAACTGACCATCCCGGTCACAATCATAGACAACCTGCCTCCTCAGGTGGAATGTCCGCAGAACGTTCTGCGTTGTGCCGATAACCGCACGGTGCAGTACCTGGCTCCGGTAGCCACGGACAACTGCCTGATGCTCGGCGGCTTTTTTGACCTCGTGCAGGGCCTGCCCAGCGGATCGCAATTCCCCGTAGGCGCTACCGTCACCGAGTACACCTTCACCGATGCAAGCGGCAACGTGGGATCCTGCTCGTTTACCGTTACTGTCCTCACGCCGATTGCCGTGACGCTCAACGCTATTGTACACGATATTGCCGGCCAGAGCGTCGGCAGCGTACAAGTGAGCGTGGGCGGAAGCCAGCCGGGTTACACCTACGAATGGCAGCGCAATGGACAAACCGTATCCACCACGGAAGACCTTACCGGCGTGGGTGCCGGCGCGTACACCCTCCTTGTCACCGATGCCGCCGGCTGTACTTCGACGGCCGGGCCGTTCGTAGTGGACGACCTGGTAGGTACCGATACGCCGGACTGGGCCGATCTCGTGGCAGTATATCCGAATCCGACTTCGGGCGCGGTGTACGTGGTATTACCCGCCGATTTGGCCGGTTCGAGTTTGCGTTTCGTGGTATTTGATGCCACTGGCAGAAGGGTTTGGGAACAAAACTCGAATTGGCAAAAACAGGTGCCGCTGGACTGGTCGCCGTTGGCCGACGGTTTGTACACCCTGCTGATTCGGACGGAGCGCGGACAGGCCGCATACAAAATTGTACTAGCAAACAAATAAACAAGTCGTGAAAGGCGGTGATCAAGATTGAAACAGGACGGCAAAAAGCCCCTACTTTTGTTCCGCATGATTCTCAATCGCCTCCTTCTCCAAAACTACAAACAATACACCAGCCTTTCCCTCGATTTCAGGGAAGGGCTGGTGGGTATTATCGGCAAAAACGGGGCGGGAAAGTCCACCATTTTTGAAGCCATTTTGTACTGCCTGTTTGGGCGCGACGAGAGCAACAAGGCACTCGTGCGCTCGGCTTTCGCCGACCCGAAGGCTACGGTATTGCTCGAACTGGATTTTACCATCGGGGAAACATTGTACCGCGTGCGGCGGGAGTTTCGCGGCAAAACCATGACGGTTGGCGCCGAGTTGTACAAAAACGACACCCTGGTCGCCAAGGGCGTTTCGGCGGTAAACGACGAGCTTGTGCAGGTGCTTCATATCGAGCGGGACGCCTTCAAACGCTCGGTCTTTTCCGGCCAGAAAGAACTGGACGAACTGACCAATGCCAGCAAGGAGGAGCGCCGCAAGATCGTGCGCCGCATGCTCGGTCTCGACCGCCTCGACGACATACAAGGAAAGATCAACACCGATATCCGCGACCTGAAAAACCGGATCCTCGGGCAAGAGCAGAACCTCATGCCCGAGGCAGACGTGCAGGCCATTCAAACGGAAATATCCGCCAACGAACAGGCGCTGGAAACAGCAACAGCGACGCTGGAAGCGGAAAACCGCCAACTGAAGGCCGTAGAGGAACAATACCGGGCGGAAAAACTAAAATTTGAAGAAGCCGAGCAACGACTGGGGCGCTTCAATGCGCTGAGCCGCGACCTCAGCCAGTGGCGCGAGCGCCTCGCCGGCCTTTCTGTCCAAAAGGACGCCCTGGAGCATAAAATCCGCGATTTACGCTTGCAACAAGAAAAACTGGACGGGCAGCGGGACGCATTTTCGGCGTACCTGTCGGAGAAAAAAAGCCTGGAGGTACTGGAGGAAACACAGAAAAAGCACACCAACCGCCAGGCCCGCCTGTCCAAGATTGCCGAAACGCTGGAGGAAATCAAAACCGGTTTGGCGGCAGTGGCCGCCCTGACAACGCAGTTGGCCGGCCGCGCCCGGGTGGACGCAGATTTGGTGGAAAAACAACAACTCATCCGGGCACTGGAGGCGGCGCTGGAGGCCAAACGCCAGGAACTTGGCGCGTTCAGGCAGCAGATCGGCGGCATTGAGGCGGGGATTCGGGAGCGCAACGACAAGCTGGCCAACCTGCGCGCCCTGGGCCGCGGCGGCGCCTGCCCTACGTGCCTCCAGCCCCTGCTCGAAGGTTACGAACACACGCTCGCCGAACTTGAACAAGAAATCAATACCCTGCAAACGAGCCGGTTGGAATCGCTGAAAAAGGAGCAAGCGGTTGTGGTGGAGGCGGGCAAGTCGCTCAAACAACGGCAGGATGCCGTGCGCGACGAAGTGGAGGCCTTGTCCCGGGAGCAGACCCGCCTGGCCGAGGTGGCCCGCCAAAAGACCGTTGCGGAGGCCCGGCAGCAGCAATTGGAAAAACGCTTGCTTGCCGACGAGGCCATCCTGCGCGAGATCGGCGAGGTGGTGTTCGACGAGGCGACATATTCCGCGCTGCGCACCCGGTTAGCCGCGCTGGAACCGCGCTACCTCGAATTTTCCAAAGAGGAAAACTACGTCGCCCGCGAACTGCCCGCTGCCCAGGCCGCCCTGCAAACCGCCGCTGCGGGCATCGCGGAAGCTGAAAAAAATATCGCCGCCAAAACCGCCGAACGCGCCGCAGTCGGCTACGAAGAAGCCGCTTACCATGCCGCCAAACAGGCGCTTACATCCTTCGCCGATACACTCAACGCCCAGTCGGAGACGGTGCGGACGCTGGAAAAAAACAGCCTCGAACGGCGCAGCCGCCTCGAACAGGACCGTGAAAAACTGCGCGCCGACGCGCGCATCAAAAGCCGCATCAGCGACCAGATCGCCGAAGCCGACCTGTTGCGCAAGCTCTCCGATATGCTCGGCACGTTCAAACTTGAAATTCTGGAGAAAGTCAGTCCCGGCATTTCGCGCGAGGCCAGCGATTTGTTCAGCCGCATCACCAAGGGCAAATACGAAAGCCTTCGGGTGGACGAAAATTTCGAATTCACCATTGCCGACGGCGGTATTTTTTACCCCATCGAACGCTTCTCGGGCGGCGAAGTGGACCTGGCCAATTTCTGCCTGCGCATCGCGATCACCAAGGCCATCATGGACCTCAGCGGCGCCGAGCAAGGCATCGGTTTCCTGGCTTTCGACGAAATTTTTGGCAGCCAGGACGAGGAGCGCCGCCTCGAAATGATGCTCGCGCTCAACTACCTGCAGGAGCAGTTTCGACAGATTTACATCGTGTCGCACATCGAAAGCCTGAAGGACTACTTTCCGCATATTCTGGAAGTACAGTTCGGGGAAGCGGGCAGCTCGGTGGTGTGGCGGTGAGTGCAAAGTACCGGCGGGCTTCAGCCCGCCGATGTACCGCGGGCAAACACGACGGGCTGAAGCCCGTCGGTACTTTTGCTTTTCGGGAAAATGTCCTATTCTTGTCCCCTACATGAGCACGCCTTCGCCTAACCCGGAAATTGAGCGCGCAATACCGCTGGCCGAAGCGCCACCGATGCAGCAAAAGCGCCTGTATGCCAATTATATCCGCACCATAGCGGCCTGTGCCGTAGTGCAAATGCACTCCATCGGGGTGTATCTGTACCAGTTTGATCCCGCTGCGCCTACCGACGTTCGATTCGTCACTTCGGATATTTTTTACGGCCATTTGCGCTGGGCTACAACGTTTTTCATCATGCTCAGCGGGGCGTTGTTGCTACGGTCTTCGAAAGAAGAACCGGTCGGGACGTTTTTGAAAAAACGCCTGCAGCGCGTGTTGATCCCGTTTGCCTTTTGGGGCACCATTTACTTCCTGTACCTGTATCGGGGTGATTTTTACTTCGGGCCGATGCCCGAATGGAGCGCTATGCTTGAAACCATTTTTTACAAGGATATCTATTTCCACCTGTGGTTCATCCCGATGATTGCAGGGCTGTATATCCTCACACCGGCACTTCGGGTGTTTACCCGAACGGCTACGCGTAAGGAGGTGGAATACTTTCTGGTCGTCATCTTTGTCTCCAATGCCTTTCACCACTTTCTCCCCGGTATGTTCATCGTGAAGCACTTTTCCTGGCTGGGATACATCGGTTATTACCTGCTGGGGTATTATCTGACGACCTATCCAATTGCCTGGAAGTGGAAGCGAATTATTTATCCGCTGGCCCTGCTCACGCCGCTGCTGTCTGCCTTTGGCACCTGGTGGCTTACGGTTCGGGACGGGAGCTACAACGAGCAACTGTTCGTGTACGCCAGCCCGAATGTGCTTCTACAAACCGGCGCGCTGTTCCTTTTCCTCCGGGATTTTGACTGGGACGCATTCTCGAACCGCTACCCGCGGATCCATCGGGCCACGATGTATGTGGCAGGAGTCAGCTACGGGGTGTACTTCGTCCACCCCCTTGTCCTCGATGTGCTGAAAAACGGCTACATCTTCGGCTTGCACGTCAACCCGCACAACTTTTTCAATTACCCGGTACATCCTGCCATTGCAGGGCCATTAGTTGCCATTTTGGCGATCGCGCTGTCCGTAGGCATCATCACGCTATTGGGGAAATCGGCAACAGTGAAGAAATGGTTGATGTAAAAGGGGTTAGAAGGTTGGAAGGTTAGAGGGTTAGAAGGTTAGAAGGTTAGAAGGTTTCTGGTTGAGGGTTCCGCAACCAGAAACCAGCAACCTTTCAACCAGCAACCTTTCAACCAGCAACCTTCTAACCTTCTAACCAGAAACCTTCTAACCTTCCAACCCTCCAACCATAAACCCTTTTTTTGAGTAGTTTTGTAACTGAAACTGACAACTATGGCTACTTCGATAAAATTTCCGCAAACCAACCTCGAACTCGCCGACATGGGTGGCCTCGCGGGGCCGGTGTATTTCCCGGCGAGTTTTGACGAATACTGGGAGGTGCTCGCCGAGGCGGAGTACCGCACCGACTATTATGACCACCAAATCATCGCTACCATGAGCTATGAATCTGACCTGCACAGCCATTTTGCATCGCAACTTGGCTTCATTTTTATGTCTGTTTTCACGGACAAAAAGCTTTTCCGCGTGTACAACAGCAACCGCCCGGTGTATATCGCCGACTGTCCCGGCACCGGGACAGGGGTTTTCAATGCGGACGGCATGGTCGTGGCGCTGCCCGCAGAAAAATTCGAATACAGCCCGGGTATGAGTGCCGAAATGACGCCTGTGCTACTGGTGGAGGTGCTTTCCAAAAGTACGCGGGATTACGATTTCGGAACGAAACTGCCGTGTTACAAAAAAATACCCACGCTGCGGCAAATCCTGTTTGTGGAGCAAAACCAGCCAGGTGTACTCGTCTTTGAACGCGAAGGTCCGAACCGCTGGACGGAGACAGAATTGACGTCGCCCGACGATGTTTTTACGGTGGAAGGGCGCTCCGTGGCGCTACGGGAAATTTATGAAGGGGTCTATTAGACTTTCGCAGCAATTCTATTGATTCGTCTTTTCCAGCAGCCACGCCTTTTCGGCTACTTGTTCTGTGGCAAGTATTTGCGCGTGCAATTTTTTCAGCGCTTTTGTATCATTTTGCCGCACTTCGAGCAGCCGCCGGGTGAAGCGCACGAGGTTCAGGTTTAAATCCTGGTGGTACCCGAGGTCTTTTTGGCGGCGCAGGTAGGCGCCGAAACTGGTGAGCAGGGAGTCAAGTGCTTTGTGTTCGTCGAGTTCATAGTAGCTGCGCAGGAGCATGCGCCGGGCGTCGAGCAGGTTGAGGCGGTCTTCCAGTTCGAGTTGCTGGAGCAGGGGCATGGCCCGCGCGAAGTCCTGTTTTTGAAAAAATAAAAAAGCGAGGTTGTAGCGGTACAGGGCGTCGCGTTCGCGGGGATGGAGCGCCGATTTGTATTGCTCAAAAAATGCCTGTACCCACGCGTGCTCGCCCAGGGCGGTTCCGATTCGGATGACATTTTTGTAGGTAAATCCCGACAACCAGCCGCTTTCGGCCAACAGCTTTTTCTCCAAACCCGATCGGTACAATTCAAACGCTTCGCGGACAAATGGTTTGTCGCCGCTGTTCATCCGGCGGATGCAATAGTTGATGCCCAGCAGGTGCAATCCGCGCAATTCGACCGGCGCGAACAGCCCGGCATGTGCGGCCAATACGGTTTTCCAGGACTCAAAATGCGCCGGCTGCTCCGGTTCCAGCAGTGCCTGGCAGAGGTGGTAGTACAGCGCCACGGCCGGATGCTCGGTCAGCCAGTTGCCACTTTCGGCCAGGCGCAACACGGTTTGGAGCAGGTTTTTGTCATACGGTTGGGCGCCTATGGCCTGGTGTGTGAGTGCGGAGCAGGCCTGACGCAGCATTTCCGATAAATAGAAAACCGTCAGGTGGTTGTGCAGGGGGAGCAGGTCGAGGGTAGCGGAGCGCTCGCGGGGAGCGCGGGCTTCGAGCCGCTCCTGGTGCAGGTCATAGCGGTCGAAATGCCAGCGGGCGTCGCGTTCGGGTGCTTCGTGCATTTGATTTTCGGCGCGGCTCCATTCGTTGACGAGCATCTCGTCCAGCCCCCGGCGGCGCAGGGCGCGGCAGAGGTAAAAATGGCGGTCGGCGGGCGCGGTTTCCATTTCCGTCATGGCGAGGTACCGGCGCACCACATCAAGCAGGTACGACATGGTGTGGCGCAGGGCGCGGTTGTCGTAGGGCTTGCCGGGAAAAGCGGCGGCGAAGAGCTGCTCCGGGCCGAGTGCGCGGGCCAATGACACTTCCGGCGCCGGGCGCCGGCTATGGGCCGCCGACACCTGCCCGGCAATGTAGTCGCACAGCAGGCTCACTTCCGGGCGGCGGTTGAAAACCTCACATTGCACGACCCGGCACAGCGCGCGGAGTTCCTTGGCGTCGAGCCGGCGCAGGGTGTAAAGCAGGAAGGATTCAGTCATGGTTCTGCTTTGAGTGGTTTTGTGTCGGGTAAAATACAAATCAAACGGCTTGAGGACACACAGGCAGGCGATATTTTTTCGGCAAAAATATTTTTAAAAATACTGAAAATCAGTTTTTTAAAAAAAATATATCTCGGCAAATGCTAAAAATTGTGCATTGTATTAACCCTCAACTGCCGGTACTTTTGAGGTATCGAAACGACAATCTTATGAAAAACACACTACTCCTTTTCCTGCTGCTGTGCGCGGTTACCGCCTTCGGACAAACGTCGTATTGGGAAGAATTGAACGCGCCGCCGGGGGGGGCTCCCACCAAAATTATCCAAACCGCCAACGGCTGGGTGTACGCCGAGTTTTACGATGGCGCGGTGTTTTATTCGCAGGACAACGGTTTGAACTGGCAACAGATGTTCTGGCCCTCGAATGATCCGGACACGGGTTTTACTAAAATCACGGTGGGGCGCGCGGGGACGCTGTTTGCGGAGCGGCGGACAAATGACATTACTTTTTTACCGCCTTATCCCTATTATGATGTTTATACCCAGCGGAAAGTGGTTTGCGAAAAACCATTATAGCCCGGCAATACGAAATTTGAGCGTCAGGAGAGACTCCAGCGCTTGTTTATGCTCTTTGATATTTTTGAAAAAGTCGAGTATGGCCTGTCGAAATTCGGC
>JBGSKO010000120.1:0-85157 GCA_041741155.1 Saprospiraceae bacterium | reverse complement strand
CACCTCGCCGGTTGCCCCGACCGCGACCACGACGGCATCACCGACCGGAACGACCATTGCCCCGACGCGGGCGGACAGATCACCCTCGACGGCTGCCCGGACGCCGACGGCGACGGTATCGCCGATCTTCTGGACGCCTGCCCGGAACAACGCGGGCCGTTGCGCTTCCTCGGCTGCCCGGATACCGACGCCGACGGCATTCCCGATGTGGCGGACAAATGCCCGGCGCAAAAAGGCCTGTTTGCTTGTGAAGGTTGCCCCGATACGGACGGCGACGGCATTCAGGATTCGGAGGACCGCTGTCCGCTGGCAACCGGCCTGACTAAATTCCAGGGCTGCCCGGACACCGACGGCGACGGCATTGATGATACGGAGGACAGATGCCCCCGGACGCCCGGCCCGTTGGCCAACAAAGGGTGCCCGGAGCTAAAAAAAGAGACCAAAAAACAATTGGACAAGGAGGGCAAAAACATCCAGTTTGAGACCGGATCGGATGTACTCACGGCAGCGTCCATCCCGGTTGTGGAACGTGTAGCCGAAATGCTGCGGGACTACCCGGACTATCGGGTGACCATTGCCGGACATACCGACGGCCAGGGGAGTGTCCGGAAAAATCAGGATCTTTCGGAACGCCGAGCCAAACGCTGTGTCGAAAAACTCGTGGAACTGGGTATCGAGCCGGAGCGCCTGGTGGCTAAAGGATACGGAAAAAGCAAACCGGTTGCCAGCAACAAGACCGAAAAAGGCCGCGCCCAAAACCGCCGGGTAGCTTTTGATCTGGTACGGATGTTTTAGTAATAATCGGCGGGTTGAAACCCGCCGCTACCCCTCTACTCTGCGCCCGGAATTTTCGGCAGCGACGGATAGATCACCAGTACGGTACGGCGATTGCGCTGGCGGCCCTCGCTCGTCTCGTTGGATGCCACCGGATAGTACTCGCCCTTGCCCACGGGCGTGAGCTGATTCGCATTGATATTGAAATCGCGAATGAGCAGGCGCGTCACATTGACAGCGCGGGCGAGGCTCCAGTCCCACGTATCGCTAATGTTTTTGATGCCTTTAGGCAATACGTTGTCCGTGTAGGCCAGCACCTCCACGGCCAGTTCCGGGCGGTTGGCTAATATTTCGGCGAGCGGCTGGAGGAGGTCGCGCCCGGAAGGACTGATCGCCAGTCCGGTTTTGTCAAAAAGTCCCTGGTCGGGCAAGGTGAGCAAAATAGCTTGGTCGGCAACATCAATTGCGGCGCCTGTGGCAGTCGGATAGCCGGCAGCGAGGACTTTCTTGAGATCGTTCAGGGTAGTTTGGCGGTTCCGCTGCACGGCTGCGATATTTCCAAGGGTCGCCTCGCGCTGGGCGAGCTGGGCGCTTTTGCCGGCCAGTTGTTTCTCCAGCTCGGTTTTTTCAGCAAACAGTTTGGACGACGACTCGCCCATGCTCTGCGTACGGACAGTCAGTTCCTGCTTCAGTGTTCGAATTTCTGCATCCTGGTTGCCGAGGGTGCGGTTCAGTTCGCCTACTTGTTTCACCAGATCTGCAGATTCGGCGCGGCGGCTCAGCACCTCCTGTACCAGCACTTTTTCCCGCGCCTCGCACTGGTTGCGCTGCAATACCTCGGCGCGGTGTACTTTGGAAGAAACACAGGATGAAAAGAAAGACAGGACGACAAGACTGAAAAATACGTTTTTGAAAGGCATCACGTGCATGACGATTTTAGATTTACGATTTGATATTGCCGGAGGGGCCATACTTTTGCCCGGCATGATGAAACGATTCAATTTGAAGTACTTATTAGCAGTAGTCACTGGTTTTTATCTGACCGGATGCCGGCCCGACCCCGCCCTTTTGCCGGGCAAATGGCAAGCCGCCGCATTTTACGAAGATTATAAATATGTTACCACGCCGCTCGACTCTGTTTCCCTCTACCTCACCCCGGAAGGCGGCTATACGTTTCGCAGCCAGGGCTACTACCGCGAGGACGGAACCTACCGGGTTTCCGGCGCGTATCTGGCCCTGACGGATACCACGCGGCAACCACACAAAGAACGTACCATCAAGGTACTGCATGTGTCCACCGACACGCTCAAAGTGTTGATGACCAGTGATAAGAAGCGACAGGTACTGTTTTTGGCAAAAGTGAAATGATGCATCATCCTATTGTAACGGTACAACTTACGGGCTCGCCGACAACGCCGGCATTTAATCCAACATTCCTTTTTTCTCCAAACGTTTGCTCAGCGGCGTCAGCAAGGACAGTGCCGCCGAACCGTACCAAGGATGCAATTCCATGGCTAACCGTCCGGCCTTCACGGCGGGGTCGGTTTCGGTGAGCGCCCTGGCTTCTTCCACCGTGGTCACATTGAAGATATAGATGCCGCGCACCTCGCCGGCGTCCATAAATGGCCCGGCAAGCACCAGTTGTCCGGCCTCGGCCATACGGATGATGTTTTCCAAATGCGCTTTTTGCAGGTTGGCTGCGGTGAGCGAATCCTGGTCCCGCTTGGGGCCTTTTTTCAAAAAAGCCATAACGTAGGGCTTCATGCCATACTCGTCAGCGCCCAGTTTGGCGGCAAACACGGAGTCATACGGCATATCGGCGGCTGCAATTTGTTCATAGAAATCGGGGACAGGTTTTGAGGTACAGGCGAACAACGCAAAGCCAGAAACAGCGAATAGAAGTAGTGTCTTCATATCTGAAACAGTTTTATTTACAGCTAAAGGTACGTTTGAGCGCAAACATAAGAATTGTTACAACGGATGGCTTTGGTCAAAATTTGTACAACACACTACCCTACGCCAGTAGCGCGGGTTTGGGAGGCAGGTACTGCTTGTTAAACATCTAACTACATTTCGCAGACAATCTGCATCTTGTGCCCGTTGACAACCCCGTTCAACCTGCTCAACTAAATTTTTACGCCATGCGCACCTTCTTTGTAATTCTGCTGCTCACCGCCGGCGCCGTTATACTCCGGGCCGGCAACCCCGTTACACCTAAAATTTCTGAAGTGACCGTTTACCGGTACGGGGCCAAAATCACCAGTATTGCTGCGGCAAAAGTGCCTGCCGGCACATCCGAGGTTGTTTTTGAAAACCTGTCGCCGCATTTCAACGGCAATAGTTTGCAGGTAAAAATCAAAGGCGACGCCCGGCTGAACGCCGCTGTTTTTCAATTAAAAGACCCCGCGCCCGTCCCGGAAAATCCGCGTGCGCTGGCGATCCGCGACTCCCTGACCCTGCTCGGCGACGTACTCGTGGCAAACGATCAGGAAACCAAAGTGCTGGAGGACGAAATCCAGATGCTGCAAAAAAACAGTGCGCGGGTAGGCACTTCTGCCGGCGGACAAACCGGAACGCTCACCGTCGCCCAATTGCAGGAATTGGCAGATTTCTACCGGCAACGTTTGCTGGAAATTCGCAACCGCCAACAAAAACTGACGCTTGCCCAGCGCGGGATCAAGACCGTGTACGAACGCCTGCAAACCGAACTGACTCGACTGCAACCCAATACGGGCAGCCAAACCGGTGAAATCACTCTGAAAATTGACGCAAACGGCGCACAAAACCTCGAAATCTCCTGTACGTATATCGTCGGCAATGCCTTCTGGGCGCCCCTGTACGACCTGCGTTCGGCAGGCTTGGACAAACCCCTGCAACTCACCTACAAGGCCAACGTGCGCAACAACACCGGGTTCGACTGGAAAAGCGTGGCGCTGCACCTGTCTTCTGCCCAACCGCTGTCCAACAACGACCGCCCGATCCTGAATCCGGTGTACGTTGATTTTCGTGCAGTGGCCTATTATCAGGATCAAAAGGCAAACGCTTACGGCAATGTGTACCAAATGGAACAAATTGCCGCACCCAACATGGCCCAGGACCGCATAGGCGTAGCCGGCCAGCCGGCCGCAGAAGAAGCGCCGCAGGAAGCCGAATTCCTCACCACCTTCGACCTGCCCACGCCACAAGACATTCTCGCCGACGACAAAGACAATATCGTCACGCTGGAAGAACGAGACATCCCGGCAGCCTACGAGTACCATGCCGTGCCTAAAGTAGAGCCTGCCGTGTTCCTGCTCGCCAAAATCGCCAATTACGGCCAGTATAACCTGCTGGCAGGCCAGGCGAATATCTTCTTTCAGGACACCTATGTCGGCCAAACCCTGGTGAACCCGCAAACCACCGCCGACACCCTCCTGCTCTCCCTGGGCCGCGACGAGCAACTGACCATCAAACGGGTGCAGCCGAAAGATTTCACCGAACGCCGGAAGATTTTCGGTTCCAAAATCAGGGAAACGTACCAGTTCGAGATTTCGATCAAAAACAACAAGCCGAAAAGCGTCATCGTGGATCTGCTGGACCAGTTTCCCATTTCCAGACAAAAAGATATCGTGGTCGAACTGACGGACCGCGGCGGCGCCAAAGTCAATGCAGAATTTGGCAAACTCGAGTGGAACGTCGAAGTACCTGCCGGACAAACCAAAAAAATCCAGTTCTCTTATTCGGTGGAATATCCGAAAGACCGGGGCGTCGGGTATTTTAAAGGGTAAAACGGGACAACCATTGGCCCTTTTCTGTTGTTAAGCGCGCTTCTACCTTTGCAATTCTCATCGCAGCATTTTCATGTCCACAAAAAAGAAAAACGACCCGAACGACGCTTTCGTCAACCCGATAGACAAGGACAAGGTGGCCGAAAATCCGGGCTTGTTGCCATACGCCCACACGGCGGGCGGCGCGGTCATCCGTCCGGAAGACAAGGGCCGTATCCGCGGCAACGCCATGACCGCGATGTACGACCAGACGGATCGCCAGATGGAACAGTTGCGCCAGCAAATGGAGACGCTCGTCCATCAGGCCAAAGCGCTGCAAAGCCGGATGAGTATTTCGGAGGCTATTTACCAGGCCGAAATCCCGTTTCAGCCGGTCATTCACCACATCTACCACCTGTACCAGCGCAAAACTGACGGCACGCACCTGCTTTCGATGGTCGCCCCGGGGGAGTGGGGCCGCCGGGCGCCGTACGAACACTTAGCCACGGTGCGGTTGCTGGGGGATCATACGTGGGAAGTGCTGAAATAGGCAAAGGGCAAGTGCGTAAAAGAGCGCATAGAATTTCATTACAACTGTATCCGGTATGCAAAACAACAAACCTGCTCCACTCCACGCCGCACTGAAAATCTGGTTTGTCGGAATCCTTTCAGGTCCAATCTTTTTCTACCTTGGATCAGCGCTATACGGCCTGGTTGATATCTTTAGCATGGATTTCGACGCGCCATTTCTCTGGGGAATCATGGTGTTATATGGTGCAGCGCTTTCGCTGCCCTCGTTGGCGCTCCTGTGGCTGGCGCTTTCCGTACAGTACCGGCGCCGGCAATCGGAATATGGATCCTGGCGCACGGCGTTGGCGATAACCTTTGTGCTGACGGCGGTGCCTTTTGTAGTGATTTCGATTCTTACAGGTCTGGGAATATACGTTTTCGGTTTTGCTGCGGCCTACCTCGGTGGAATTTGGCTGGGCGTTTATTGGGCTTTTGGCAGAACGAAATTTGAACAGCCACTTCTGGGAGACGAGCCGCTGGACGCGAATATCTAAGCGTTCCTGCCCCCCTTCCACACATGTCCTGCCCCAGCAGTACCAGCAAAAACGCCCACACCAACATGCACGGGATGAGGGAGTAGTACCCGAAAACGGAAGCGACCATGCACGCCGGTAGACACGGTATAGCCTGCGGTGTAATACGGGAAAAGGGAGATTCGAGGGTGGTGTTTACTGACGAGTATAAGAGTCACCAAAAACACCCTTCTAGAATCTCCCTTTTGACTTATAAATCGGGGCTTGCCCCTTACCGTACCACGCTCAATTTCGCCACTTTGGCTACACCGGTCAGGGCGTTTTCCAGGCGGACGAAGTAGGTTCCGGGCGGCATATTCAGCACCTCAATGTAAAAACGGTTGTCGCCCGGATACACCTGCACGGGCTGGTTGGATACCAGCGACCCGCCGAGGCTGTGTACGCTGAGCCGTCCGTGGTACGCCTCCCGGGTATCGAACACCACCTCGGCCGTACTGCGGGCGGGGTTGGGGTAAATACCGAGTTTGTTTCCCGTGTCGAAGAGATCATCCACAACGGTGACTGAGCCGCCGTAGTAGCACTGCGGGTCCACGACGTAGGCGCTGCCAACGAGCGGCACCTTGGCGTAGTCCTCAAACATGGTTTCCTGCATCACCCAGTTGTTGGCGCCGATCCAGTCCTGCAGCAGCGTACCAAATACCTGCCGGTAGTCGTGCTGAATTCCCTGGAGTTGGTTCCCGTTGCCGAGATTATCGAGGTCCACATTGGTGCCAGAAACGCCGGGATTGACTGTTTTTCCGAAAATATACATCGGCGCCAGGGTACCGTGGTCGGTGCCAAACGAGCCATTTTCCTTGGCGCAGCGGCCAAACTCGGAGAAGGTGCAAGCGATAGCTTTTTCGCCGATAGACATTTTTTCCAGATCGTCAAAAAATGCCTGAACAGCCTCCGAAAGGGTTTGCAACAGGGTGGCATGCGCACCGAGCGACGTGTCACCCGAATCCACCTGTGCATTGTGGGTATCGAAGCCGCCGAGGGAGCAGAGGTAAATTTTGGTTTTGCAGCCGCCGCGGATCAGCCGGGCTACGGTTTTGAGCTGGTTCGCCAGCCCGGTAGCCGGGTAGGCGCCGATGTTCGCACCGGCATTGAACACATCCGTGATACGCTCGGCGTATTTGTTCACACTTTGCTCCACGGACATGATGAAGGACAGTTCGTCGCCGTGGTCGCTGTCCGGCAGGTTGGTTATGGGCGCTCCGCCGATGGTTTGCACGAGGGAGTAAAACCCGGCAGGATCCTGTCCGGTCAGGTTGATGGCGTTTTGGTGCTCGGTTTCGGTGTGGAAACCCAGCGAGGGGTTGGAGTCGCCGATCTGGATACCGAGCGGATCGGGCATATCGGGTGTGGGCGCGCCTTCCACATCCGGAAAGAGAGCCTGCAGGGAGCGGCCCATCCAGCCGGATGGGATGCTGAAATTGTCGGGCGTACCGTCGCCGCCGGTCAACCACAGGTCGGTACTTTTGAAGTGCGACTGGTTGGGCGTTTGGTAGCCGACACCCTGGATAACATTAACCATACCCTTGTCGTACATAGCTTTCACCGCAGACATCGCGGGGTGCAACCCCACGCGTTTGCTGTCTTTGAGTGTAGTATCGAGATCAATATACGCGCCTGCGCCCGTTTCCTGGATACGGGTGGTTGGGCGGAGCAGGGCATATTGGTCGTATTGCGCGATGGGAATGAGGTTGTTCAGGCCGTCGTTGCCGCCCTTGAGCTGAATCAGAATGAGGGCGCGCTCCTGGATATCGGAGCAATCGCCGACGATTTTGGCGAGACGGCTGTTGGCAAAAGGCTTGAGGGCAAATCCGTTGACGACGAAAGAAGAGACGCCAGCGGCAGGCAGTATTTTCAGAAAGTTGCGACGTTTCATATCAAACTAAATGATGAATGATGAATGATGAATGATGAATACGCGACCAGGCTAGAAGGTCTGAAACTCCGGAGCGTACATGATGGCATTAAGCAGTTTTTCCAGCGGAATTTTGACTTCCGTCAGGTTATTCGTGCTGAGATAGTTCTGCCATTCATACGTCCAGTCTGCCGCAGGCAGGTTGTCGAGAAAAACGTCGTTGTAAAAATAGTTGAACCGCTCGGCATCAATGGTTTCGGGCAGGAGGTATTTGACAAGTTCCTGCACGAGTGCGTACGGGTCGGAAGGGTCGCTGAAAAAACCGCTGTTGCGCACCCAGGTCACGATGTTCAACTGCAGAAAAATGGATGCTGTAGGCGTGGCGCCGTGCTCCATTCTGCCGGTGAGCAGTTGTTTGGGAAATTTATAACGCGGAATGATCGTGCTGGAGTTGAACCACTGGCGGCTGTACTCCGGCGCCTGGTAATAGCCGGGGTATCCGGCCACGTCGCTGGGAAAAAAGATCGGCATACCGGCAGGCAAAAGCAACCGCTGGATGATGCCGTTGGAGTACAGGTTCAGGTAATGCCCGCGCGGATTGGCCGTAGGGCTGGGAATCGTGAGGTTGAAAAAAGAGATCATCTGGAGCGTCATTTCGAGGGGCGACTTGATCATGCCGCCCACGATTTCGTCGGCGTTGTCGGAGTCGTCCGCATCAAAAAAGTGCTGACTTTCGAGCAGTTGCTGGACGATGGGTTTGATCTCATAGTTGCCCGCCCGGAAAGCAGCAGCGAGCGGTTCGATGATGTCCGTTTCGATTTCCGGAGTGATGTTCCGGCTGACGAACCAGCGGTACAGCCGGCGGCAGAAGTTGCGCGATACTTCCGGTTGGGCAAACACCATGTTCACGAAACTGTCCAGTTCCACCCACATATTATTGGCGGTAGTGGCCCCGGTGATGGTCGTGCCCTGAAATTTACTGCTAAACGTTTTGTTGCCGGTGTCGTGCTGATTGAGCACCGTATTGCCGCGCGGGATTCCGGTTTCAGGATCGAGTAAGTCGCGCTGGTTGCGAATGCGAAAGCCGGTAAGTACACGGGCCGCCTGTTCGATATCGTACTCGGTGTAGTTGGTGTAGTCTTCCGGACCGATTTGCGGGCCTTTCCCGATTGTGAACAGTTCGAAGAACTCGCGGGCAAAGTTTTCGTTGGGGTTGGTTTTAGTATTTTGTTGATTGTTCAGGTACAACAACATGCAGTTGTCGGTCACAATCTTGGTGGCCAGTTTTTTGAAATTACCCAATGCACCCCAACGCATCAGGGTGAGGTAATCAAAAAAGGCTGCATTGGTGGAAGAATTGGCCGTGACAATCAAATGCTGATGCAAGAAAAACGCCATCTTATGCGTGATGCCGGGGTCGTACAGCGCTTCATTGACCCACCAGCCCATCACATACCGGCGCAGCGTATTGTCGTCGGTGGGCAGCGGCAGTCCTGGCGGCAAGAGCCAGGTGGCGTTTTCGACGGCAGGGGTTGCCGCATCGTCATAAACGGGCTGGGCGATTTGCAGCGTAGGGGTAACCAAAAGCGACACAACCGCCTGAGCGGCAGTCATGTTGGCCAATTGGTCCACTTTGGCTTTGGTGAAGCGGTAACTGGTGCGGCGGAGCAGGTGTGCTGCCCGGCGATGTCCCAGCGTCCCGGACAAGGGTGCGAGTGAAGCCATTTGCGCAGATTGTTTTTTTGTGAAAAAAGCGGGTGACAACGCGGCTGTTTGGTGGATGTAATTCCGGCCAAAACCTCCCGGATTGTAGAAACCCTGGAAGGTCAGTGCCATCACATACGGCGGCTTCGACGGATTGGGTCGTCAAAGGTTTAAAAAAAAGAAACAGAAGCCCCGAAGTTGTGTAAATTTTTTACGGAAAGGGACCAAACGTACTTGGCAATGCGCTAATGAGCCTATATTCGCCGCTGAACATTTTACGCATTCACTACAATTCACTAATTCATCCGCTGTTGTTATGAAAAATTTATTTACAAAACTGGCAGGCCTGGCCCTGCTGATCGCTTCATCGCTTTTTTCGTCGCAGGTTGTGGCGCAAACGGCAGCCTCCGGCGTCGTTATCCGTGTAACCGTAAACGGTACCGCTACCGATTTTTATGAAGGTGCCTGCGGTTACGGGACTGCCGACTGGGGCGGATCCGTCAACTCGGTTATCTGTGGCGCTCCAGCGTGGGGGTATGACATTACGCCGGACTCCCTGGGCTGCGACTCCATTCCTGCCGGTCAATTGACGGGCAAAGCCGCTATGATTCGTCGCGGGGTATGTGGCTTTTCCATCAAGGCCTACAACGCTCAACAAGCCGGGGCTGTGATTGCGCTGATCGCCAACAATAGTGGCACCGCATCACAAAACGACTGTTCGACTCAGAACATCGGCGCCACCCAGCCGCAAGCGGGCTTGACGACCATCCCGTGCTTTTTCATGAGCCGTTTTATGACCGACCACGTTGACAATGCCCTGAAGGCCGGTGCTTCCGTCGAAGTCTGTCTCCTCCGTCCGGAAGTCAGCATCCCCAGCTTTTTCTTCCCGGCATTGAGCAAGCAGACACCGGTTAACCAAATCGCCACAGACACATTCGGTTTTGGTCTTAGCCTTACCAATAATACCGGCAACAACCTGAACAATGTCGTACTGGGCACCAAGGTGCTTGATGTCAACAACAACGTACTCTACTCCGCTACGGAAACGCTCCCGGAACTGGCCGCCGGTGTAACGGATAGTTTCTTTGTCATTCCAGGCCTGTACGCTCCGGAACTCCCGATTGGCACATACAAACTGGAGTACACGGCCACCCCTGATCTTGGCGGCGTTACGCCGGTACAAGGACGCGGCGCAACCCAGTTCTACGTTACCGAAAAACTCTTCGCCAAAGACGACGGCGCTACTACGGGCTTCCGCCCCGGCACCATCGGCGACTCCTGGGGTGTAGGCGCTATGTATACCCTCGCTCCGAACAACCTGGAGCAGTACATGGTGAATACCATTGAATTTGCCTTCACCACCAACGCTACGGACCTTCCCGTAGAAGACGTAGTTACCGATATCTACTTCTTCAAAGTCAATGATGACGTGGATTTCAATGTCGCGGGCAGTTTTGACAACTCCGCGTTAATCTCCCCCAGCTTCGAGTGGTTGGGTATCGCTCCTTACGAAGCGCCAACCGGCCTGGCCGGCTTTACCCTCCAGCAAATTCAAATTCTGGATCTGTTGAGCGGCAACCCCGGCATTCAACTGGAAAATGGCGCGCGTTATGTCATTGCTGCCGAGTACACCGGTACCAGCAAAAATGTGTTCCATGCATTCGACCAGGACGCTGCACTCCCGGCGCCTTCCACGCTGGTATTCAACAGCACGTGGTTTACCGGCGGCTTTGAAGGCGGCCCAAGCGCTGTGCTGCGCATGTACCTCGACCTGGTGAACACCACCGACGAGACACCGCTGGCTGAATCCACCATGCAGATCCGCCCGAACCCGATCGTGGAGACCCTTAATCTCCAGGTTGCTTTTGATCAGGCTACGGATGCTACCATCACTATCGCCGAAATGAGCGGCCGCGTAATCTTGAACGAGACCCGCGATGGCTTGACCAACGATATGCTTTCGTACCAACTGCCGCAACTGGCTTCGGGCACCTACCTCGCTCGTATTGCCACCAAGCAAGGCACGCTGACCAAGAAGTTTATCGTTCAGAAATAAGTTTTTTTGGTGAAAACTCAGAGGCTGGTGGACCATGTCCGCCGGCCTCTTTTTTTATGCCCATGTTAAATCTGCACCGTAAAACAACTTCCGCCCACCCCCTGCGACGTCGCGTACAAACTCCCCCGGTGCAGGTGCACTATCTGTCGGCACAAACTTAAACCGATACCGCTGCCGGTCTTTTTGGTGGTAAAAAACGGCACGAAAATCTGCCCCAACAGTTCATCGGGGATGCCCGGCCCATTGTCTGCCACAGCAATTTCCACCGCGCCCTCCGGGGTTTTCGCCACCGAAACGGTGAGCCGAGGATGCGCCGTTTCCGCCAAGGCTTCCAGGGCATTTTTTATCAGATTGATCAATACCTGCTCCATCAGAGCAGGATCGAGCGGTACACTGATGGCAAGCGACGGGAAATGTTTTTCCACCTGAACAGCTTGTTCCTGAATCGGTTGAGCGAACAGTAGCAGTACGCGCTCTACAAGCGCTACCGGGTCCGTTGGCTCGAAACGCGGCTGCGGCACCCTGGTCAATTCCCGGTAGGTTTCGGTGAAATGCAGCAACCCGGTACTCCTACGGTGAATTGCCTGAACGGATTTTTTAATGTCTTCCTGCTGCTCTGGTGTGCCGGCGCCCGGCGCTTGCAGCAGCGTATTGGTCATTTCCGACAATGACACCACCGGCGCTACCGAGTTCAGGATTTCATGCGTAAGGATGCGAATGAGTTTTTGCCACGATTCTACTTCCTGATGCTCCAGCTCCGTATGGATATTCTGCAGCACATACAGGTGCAGTGCCTCTTCCCGGACTTTCAGCACGGTTTTTCGGATGGCTAATTGCAGGATCTGGTTGTTCACAATCAGCTTGACTAAGGTCCGCTCACCTGGAGCAATCTCCCGAAAAGCAGCATGCAATGCCGCGTTGTATTTTTTTACAAACTCCAGATTCGGGAAGTGCGACTTGTGCAGCAATTGCCGGGCGCCTTTGTTCATCAGGATCGTCTTGCCCTGCTCGTCAAAACAAATAAGCCCTGTGTCCACTTGCTCCACGATAGCCTGCAAGTACTGATGCTGCGCTTCCTTTTCCTGGCGGATACTGCGAAACTTACCTGTGATCAAGTTGAACGCCGACGACAGCTCGTATTGCTCCTTTTCCCCGGAATTCGCGGAATAGTGCGCCTCGAAGTCGTCGTATTTTATGTTGAGCAAAAAATGGGTCAGTTTCCGATCGGTGCTGATAATCAGATAATACAACCCTGCGATTAAGGCTACGAGGACGCCCCCGAACACAACTGCCAGCGCGTAGTTCGCCTGTATTTGCCACAGGTACACCCCGACAAACAGTACGACCAGAATGGCTGCGAGGTACAGGGCTATGCGTATTTTGAATGTGCTGAGCATGGGTGAATTGGTTCGATTGATTCGATTGTTTCGATTGATTCGATTGGTTCGATTGGTTCGATTGGTTCGATTGGTTCGATTGGTTCGATTGGTTCGATTGGTTCGATTGGTTCGATTGATTCGATTGTTTCGATTGATTCGATTGATTCGATTCATCACGTTCGGCCTAATCGAATCAATCGGCTTAATCGAACCAATCGAATCAATCACAATCGGCCTAATCGAATCAATCGAAACAATCGAACCAATCGAATCAATCACAATCGGCCTAATCGAATCAATCGGCTTAATCGAACCAATCGAATCAATCACAATCGGCCCAATCGAATCAATCGGCTTAATCGAAACAATCGAATCAATCACAATCGGCCCAATCGAACCAATCGAATCAATCCAACAATGGTGCGATTCCGTGCTTTTCCATCCGCCTGTACAGCGCCGCCCTGGTCAGGCCGAGGGCTTCAGCGGCTTTGGAAATATTCCCCTGGTAGCGCTCCAGTGCTTCGGCGATCAGTTTTTTTTCATGGTCGAAAAGGTTGAGGGTTTGGGGCGTCTGACGAGGCGTGAGCAGGGCATCCGACAGGTGAAAATCGGCAGGCTGGAGCAGGTTTCCCTCGCAGAGAATAACCGCCCGCTCGATGATGTGCTGGAGTTCGCGCACATTGCCCGGCCAGGCGTACCGGCGCAGTTTGGCCCGCGCGTCAGGGTGAATGGTCAGCCCGTCCTTGCGGTATTTGCGGGCGTACTGCTGCAAAAAATGGTCTGTCAGCAGGTCAATATCTTCGCCGCGTGTGCGCAGGGGCGGGATGTGAATTTCCACAGTATTGATGCGGTAGAGCAGGTCCTCGCGGAATTTTCCCTGCGCAATCATCTCGCGCAAGGGCTGGTTGGTGGCACAGATAATCCGAATATCCACCTGCACGCTGCGGTCGCTGCCCACGGGCGTGACGGTGTGTGTTTGCAGGACTTGCAGCAGTTTGGACTGCATGGCGACCGGGATATTGCCAATTTCATCCAGAAAAAGCGTACCGCCATTGGCTAATTGAAAACGCCCGGCCCGGTCCTCCACCGCGCCGGTGAATGCGCCTTTGCGGTGGCCAAACAGCTCGCTCTCGAACAGCGATTCAGGCACGGCGCCCATGTCCACCGGAATAAATACCGGTTGTGCCCGCTCCGATTTCCGATGAATCGCCCGCGCAATCACTTCTTTTCCTACACCATTTTCGCCCAGGAGGAGCACATTGGCGTCGGTGGCAGCCACTTTTTCAACGGTTTTCAGCACGGCCAGCATCGGCGCCGAGCGCCCGATGATATCGCTGAAAGGCTGGTCCAGCACAGCGCTCATAGCCGATTGTACGGTGCGGGCTTCGGCAAGGCGGGTTTGGGTTTGGGAAAGTTCAAAAACAGCGTGGACGGTGGCCAGGAGTTTTTCGTTGCGCCACGGTTTTTCCAAAAAATCCGTGGCGCCCGCCTTCACCGCCTCCACGGCCCGCGATACATCGCTGTAAGCCGTGACCACTACAACCTGCACCGCCGGTCGCAATTCTTTTATTTTGCGCAGCCAGGTCAGCCCCTCCTGCCCGTCGGAACGGCCTTTGCTGAAATTCATATCGAGCAGCACTACATCCGGCTCGTACTGGTCGAGCAGCCGGGGAAGGTGGTAGGGGTTGGTTTCCGTAAAAACGGATTTGTATTGCGGCCGCAAAAGCATACTCAGCGCGAGGTTGATATCCTCGTCGTCGTCCACAATCAGGATGACTCCTTGTTTTTTCATACAAACGAATCTGGTTGGAAGGTTGCTGGTTGGAGGCTTGCTGGTTGGAAGGTTAGCGGGGCGAATGTAGGAAGAGCGTTCGCAAAAGCGGACAGTAGTGTTCGAAATCGAACAGTTTTTGAATGGTATTTTTTTATAAAAAACTGGTTTTCAATTTTTTAGAAATTTGGCATAGTATGCGTATTTCAAGTATCAGACTTTCCTGGTTTTTTACACCCGGGAAATCTATTTCGACTTCGACATGGACAGAAAAATAGAAAAGAAACGGTTCACCTGGCAACGTATCGCCCTCGCAATCGCCGCCCTCGCAGTGGTGGCATATTTCGGCCAGGCCCTATACCGGGACGCGGGCGTGTCCAAACTCAACGTGGAGCAGGAACGCCTGCTCCTGGACACCGTTCGGCACGCCAATTTCCAGGAATTCATCCCGGTCACCGGCGTGGTGCTGCCCATTCGCTCCGTCGTGATCGCCGCCAACGAAGGCGGCAAAGTGGAGGAAAAATTCGTAGAAGACGGTACCATGCTGAACGCCGGCCAAACGATCCTGCGCCTCAGCAATCCCGACCTGCAACTGAATTACCTGTCGCAGGAGGCCAGCATCGTCAACCAGATCAACCAGATTCAGAACATGAATCTGTTGCGCGAACAGCAAGGGCTTGCCCTTCGGGAAACCATGCTCAACATCGAATACAACATCGGCCTGATCGCCAAACGTATCAAACGCAACCGCGTGCTCGTCGGCAGCGGAGCCGTGGCGCCCGTGGATGTGGAGGAAATGGAAGACGAACATGCCAACCTCCTGCGCCGAAGGGTGCTCCTCGAAAAAACCATCGAAAAAGATAGCCTCTCGGGGCTGATCCAGGAGCGGCAAATGAAAAATTCTCTGGACCTGATGCAGCGCAACCTCGAAATCGCGCGGATGAGCCTCGACAACCTGACCGTCAAGGCGCCCATCGAAGGCCAGCTTTCCGGTCTGGCTATTGAACTGGGCGAATCCATCAGCCGGGGGGCGCAAATTGCCCAGATTGACGACCTGAGCAACTTCAAAATCCGCGTTCGCATGGATGAATTTTACATCTCGCGGGTGTTTCCCGACCAGAGAGGAACCTTCCAGTTTGCGGGAAAATCGTTTACGCTCAAGATCACCAAAATTTATCCGCAGGTCGTCGGCGGTGCTTTTGAGGCGGATATGGCCTTTGTCGGCGAATTTCCCAAAGCGATCAAACGCGGTCAAACCATTTCCGTGAAACTCGAACTCAGCGCCGAAGAAGCCGCTACCCTGCTGGCCCGCGGCGGGTTTTATCAAAACACTGCCGGAAACTGGGTGTACGTCGTGGTTCCCGGCGCCGGAAAAGCCGTAAAACGCACCGTGCGCCTCGGTCGCCAAAACCCGAATTACTACGAAGTCCTCGACGGACTGAAACCGGGAGAAGTCGTGATCACATCGGGGTATGACAGTTTTGGGGAAAAGGAGGAGTTATTGTTGAAATAGACTTTCCAGGTTTAATACCGCCGATCCCCCGCTGCGCATATCCAGCGTTTGTCATCCCGAAGGGAACTGTCCGCTCTACGGAAGAATCTACGGAGCGTGCCGCCTGTAGAGCGGACAGTTCCCTTCGGGATGACAAACGAAGCAGACACAAAATATGCGCAGCCGACGCTCGGCGGTAAAAAACCTGGAAAGTCTGCCGACGGATAATCGCGGGGTAACCGCTCAAAAATAGCTTTTGAAAAACAAAAACAACTCATCGCTCATCACTCATCATCGCTCATCACTCAAAAAAGATGATTCGGACCACTAAACTTGTAAAAATCTATCGAACCGACGAAGTCGAGACCATGGCGCTCAACGAAGTGAACCTCGACATTGCGGAAGGCGAATTTGTCTCGGTCATGGGGCCTTCGGGCTGCGGAAAATCTACGCTGCTCAATGTGTTGGGCATGATAGACAGCCCTTCCGGTGGAACCTACCATTTCAACGGAGCGGAAGTGGGCGGCCTGTCGGAGCGCAAACGCGCAAACGTGCGCAAGCACAACCTCGGCTTTGTATTCCAGAGTTTTAACCTGATTGACGAGCTGACGGTGTACGAAAACATCGAGCTGCCCATGATCTACACCAATGTGCCCGCCGCCCAGCGCAAACAACGTGTGGAAGAACTGCTGGAGGGCATGAATATCATGCACCGCCGCAACCACTTTCCCCAGCAACTCTCCGGCGGCCAGCAGCAGCGGGTGGCCGTGGCCCGCGCCGTAGTGAACAAACCCAAACTCATCCTCGCCGACGAGCCTACCGGAAACCTCGACAGCGCCAACGGCGATGAGGTCATGAAAATCCTCGCCGACCTCAATGCCGCCGGAACCACCATCCTGATGGTAACGCACTCGCAATACTGCGCCGAATTCGGAAACCGCATCATCCGTATGCTCGACGGGCAGGTGGTGACGGAAAACGTGGTGCGCCAGTATTTGTAAAGAACCTGCCAACCATGAATCACCTATCCGTTTTGTGCTCCAGGCCTACCACCTGATTGACGAGCTGCCGGTGCTGATTGCGTTGCGCAACGGGTTTGTGGGGGAAGACCGGACGGTTCAACAAAACAATTCAGGCTATGATCCAAAACAGCATAAAAATCGCTATTCGCGCCCTGTTGCGCCGACGCCTCTTCACCGGTATCAACATCATCGGGCTGGGCCTCGGCATGGCAACGGCAATTTTTGCCTTCCTTTGGGCGCAAAACGAATACAGTTTCGACCGCTACCACCGGCATGCCGACCAGCTGTACCGGATCAATACCGACATTCAGGTAAGCAAAGACGAGACCTGGTACTGGAGCAGCACACCACTACCCCTGCTGGATGTGCTGAAAAACGAGGTGCCCGAAGTCGTACGCGCAGCGTTGCTGTTTGAAAATCCCTGGAGAGCGCTCCCCCTGAAACACAACGCGACCATGTTGCACACCAAGGCGTGTGCCCACGTGAGCGACGACTGGTTCAACTTGTTCGATCACCGGTTTTTGAGCGGATCAGCCGCCGGTTTTCAGGGAAAAATCAACAGCGCGATTCTGACCCGGGATCTTGCAGAAAAACTGTTTGGCCGACTGGATGTGACCGGGGAAGTATTCCAACTGGATTCGACCGAAATAGTCGTCCAGGCCGTAATCGAAAACCACCCGGCAAACTCGGGCTTCACCTACGAATTATTACTCCCGCTGCGCGCATACTTAGCCGACCCGTTGAGCCGGAACAACAACAATTGGAACAATTTTAATTTTACCACCTTCGTCGAGCTGCGTCCCGGCGCCGATTGCGCTGCGCTCGGGAAAAAACTGAGTACCCTGGCGAACCAATACAAGGAGGATAACAACTTGCGCCTTTCGGTGCAACCACTTGCCGAGTTGCATTTTGATGAAACAAGAAACGGAAACACCTGGCGTACCGGTAACCGTGATGCCACCAACACCTTTGCGCTCATTGGTTTTATCGTGCTGTTTTTAGCCTGCGTGAACTACGTGAGCCTCACCACGGCGCAAGCGGGCACGCGTACCCGGGAGGTGGGCATACGAAAAATTGTTGGGGCCAACGAGACACAGGTTTTCCAGTTGTTGTTTGCCGAAAGTGTTGTCACGGCGTTCAGCGCGCTCGTCGCTGCACTGGTCGTGGTGCAGGCAACCCTGCCCTTGTTCAACCGGTTTGCCGATACGCGTTTGAAACTGGATCCCTCCAACCCGGCCGTCTGGACGGTGGCAGGAGGTACGTTCCTGGTTGCGCTGCTGCTGGCCGGAGTGTATCCGGCATTCTTCCTGGCCGGGTTTTCGCCAGGCAGTTTCCTGCGCGGACAAAATTTATTCAAAATCAAAAACACGGCGTTCCGCAAGAGTCTCGTGGTGACGCAGTTTGCGATTGCAGTGGCGCTGGTCATCGGTACACTTGTTCTGGTGCAGCAGCAGGATTTCATTCGTAAAAAAGACCTTGGGTACGACAGGTCGCATGTATTCGAGTTGACGCTCCCCTATAGCGAACGACGCGCCAACAACATACAAACCCTTCGGCAAACACTCCAGGCGACACCGGGTGTAATCGGTACAACCGTGTCGAACGCATCTATTCTCGATATTAAAAATACCCACAGCGGCTCGGTGGAATGGGAGGGCAGGCCGGATGATTTTGTTCCAACAGTGTCCCTGATGTCGGTAGACGCAGATTTCAGAAAACTCCTGAACCTGCATTTGGCTGACGGGCGCTGGTTTTTACCCGACAACCAGATGGACGAAAATAATGTGGTGCTGAATGCGGCTGCGGTGCGGCTTTTTCAACTGCGCGAGCCGGTGGTCGGGCAAAAATTTGAGATTCACGGCCGGGAGGGACAGGTGATCGGCGTCGTTCGGGATTTTCATTTTCAAAACCTGCGGCAAAAAATCGGGCCGCTGGTACTGGTTGTTACCCCGGGCTCCAACAGCAACGTGATCGTCAAAGTTGCGGCAGGGCGGATAGCGGGAGTGCTTGCGGTGGCGCGTGAAGCGTGGGCCACGCATTGCCCGGAGCTTCCGTTTGAGTACCAGTTTATGGACGACGCTTTCAACAAGATGTACGAAACAGAACAACGCCACGCGGGTTTGTTCCAGTTACTTTCGGGCTTGGCCACGCTCATATCCTGCCTCGGGCTGTTTGGCCTGACCGTTTTGTCCACCGCACAACGCACCAAAGAAATCGGTATCCGAAAAATTCTTGGCGCGTCGGTGGCCTCGGTGGTAGGATTGCTTTCCAAAGATTTTTTGAAACTCGTGCTGCTAGCGCTGCTCATCGCGTCGCCTGTTGCCTGGTATTTTATGGAAAAATGGCTGCAAAACTACGCCTACCGCATTGACATTACCTGGTGGATGTTTGCCCTGGCCGGCGCCGCTGCCGTAGCGGTGGCGTTTGCTACAGTGAGTGTGCAGAGTATCCGGGCGGCATTGACGAACCCGGTGGACAGTTTGCGAAACGAGTGAAATTTTCAGAACAAGACTTTCCAGGTTTGTTAAACCTGGAAAGTCTTGATGCGCGGAAAACCAATTCCCGAGCCTCTTTGACACAAAAACACACCCAACCATGCAATTCAAAATCATGCTTCGCTCGATCGCCCGGAACAAACTGTATTCGGGCATCAATATCCTCGGCCTGACGGTAGGCATAGCGGCGGCCCTGCTCATTTTTCGCATGGTGCGCTATGAGTTGAGTTTCAACAAACAATTTGCCAACTACGAGCGCATCGTACGGGTGGCGGCGGTGGTGCAAACCCCGGAAAATGGCGAGGAGCACTACGTCTGTATTCCCATTCCTGCTATGGACGCCATCGAACAAACGGTTGGTCAGTTCGAAGCCATGAGCCGCATCCGCGAATGCTGGGGTACGCTGGCCCTGCCCGACCCCAGCGGCAGCAGCGCTCCGCTCAAAAAATTCCTCAACGAAGGCGGCGAAACGGCCTTTTTCGCAGAACCGGAGTTTTTCAAAATTTTTGACCTGACCTGGATCGCCGGCAACCCCGCCACGGCACTCGCCGAACCCAACGCCATTGTGCTGACCGAACGCTGGGCTCAAAAGTTTTTCCCAAACTCCCGGGAAGCTATGGGAAAAACGTTGCTCCTGGACAACCTGGTCCCCCTCACCGTTCGGGGTGTGGTGGCCGACCTTCCCTCCAATTGCGATTTCCCAATACCCTATTTCATCAGTTGGCCTACCTGCAAAGCCTACGCCGAGCATTTTTTCTACGACGGAACCTGGGGCAGTTGCAGCTCCAACAACCAGGTGTACGCCCTGCTCCGACACCCCGACGAACTGGATGCCGCCAACGCCGCGCTGGCCAACGTGGGCAAAACAGAGTACAAAGACCGAAATGGCCGAAAATTCCGAACGCACGTCTTGCAACCGCTGTCCGAATTGCACTTCGACGAACGGTACCCGCACTCAGGCACGCATATCGTACAGAAATCCCGGCTGCGAATGCTCGGTGGCATCGGCATCCTGATCCTCGTCATGGCTTGCTTCAATTTTATCAACCTGGCTACTGCGCAGGCTGCCATGCGGGCCCGGGAAGTGGGCGTGCGCAAAACCCTCGGCGGGCAGCGCCGGCAACTCACGGCGCAGTTTATGAGCGAAACAGCCCTCGTCGTGGTTGCGGCCATCGTGCTGGGTGTCAACCTCGCCGCCGTATGCGCGCCCTTGCTGAAATATATTTCGAATGTACCCGACACGGAGCCGTTCCTGTCCGTGCCGGAGGTGTGGGTTTTTCTGGCCGTAACGGGAATCGCGGTTACAGTTCTGGCGGGTTTGTACCCCGCCATGACCCTGGCCGGCTACCCGCCCGCCGCCGCGCTGCGCAGCCAGGCGGAGCTGTCCAAAGTGACGGGAGCACCCCTGCGCAAATTGCTCGTTGTGCTCCAGTTTACCATCGCGCAGGCTCTGATTATTGCCGCACTGATCACGTTGCAGCAACTGGATTTCATCCGCTCGCACGATCTCGGTTTTTCCCAAAAACTCGTCTATACGTTCAGCATTGGCATTGACAGCGCCACGGTAGAACGGCAGACAGCGCTCAAACATGCCTTGCGGCAAATTCCGTCCGTAGAGGCCGTGAGCCTGAGCAGCGACCAGCCCCTGTCGGGCAATACCTGGTCGTCCAACTTCCGCTTTGCCTCGCGGCCGGAGGACGAGCCGTACAGTATCAGCCTCAAGTTTTGCGATGCCGATTATCAGAAAACCTACGGAATACGCTTGCTCGCCGGCAAGTGGTACCAGCCCTCCGACACCATCCGGCAGGGCGTGGTTAACATGACCGTGCTACGCAAACTGGGCATCCGGGACCCGGCGGAAGCCGTCGGCCAAAAGCTCCGCCTCGGCGCCAGCCAGATGGTGGAAATCACGGGCGTTTCCGAGGATTTTCACACACACAGCCTGCGCAACGAACATATTCCCCTGCTGATGACCACGCGCAAGGCGTTCAACTGGGAGGTGGGTGTACGCATCCGGCCCGGTGATATCGCGGGCTCCCTGTCGGCCATTCAGCGGGTATATGACCAGGTCATGCCGGAGCAGGTATTCGAGGGCCAGTTCCTTGACGAGCGCATCGCGGAAATGTACCGCGACGACGACCGGCTGTCGGCTACCTGCAAGGGTTTCGGGCTGTTGGCTGTACTTATTTCCTGCCTTGGACTGTTCGGGTTGGCAGCCCATGCGGCACAACAGCGCACCAAGGAAATCGGTGTGCGCAAAGTGCTGGGCGCGACTACGGCGGGCATAGTCAGTTTGCTATCCAGAGATTTTTTGAAACTCGTACTCATCGCGCTGATCCTTGCAGCGCCGGTAACCTGGTACCTGATGGACCAGTGGTTGCAGGATTTTGCCTACCGCATTACCATCCCGTGGTGGGTGTTTGCGGTAGCGGGCATGGCTGCGGTGGTGGTGGCGTTCGTGACCGTGGGTTACCAGAGTGTGAAAGCCGCGCGGACCAATCCGGTGGAGAGTTTGCGAAGCGAGTAACCGTATCCCGGGAGCACACTGTCGGGCATTTTTTGTGAACCGGCCCAACCGCCCTACATTTGTAGAAAAACAATGGTCAGGCACGTTCCCTGGATGCTTCTTATGCTCTCACTTTTCAGTTGCTTTCGCAAAAAAACAGCTCCGGAAACCATCGGGGCCTGGCTGGAACAGCAGTTCCCGGGCCAGTTTGAGGTACAGGTTTCCAACTTGAAAATGCTCGATATACTGGCGCAGTACAAGGGTGAAAAACGCGCTGTCGTGGCCGATAAAGCTGACCCTGAAGTGCAGTTTTTTTTGAACTGGCAAAAAGGTGTGGATGGCCTGGGGCTGGATACGCCGACGGTAAACCAGGCGCACGAACGCGCCAAAATGCAGGTAGCCGACGCCCGCGCGTTGTTTCGCCTGCTGCAAGATAACGGCCTGGAAAAATTTTCGGTCGGCGTGGTGAACGAAGCGGCCATTGTACAAGTATTCGGTGAACCCACACCGGCCCTGCGCGAACAAACCCTGGGTACCATCCAAACAGCCCTGCAAAAGCAGCCCGACAAATCGCCGGCTACTGTCTTTGTTGAGCTGCTTGAGCCGTCGGCTTACCATACCGAGTACCAAAACATCATACCACGCGGGCATTGGGAAGCCGGCACCGGCTGGCAGAAAAAAAACAAGCTCATGGCGCTCCAGGTAAAAAGAGATGCCGGCCAATGGACAACCCAGGCATGGGAAATCAGCCCAGAATCCAAACGCAGCATGCAGTACCAGGAAGCCGCGTTTCAGCAAGCCCGGGCCTGGGCCGACAAAAACCTGACCAAGCCGTTTTTTATGGACGACACCCACCCTTTTGGCTGCGACAGTTCTCCGCAAACCAAAGGCATGAAAAACGCGCCGGTCATCCGCTATTCGTTTCCCTATTTTGACAAATCCCCGGCCGATGATGCCGAGCCGGCAGGCTATGTCACAGGTATTTACAATCTGGACAAGCAGGTTTTTGGCGATGTGCAGGTTGAGCGTACATTCTGACCTTGCTCGCCTTTTTGCAATATTCGGCGGGTTAAAACCCGCCGCTACCCCTCGCCTATGCAATATTCGGCGGGTTAAAACCCGCCGCTACCCTACCTCCAGCCGGTACCCCACCCCGTGTACCGCCACAATCCGCACCGATGGATCATCCCGCAACAGTTTGCGCAGGCGGGACACAAACACGTCCACACTGCGGCCCACCAGCACACCCTCGTCGGCCCAAACCTGCTGGAGGATGTGCCCGCGTTCGAGCAGTTGGTTGGGTTGGTTGGCAAAAAGGTGCAACAATTTGGTTTCCCGATAGGTGAGTTCATGGCGTACGGCGCCGCACAGCAGCACTTGGTTGGCCACATCGAGGCGCGAATTTCCGAAGGGCAACCACGGGGTTTCGCCGGCGGCAGTTTCGGGGTCGGCGGGCGGCACGGGACGGCGTTTCTTCCAAACCCAAACTGCCGCAACGAGCAGCCCGCCGAGCAGAAAAAGTCCCAATATTCCGGGGAGGAGGGGGTCGTTTTGCGGTGGCACCGTTGCAAAGGTGACCTGCAGGTTGTAGCACCCGGCCTCCACGTCGCGCCCGCCGCAGGGAACGGTGTTGTCTTGAATGTAATCCTGCGCGTTGTAGCCCAGTTGCAGTTCGCCGTCGGCGCACCGCAGTACGGCCACATCGTAGGTTTCCCGAATGTTATGCAGGTCGAAGGACGCCTGCAGGAGTACCGGCAGCCGATCGTAATCGAACGGGCGTTCGAAGCGGACGAGCCAGGTTCCCTGCCCAGTTTGCTGCACAGGCGGTATGCGCACCGTACTGTCGCCCGCCTCGGCCAGCAGGTGGTGGGCTGTCCGGCGCAGTGCAAGGTTTATTTTTTCAGGAGAACTGCGATCAACGCCGGGGCTGCTGGCGTTGGCGCGCCAAAACGACCACACCAGCACGAAGCACAGCAGCATGGCGGCAGGCACGGCTATTTTTTTGAAAGGCAAGTTTAACATCCGTGCAAATGTACCTTGGGAGGGCGTGGTTTCGCCACAGATTTCACAGATTAACACCGATTCATCCACGAATAAACTCGGTGTAATCTGTGGTAATTAGGTGTGCAAAATTATTTTAGAGCAAATTCTGCGTGGCGTCTGTGCCTTGAGTCTGTGTAACGTCTGTGTGAAATTATCGCCTTCCGCATGGTGCTTAGAATATTTTACACAGACGTTACACAGACGTTACACAGACGCCACGCAGAATTTGTCAATTAATTCAGTCTCGGTACTTAAAAAAATCAGTTCACCAGAATCTCGTTGTGCGGCAGCGAATATGCGTCGTCCATGGTAATCAGTACGATGTGATCGCCTTTTTTGCAGCGGGCCAGCACCTTGCGGATGTCCACCTGTTTATAGGTTTCGCTGGAAAACATGGTCAGGGTGCTCGTATTTTTGTCGCGCAACGCAATTTTAAACTTGATTTTTTTCACCGGAAGACTGTTTTCAGGCGATAAATCGGCGGTGCAGACGGTCAGTTCACCGGTAGCCGAATCGGGCAGGGTACATTTGCCGTCGGGGGTGTACTGGTCCACCACAATTTTGTTGTTCAAAAATGCTGCCGTGCAGTTGGTGAAGGGCTCTTGCGCACAGCCGAAGACGGCAATTGCACAGCAAAAAAAGGTGCCCAGGAAGTATTTTGACTTGTTCATATCACAGTGTTGTTAGTAAAAAAAATGACGGGGCAAAAGTATCGGCAACATGATCTGGCGGGACAAAAATTCCTGTAAAACGTTGTAAACGACTTGTAAAACATCGAATCCTGTGCCAAGAGGGTGTCTCATAAGTACCTTTTTACCGCAGAGATGCAGAGTTTTAAAAACTTGATTATCAAAATCTCCGCGTCTCTGCTTCTCTGCGGTGAATTGGAAAACGCGACTTATGAGACACCCTCTAAATCGCACCTTCGTCCCGGCTTGAAAATTTTATCGAACATGAACTTGCACACCTACCTACAGCAGTTTTCCCAAAACACCGTGGCCTTTGTTGCGCTGTTTTCCGGCACATCCGAAGACGAATACCTGTGGCGGCCGGCTCCCGGGAAATGGTGCCTGCTCGAAATCCTTTGCCACCTCACCGACGAGGAGCGCGAAGACTTCCGGGCGCGCGTCCGGCATGTACTCGAAACGCCCGACCAACCCATGCCGCCTATTGACCCGCAGGGTTGGGTGAAGGACCGAAAATACATGGCCCAAAATTTTGAGGACATGCTGAACCAGTTTGTCCGCGAACGCAAAAAATCGGCGCAAGCCCTGCAGGAGCTGCCACCGCTGTCCGATCCCGTGTGGGACCATACCTGCCAACATCCGAAACTGGGCGCAATGCGCGCAAAAATGTTGCTGGCCAACTGGCTTGCACACGACCACTTGCACCTGCGGCAGATCGTACAGTTGAAATACGCGCGACTGAAAAGTATGAGCGGCGAAAGCCTGGCGTATGCCGGGGAGTGGTGATTCGATCAGAGCTCTATTGCGCTCCAAGCAGCGCTTCCACACGTTCCAGTTCCGTCGCCTCAAACCGCAAATTTTCCAGGCAGCGCAGCGAATCCGCCAGTTGTTCGGGCCGGCTGGCGCCCACCAGTACCGAGGTCACGCGGGCATCGCGCAGCACCCAGGCGAGGGCCATTTGGGCCAGCGTTTGTCCGCGCTGCTGCGCCAGGGCGTTCAGGTCGCGGATTTGCTGCAGGCGGTTCTCCGTGAGGTCGGTTTCTTTCAAAAATCCATGTGGTTTGGCCACGCGCGAGTCTGCCGGAATACCGTGCAGGTACTTGTCGGTCAGCATGCCCTGGGCGAGCGGGGAGAACGGAATACAGCCGGCGCCTTCCTGTTCCAGCACGTCCAGCAGGCCGTTTTCGATCCAGCGATCGAACATGGAGTACTTGGGCTGGTGGATCACGCAGGGAGTACCGAGCGCTCGCAGGATGCGGCACGCTTCGACGGTTTGCGCAGCGGAATAGTTGGAAATGCCCACATAGAGTGCCTTGCCCTGCCGCACGATGAGGTCGAGCGCGGCCATGGTTTCTTCCAGCGGCGTGTTTGGGTCCGGGCGGTGGCTATAGAAAATATCCACATAGTCGAGGCCCATGCGCTGCAGACTCTGGTCGAGGCTGGCCACGAGGTATTTTTTGGAGCCCCACTCGCCGTAGGGGCCGTCCCACATCCGGTAGCCGGCTTTGGTGGAAATGATAAGCTCGTCGCGGTGGTCGCGGAAGTCCGCGCGCAGGAAACGCCCGAAATTTTCCTCTGCCGAGCCGGGCGGCGGACCGTAGTTATTGGCCAGATCGAAGTGCGTGACACCGGCATCAAAAGCGAGGCGGAGGATATCCCGGCAATTTTCCTGAACATCTACGTGGCCGAAGTTGTGCCACAGACCGAGCGAAACGGCGGGCAGGAGCAGTCCGCTGCGGCCACAGCGGCGGTAGGGTATTTGGGCGTAGCGGTTGGATGCTGGCAAGTAATTCATGGGGCGAAGGTAGTGCGTTGCCACACAATTGAATATTTTCTCGAAGCCCCAGACTTTCCAGGTTTAAAACCTGGAAAGTCTAAATGTCCGATTGTGGGGTGCATAGCCCTGAAGCACTAAAATCCTGAAATTGCCACATTTCCCAATTCTTAAAATTTTGAAACAAAAAGACTTCGCCAACAAACTAACTACAAACAAGTATTTTACAGCAACTTTGCTTGTTAATTTCCAATTGGATCAATTTTTGATTTTAAATTCAATTGCTTTTTTTAAACAACCCAATCCATGTCTATGAAATCATGCTGTACCTGTCTGTTTATTTCCCTGAGCCTTCTTTTTTCCGTTTCGGCCTCGGCCCAAACGACCGACCTGACGGCGGTAGATGATTCGATCTGCATCATGGCAGGCGATACGCTTTTGTACAATGTCACCAGCAATGACATCAAGACGCCGGGCTTTTCCAACCCGGTTCTCTTAATCGGACAATCCGATTGTTTTGGCCTTACACCCGGGGGGGATTTGTACTGGTTGCAGGGCGCGAATGCCGGCACGTGCTGCGGCGAACATATTCTGCGCTACCGGTACGAAATCTGTCAGCCGCCCAATAAATGTTCGGCTACGATCAAGATTATCATCAAATGCCCGAAACCGGACTGCTTTTACGTCAACCTCGAAGATTATTTCCCACCAAGCGACCCGGCGGGCGGCAACATGGGCGACCAGGGCTGTGTGTTCGCGTGTGAAAATTCCGGAGCAGTATATTTTGTGAACTACGACACGGCGAGTACCTACACCTGGGCGGTCACCGGCGGCACGTTTGTGCCCGGCAGCAACCCGGCCGAAATCGTCGTATCCTGGGGCGCAGCCGGTAACGGCTCCATTTCTCTGACCATCACCAACGGCAACGGCGAAATGACCGTTCTGGAGTTTTGTGTAGATAAATTAAATGCTCCTGTGGCTGCATTTCAGGCTTCTTCAGACTCGCTCTGCCTGAATGCACCCGTTAGTTTTGTCAACAATTCGCTGGGCGGCAGCATGTATTTTTGGGATTTCGGCGACGGCAATTCCTCCAGTATGTTCCATCCGACACACCAGTATGCCGGACCGGGGAGTTACACCGTCACGCTCATTGTGACCAACAGCAACTACGACAACCAAGGCAGCCCATTGTGCTGCTGTTCCGATACTGCAACCGCCGTTGTATTCATAGATTCCCTGCCGGGACCAAACATTTATTGCATTTCTACCCTGTGCGCCGGCGACAGCAGCAAGTACTGGACGGACGCCCTGAACTGCGGATCGTACCTCTGGACGGTGCTGGACGAAAACGGCAACCCGTGGCCGTTCACCGGCCAGGGTAACGATACCATCTGCGTGCAATGGGGCAATGGTCCCACCGGCACGATCACCCTTGAAGTCTCCGGGTGCGACAGTGCCTACTGCGACCAACCCGTATCGGTACTGGTGCCCATTATTTCACCCACGGTAGGCATCAACGGCCTCACCAGTGTATGCGAAAATGCGACGGCGACCTATACCGTGCCGAAGTGGATGAGTGTGCTGTACAACTGGCAAGTGTCGGGCGGCACCGTGCTCTCCGGCCAGGGCACCAATACCGTAGTCATTCAGTGGGGAACCGCACCGGGGCCGGGCATCATCAACCTGACCTACGCCAGTCCATTCCTCGGCGGCCTGCCCGGCCACGAGCCGGAAGACTGTGCCGGTTCGGCCACACTAACGGTAAATATCAAACCGGAATTTGACGTGACCGGGCCGGTACCACCGGTCGTTTGCGTCAACTCCAGCTCCCCGTTTTCGGCTACAGCTACGCCTTCGGCAAACTACACCTGGATCATTACGCCGTCTGTTACGTTTACCGGACAGGGTACAGCCAATATAAACGTCACCTGGGATGCCGGCCCCGGCACCTTCACCGTGACCGCCATGTCCAACACTCCGGGGGCATACTGCAACCAGCAGGTAACCAAAGTGATCCGTGTGATAGAAACGCCCAAGCCGACCGGCATTTCCGGTCCTGTAGAAATTTGCCCCGGCGGCGCCGACACCTATTTCGGACAAAGCGCGCAAAGCGGCACAGGTTTTCAGTGGACGGTTATCGGCGGCACACCGGCTTCATTCATCGGAAACCCGCTTGTGGTAAACTGGAATACCGGCGGCCCGTACAGTGTGGTGTTGCAACAATTTAACTTGAGTACCCCGACCTGCCTGTCCGATACCATCCGGCTGAATGTTACGCCGAAACTATTGGTTGGCACGCCGGTCATCAACGGTCCGGCAGCCTGTATAAATGCCGTACAAAGCTATTCCGTTAGCCCGGCGCAACACCCGTCTGCTACGTACGCCTGGACGATCGCTTCGCCCGGTCTGGGCAGCGTGATCAACGGACAAGGCACCCCGAATGTACAGGTACAGTGGAACAACACGGCCGGTCCCGCGACGCTCCAGGTGACGGTTTCATTGTGCGGTAACAGCCTCAGCGCGAGCTTGCCGGTATTGCTCAGCGCCGCGCCGCCTCCGGTTATTACGCAGGTTGGTATTCTTTGCCCCGGAGTGCCCGCTACCCTGGATGCGGGTGCAGGCTATACCTCCTATTTGTGGTCACCTTTCGCTACGACGCAAACCATTTCGATCACGACCGGCGGCACCTACCTCGTCACCACGACGAATGCCAACGGTTGCACGGCAGTGGGGACGTATCAGGCTATTCCCTTGCCCGGACCGATTGCCTCCATTTCTACAGGGAATGCAACTACGATGTGCTACAACCCGCCGAACAACACCGGCTCGGTTGCGATGTCGGCTATCACCGGTATAGGTTATACATTTGACTGGTTTCGCAATGGCGTCTCGCTGGGACTGCCGCCCACACAAAGTACGTACACCCACAACAATACCCAGGTGGCGGGTACATTCAACTACTGGGTAGTGGTGACCGATGCCAACGGCTGCACCAACCAGTCCAACACGATTACGATACAACAAGTCTTCTGCAATGGAATAAGCACATGCTTCCCGGTCACGCATAACCTGTCGTTTGCTTCAGCAAACCCGGCGCCTAATTGCAATACTTACAATTTTACGGTAACAAAGTCCGCCAACGTCACCGTCACCGGCTGGAACTTCGGCGATCCCGGCAACAACATCAATAGCGGCACCCTGCCCAACGCTACCCATACGTACACCAAGGCCGGGTGTTTTTTAGTTGTCGTGACCGCCACAGTGCCGAGTTTTTTCCCGGCCAACAGCACTTGTACGATTACCCGAAATGCACAGGTTTGCGTGCCTTTGGCCGCCGATTTTTCCAGTGTTGTTAATTGCCAGACCGTTTCGTTCAATGATTTGTCCACCTTCCTGACCGGGGCGAATCCGACCTCCTGGCAATGGACATTCGGTGATGCCGGCACTTCTTCTTCCCAAAACCCCGTCCACAATTATCCGCCTGCGGGCGGCACGTTCACGGTGACGCTCACGGTGACCAATGCCGCAGGTTGCCAGGCAACGATCACCAAAACCGTGATCGTACCCGGTCGGCCAACCCCAACGATCGCTGCGAATCCGTCGCCCGTTTGCGCAGGCAAACCTGTCGCCTTTACGGGCAGCGGCCCCAACATTATTTCCTGGCTGTGGAACTTCGGCGATGGCGCCACCAATGGCAGCCAAATGCCCGCGCACACCTACCTCACGGCAGGAACCTACACGGTTTCGCTGGCAGTGGTGGATAACATGGGCTGCAAAGACACCGCCTACCAGTCCCTGATCGTACATCCTGCCCCGGCAGTGGACACGATCACCTGGTCGCCCAGTCTGACGGTCTGCGCCGGCACACCGGTGACGCTGACCGCACCTCCCGGCACAGGTTATGTGTGGTCGAACAATGCTACTACTCCGACCATCACCGTGACCACCTCCGGCACCTACAGCGTCGTCGTCACGGATGCCAACGGCTGCACCTACACGACAGATTCTGTAACGGTGACCGTGCTGCCGCTACCGACGGCCTCCATTTCCGGTCCGGCATTTATTTGTGATGCCGGTTGCGTGACACTCAGCGCCTCAACGGGCTTTGGGTACACCTACCAGTGGCTAAACCACACCAATACGCCTATCGGTGGCGAGGTAAATGCCACCCTGCTCGTGTGCGACTACAACCTCCTGCCGGCATATTCTGTGGTTGTGACGGATGCCAACGGTTGCTCGGCGACCTCGGCGCAACACACTGTTTCACTGGCAGTTTCGCCTGCCTTTGTAATTTCCGTTGCACCGTCGCCACCTTGCGAAGGCACGCCCGTCACCCTGACAATTACATCGCCACAGCCTGATGTCGTGTACACCTGGAGCAACGGGGATACCGGCACGTCCAGCACGGTAATACAAGCCGGAACGTACACAGCTGTCGGGACGGACACTATCACGGGCTGCAAAGGTTCGGCAAGCGCCGTCGTCTATCCCTTGCCCGACCTGTGCCTCGTGCCGGCGGGATGCTACAAATCCTGCGATCCGGATACGATTTGCGGGCCCGACGGACTGGCTGCTTACCAGTGGAATCTGAATGGGGCGCCTATCCCGGGGGAAACGAACCAGTGTTTGATCGTGACCCAGAGCGGCACGTATTCGCTGACCGGCACCACGCAGTATGGGTGTTCCAGCACGTCGGATTCGCTGATGTTGATGTTGATCAATTGCGACTGCGAATCCCTGAGCGCTTCCGTTAATCCTACCGGAGACAGCTGTTGCTGGACGCTCAATTTCACAAACAACTTCGGCGGAATCTTCGGGGTACAAATTCACACCACCGATGCCGATTTTGTTTTCGACTTCGGCAGTCTGGATAACGCGCTGTCAGTATTTTCCATAACAAGCAATTCTATCGGACTGGTGAACAGCCAAACGGGTAGCCCGTTGCCTTCGGGCACGCTGGCCGGGTTCCTCGACTTCTGTCTCGAGAACGTAGTGAACAGCCCCCAACAAATCATTTTCGACTGGTACGATTTCGATTTCAACGTGGTGTGTTCCGACACGATTACCCTCCATTGTCCCGTGGAGCCGGACTGCCTCTATTTGCAAACCGACTCGATCTGGTGCAAGGGTAAGGAAGTGTTCTACTCCATGACTGTGTGCAACCCGGTGGACGCCGATTTTGCGGTGGCATACATTCTGGTTCAGCCTACCAGCCCGACGGGTATTCTGGCAACACCCAACACCATAGACGAAACGGCCAACCCGATCCAGCCCGGCGAATGCCGTACGTACACCCTGGCCCTTACCGGGACGGGCATTGCCGGTCAAATGTTCTGCTTTGGTATGACCGCACACGATGCCATACCCGATGAAATTGATACCACGCTGTGCTGCATGCTTGACACGGTGTACTGCATCGAGATTCCGGATTGTAATCCCTGCGACGATATTGCGGTTGAACGTGTGGAGGCCTTATCGGCCAAGGATGGCAAGTGCTGCTATGCTATTTCCTTGTACAACAATTTTGCCCCCGGTTATTTTGATGGCGTCGGGTTGTGCATATTGTCTGCGGGAACGACCATTACGATCAACAACCCCTTTGGCTCGGGGTGGTTTACAGCGAGTTATTCGCCTACTGTCATTGATTTGAATGTAGGTCCGCCCATTGGGGCCAGCTTGCCGCTGGGCTTGGTTCAGTTGCCTCAAATTTGTGTGCAAACCTCTATTGCGCCGTCGCAGTTTTTAGAAATTAAATGGATGGCGGGCGACAGTGTTGTTTGTCGCGACACCGTTGAGCTGGGCTGCGAACCACCCTGCGGGTATGTTCGGGACGAAGTAATCGGCTGCGACTCAAGTTCCGGTTCGTGGGCTTGGTCGGGTGCCATCGTGAACACTTCTGCTTACACGATGGGCGAGGCACACTTTATTTTCACCACTCCGGCAGGCATGTTCACGTACAATACGACCGTATCGCTCGGCAGTTTGGTGCCCGGCGGCACGCAAGCGTACAACCTGACACTGGGTTCGCCTGCATTACCCGGCGATACGGTTTGCTTTACCGTTTCGCTACATGCAACGAATGACGACGCCGCGCACACCCAGTGCTGCAACTTCAACGATTGTGTCGTACTTCCGGATTGCGACCCGCTCACCCCGGTTTCGGGCGAAAAATTCCTGCTGTTCCCCAATCCGTCGAGCGGACAGGTTTTTGCCCGATACTCACCGAAATGGACGGCCGGAGTACGAATTCGGGTGTATGATATGCTGGGGCGCGGTGTAAGCGATCAGGAATTTCCGGATGCTGCCGGCCAGGAGCTATTGCCCTTACAATTTGGCTTGCTGGACAAAGGTTTGTACACCGTCGTGGTGGAATCTGCCGGAAAAAAATGGATAGAGAAAATGGTGATTAATTAAGCGCGGCATTTGTGCAAAGCGCAATGCATCCGGGATGCCCGCCACAAACGGCGTTGAAAATGCATTGCACATCGTACCTTGCCGGTCATTTTTACTGGCGCCTTGAACTGCATCCTTCGATATACCCTGCTGCTGCTGTTAGCTGCTTGCCCGACCACGTGCCTGACGGGGCAGCAGGGTAAAATTTTCTTCGACCGCATTGGTATCGAGGACGGTCTCCCGCAGGGGCATATTTTCTCCATGATGGAAGACAGCAAGGGCTTCCTGTGGTTTTGCACGTTGGGCGGTCTGGCCAAGTACGACGGGTACCGGTTTACCAACTACCTCAATGACAGCCGGGACAGCACCTCCATATCGGCCTCCTGGGCTTTCAAAATACTGGAAGATCGCAAGGGGCGGTATTGGGTGACCACGAATCGCGGACTAAACCGGTTTGACCGAAGGACCGGGAAATTTACCCGATATGTACACGACCCGAACAATCCGGGCAGTATCAGCGATGATCGTGTACAGGATGTGTACGAAGATCGCCAGGGACGTATCTGGGTAGCTACCGGCAGCGGAGTTGATCAGTTTGATACTGCAAAAAACCGGTTTCTACATTTTTCCGGCAACCAGACATTCGTCGGCAGGCACTCCCCGGTGTTGTACGAGCACACCGACGGCAACCTCTTTGCCGCCACCCCCAAGGGCCTGTTTCTGGTACACTGGCCCGACTCTTCTTTGGTTTTTTTACCTATAAATCGAGACAACGTACTGGATCTTCGCAGCATGATCCGAACCTCTACCGGACACACCTGGCTGGCTTCAAGTACTGGATTGTGGACGGTGGACTTGACGCTGAACAAGGCCGAAAAAGTGGATATCGGCATACCCGAAGCTGCCTTGGTGACCCTGCTCGAACACCCCGGAGGCATCTTGTGGATCGGCACGGAGCACCAGGGTCTGTTGCGTTTTGACCTCAAAACCAGGCGTGTCACGCACCACTTCACGGCGGCACCCGACGACCCGGACGGACTGAACAACAATGTCATCTATTCGCTGATGACCGACCGGCTCCAGAACCTCTGGATCGGCACGTTCAACGGCATTAGCCGCATCAACCCGGAAGCACAAAAATTCCAACTCTTCCAAAACGCACAAGGGTTGGACAACATGAAAAACTACATCCTCCGGATACATGAAGACCGTGTCGGCAAAGTGTGGACCAATACCATGGAGGGTATCTACGTGCGCCCAAGCCTCCACGGCGCCGCGTACCCGTTGCTGCTGCCGCCGAAATTCAAACCCGGGTTCTGTACGGTCACGACTTTTTTCAACGATCAGGACGGTTTACTCTGGTTTGGCGTAGCCGAGGAGGGACTCTACCGCCACAATCCGTTCACCAACCGCACAGAGCAAATAGATGCCGGCACACGCCTGAAAAACAAGATCGTCAGTTCCATTGTCCCCGACAAAAACAATCCGGATTGGCTCTGGCTCGGCACCCGAAACGGGCTTTGCCATTTGAATAAAAAAAACCTCGACACCGTCTGGGTTTATCCCACGACCTGGCTTCCAAACCTGAAAAACGACAATATAGTTACCGTCCTGCAAGGGCACGACGGCAAACTTTGGCTGCGATGCACCGGCGCACTTTTGCTGTATGATCCCCGGACAGGAAAAACAGATGTTATTGACACCAGTGAAAAAACGCTTCAAGGCGAAATACGCGCCATGACGGTTACGAATGCGGGCCTTTGGCTCGTCAACGACCAGGGGCTTATCCACTACAATCCAGTGTCGCGGCAGCAAGAACACTACACCGCCGCCGATGGCCTGGCACAAAGCGACCTGTGCGCGCTCCTTGCGCGACCTAACGGACAAATTTGGCTCGCCAGCCAAAACTACCTGTCTCGCTTCGACCCGGCGACCCGTTCGTTTCACAATTACAGCCTGCTGAAAGAAGCCAAAGAGTTCAACACCCGCAGCAGTTACCAGACCGCCGACGGGCGGCTTTTTTTCGGGGCCATCAACGGTTTCGTCGCATTCGATCCCGACCGTATCCCCGTGGATACCCTGCCGCCCCGGATGGTGCTGACCGGCTTTTCGGCACTGAATAAAGCTATGGATTTCGGCACCGTGCCGGAATTTGTCCGCCATATTCGGCTCAACTACACCGATAACGTGTTCACCTTCCACTACGCGGGTCTGCATTTTACCAACCCAGGCGCCTTGCGGTACCGATACAAAATGGAAGGTTTCAACGACGACTGGCAGGAAGCGGGTGACCGGCGTGAAGCCACCTACACCAATCTCCCGCCGGGCAAATACACGTTTATGGCCGACGCCGCCAACGCCGACGGACGCTGGTCGGGCAGCCCCCTGGTGGTGTACGTCCGGATTGAGCCGCCTTTTTGGCAACGCTGGTGGTTTTACTTACTCCTTGCGTTGGCGTGTTGCAGCATCGGATACGCTATTTTCAAAAACCGACTGCACGCGCAACGCCTCGCCCGCGAAAAAGAACTGGCCGAGCAAAACGCCCGCTATAAAAGCCAGTTTTTGACCAACATGAGCCACGAAATCCGAACACCCATGAACGCCATCATCGGGCTGAACAAACTGCTGCTGGACTCGGGCCTCCATGAAAAACAAAAGCAGTACGTCAAGGCCATCGCCCAATCGGGCGAAAACCTGCTCTGGATCGTCAACGACATCCTTGATCAGGCTAAAATCGAGAGCGGCAAATTCTCCTTCGTTGAGCGCCCCTTTGAACTGGATGTGCAACTCGAACAGCTCCGCAACCTCTTCCTGCACAAGGCGCTGGAAAACCAGATTGAGTACAGCATCCACACCGCGCCCGGCGTACCGAACCGACTGCTCGGCGACCCGCTGCGCCTCCAGCAGGTACTGACCAACCTCGTGGGCAACGCCATCAAGTTTACCCGAAACGGGCTGGTACGACTCGATGTCGCACTGGCGGAAAGAACCGATACCCACGCCCGCATTCAATTCGATGTGCGCGATACCGGTATCGGAATACCCGCCGAAAAGCTGGACCTCATTTTTGAAAGTTTTGAGCAAGTGGACGACGAGGATTTTGCCAACCAGCGCGGCACCGGGCTTGGGCTGTCCATTGCCCGCCAAATGGTGGAGCAACAGGGCGGCAGCATTTCGGTGCAAAGCACCATTGGCAAAGGCGCAACCTTCACCGTAGTGCTGCCGTTCAAAATTGCCCAGGGTATTGCCCCCACCCTACTCAAAGCCCCTGCGGGAAATCATGAACTGAAAAACCTGAAAATCCTGCTGGTCGAAGACGCTTACTTCAACCAAATGCTGGCCCTTGAATTGCTGAAAAAACACATTGAAAACGTGGAGGTGGATATCGCGGAAAACGGCCTGATTGCGGTGGAAAAAATCCGCCAGAAAACATACGACCTCGTGCTCATGGACATCAAAATGCCCGTCATGGACGGTTATGAAGCCACGCGGGCGATCCGAAAAATGCCGGACGGCATCCGCAACGTACCCATTCTCGCCCTCACCGCAAACGCCATCCCGGAACAACTCGAGCAATGCCGCGCGGTCGGCATGAACGATTGCATCACCAAACCCATTGACAGCGAGGAGTTGCTGGAAAAAATTGAACGGCTGACGAGGAAGGGTTGAGAGAAGGTTGAGAGAAGGTTGAGGGGGTTGAGAAGGTTGAGGGTTGAGAAGGTTGAGAAGGTTGAGAGGGTTGAGAAAGTTGAGAGGGTTGAGTGCGTAGAATTGTATGTGGTTGGCAGAAATTTGAAAAAACAGCTTTTGCTTCCGCTGCCTACTGGGTCGTCTCGTACCTTCGCGGAAATTTGGGAGTGCTATTCCGTGCACACTACTGGACATTTTTGGAACGAGACTTTCCAGGTTTGTCAAACCTGGAAAGTCTGGATACCAGGAAAACAAAAATGTCCAGTAATATGTATTCCGTGTCCAATTCGCTTAAATAAAAATCGCCATGTTCAAATTTGTACCGTTAACCGCCAAGAGCCTTCTGCTCCTGCTCTTTCTCCTGCCCCTGTGTGCGTACGCTCAAAGCGGCAAAATAGACCCCGCCCTGGCGCAGCGCATGAGTGCCGCACCGGAGGCCTATCAGGAAGTAATTCTCGACCTGACCAACCAAGAGGATACCCGGGCTATGCTGGCCGCTTTTGAAACCGAACGTACGCCGCTCGCCGAGCGCACCTATCAGGTTATTACCCGCCTGCAAGCCAAAGCGGCAGCCACCCAGCCCACTGTAATCAGCCGCCTGCAACAACTCGACGGCGCCGAGGCCACCAGTATCTACCCGGTCTGGATCACCAACGCCATCTATGTCCGGGCCAATGCTGCCGCCATTGCACGCATGGCCGATTGGCCGGAAGTGGGCGAAATCCTATGGAACGCCCCCGTTGAAATCATCCTGCCCGTAAGCCGCGAAGCAGCTGCTGCCGGACCTAACGGTAAGGAAGTCGGCCTGAGCGCGATCAAGGCGCCGTTTATGTGGAACCTTGGCTACACCGGCTACGGCCGCAAAGCATTGGTTATTGATACCGGCGACGATGGCGAGCATCCGGCTCTGATTGATAATTTCTGGGGCCATCAGGTGCCCACCCAACAAGCCTGGAACGGCAGCAAATACCCGGAAGATTGCGCCGAGCACGGCACCCACGTCACCGGTACTGTTTGCGGTCTCGACCGCAAAACCAACGATACCATCGGCGTAGCCTTCAACGCCCACTGGATGGGCGGCCCGATGCAATTCCCTGTAGGCAATGACCTGGGCTGTGCATCGTCGTTCAACCAGACTGTTTTTGCCAACACCGTCACCATGCAATGGGCCATTAACCCCGACGGCAATGCGGCTACGACCTCCGATCAACCCGACGTGATCAATTGCTCCTGGCGTGCGGGGCCCTTTGACTGTGGCAATTCCCAGGCGATCAATGTGCTCAATGCCGTAGAGGCCGCAGGTATCGCCGTTGTATGGGCTCAGGGCAACAATGGCCCCGCCCCCGGCACCGTATCCTCCGGCGCTGCCATGAATATGGATCTGGTGAATACCTTCGCTGTGGGCGCGATAGATGGCGCCAACGCAAGTTTCCCCATCGCCGACTTTTCGAGCCGCGGCCCCAGCCCTTGTGGCGGAAGTGGCGCCCTGCTCATCAAACCGGAAGTATGCGCGCCCGGCGTAGCCGTGCGCTCTTCCGTACCTGGCACCGGCTATGAGTCGTTCAACGGCACCTCCATGGCGGCCCCGCACGTTTCCGGCGCCATCGTGCTGCTGCGCGAAGCATTCCCCTTCCTGTCCGGGATTCAACTTAAACTCGCCTTGTATAATTCGGCTATTGACCTTGGCACCTTTGGCGAGGACAATGCGCACGGCAAAGGCATGATTAACCTGGAATCTGCCTACAACTACCTGATTGGCCAGGGCCACACACCCGTGCCGCCCGTGTCCGCCGACCGCGATGTACTCATCATTGATGTAAAAGTGGAGGGAAAATGTAAAGGCCCGGTAGAAGCTACAGTTACCTTCGAAAATGCCAGCGCACAGACCATCAATACCCTGCAAATTCAGTACGGGATAGAGGGCAGCACGCTCCAGACCTTCAACTGGACGGGCTCGCTGGCCGCCAACACGTTCACGACGGTGACACTGCCCGGCGTATCGGGTATTACGCCCGGCGACCGCATTTTCGTGGTTCAACTGCTCAATCCCAATGGCCAGCCCGACCCGCGCCCGCTGAACAACCGCTTCAAACGCGCCTTCACTATGGCCAACGCGGACTACCCCACGGCTACTATTTCTCCCCTGCAAACACAGCCGCTCTGTTCGGGTAGCCGGGTGCTGCTGGAGTACACCGGCGCGCTCGGTGCGCAAGATAAAGTGCAGTGGTACACGACCCAATCGTCTGTGAATCCTACCGCCGAAACGACACGCTTCCTTACCCCGGCGCTCACTCAAAATACCACCTACTACGTCAGCACAAACGGAGCGTACAAGGTTGGCCGGTTTGACCTTTCTGCTGGCACCAATACTGCCAACAGCATTGAAGGCGGGCTGATTTTCAACGCTACCCAGACCTTCGTACTCAAGACCGTCAAAGTTTTTGCCGACCAAACCGGCGCCCGCCTCATCCGCATCGAAGACAAAGACGGCAACACGGTGGCGTCCAAACCCGTGATCATCAGTCAGGTCGGCGAACAACGTATTACCCTGAATATTACCGTACCAAAAGGCGATGGGCATCGGATACTCGCCGTTAGCGGCAACCAGCTGAAACATTCCGTGGGCATCACCGGCTATCCATATCAAGTGCCGGGCGTTGTCAATATTTACAGCGGCCGAACACCCTCCGGCGGCAGCAGCACCCTGTTCTACTACTATTTCTTCGACTGGGAAATCGAAGTACCCTCCGTATGCGGGCGCATCGCTATTCCTATCCAGATCAGCACCCAAACAGCCCCGACGGTGAGCTTCACCGCATCGGCCGATACGACCTACCTCTCCGGTGGCGGCAACGTTACGTTCAGCGACCAAACAGCCAACGCAGTTTCTCAATTCTGGGACTTCGGCAACGGCCTGACGGGCACCGGCGCAACCCCCGGCACCACCTACACCCAAACCGGAACATACACCGTGCGGCTCATTTCCACCACGGCCAATGGCTGTTCCAACGTAGCAGAAAAGACCATCACGGTCTTGCAAACCTCGTCGGCACCCGTGCTGCCCGGCAACGTCGCCGACAACGTGGCGCTGTTCCCGAACCCGGCTACCGATGAAGTGCTGCTGGCTTTTGTGGACGAACGGGTACCTGCGAATATAGACATCCGCGTCAGCGATTTGCTGGGCCGAAATGTCCGCACACTGAACAATGTCGCACGTTCCGCCGATGGACTGCTCCGTGTAGACGTGGCGACGCTTCCCCCGGGCGTGTACGCTGTGCTGCTGCACGCAGACGGCCGCCCGTACTGGAGCGGAAAGTTCGTGAAGAACTAAAATGTAAAGTAACTACTCAGGCTGTGGCAGTGCACCGGAAAATGTTTCGGCGCGCTGCCACAGCCTAAACTGTTACTTGGATCCCTCAACTTTCTAAACCTGCTCAACCGCGCTCAACGAACGAAAAGCATGGATGATTTACAAACCCTGATGGATGCCGTTCGCCAGGCGCCCGACAACCTGCCGCTGCGCAAATACCTGTGTGCCGAATTGCTGCGCCGCGGCCGCTGGGAAGAAGCCGAAATCGAGTTGAAAGATGCGCTGAAGCTAAACCCGCACGATCTGGAACTCAAAATCGGCCTCGGCACAGCGTTTTGCGAACAAAAAAAAACCTCTCTTGGTCTGGTACTGGTAGAAGAGCTCACGGCGGGCGGCACTCCGCCCCCGCGGGCCTGGTTGCTATACGCCAAACTGCTGTATCAGGCCGGTCAGGCTTCCGATGCCAAAGACGCTTACGACAATGCCCTGGCCCTCGACGCCAACCTGAAAGACGCTTTTCTCGAATCGGAAATCAACCTCGCCCTGCAGCAAGGACGCCAACCGGAAAAACTGCGACTGGCTGCGCACGGCGACCCGTCGCAGGGCGACAACACCAGAACCCTCGACATCGAGCGCCCCAAGATCAGCTTTCAGGATGTGGGCGGTATGGAAAGCGTGAAGCGCGAAATCCGCCTGAAAATCATTGAGCCACTGCGACATGCCGATTTGTATAAAGCCTACGGCAAAAAAATCGGCGGCGGAATCCTGCTTTACGGCCCTCCCGGGTGCGGCAAAACCCATCTGGCACGCGCGACTGCCGGCGAAGTCAACGCCAACTTTATTTCCGTGGGCATCAGCGACATACTCGATATGTGGATTGGCAATTCGGAAAAAAACCTGCACGCCATCTTCGAAAAAGCACGCTCGCTGAAACCCTGTGTGCTCTTCTTCGACGAAGTAGATGCCCTTGGCGCCAACCGAAACGACATGCGCCATTCTGCCGGCAAACAGATGATTAACCAGTTCCTGCTCGAAATGGACGGCATGGAGGGCGACAACGACGGCGTACTCGTCCTGGCCGCCACCAATGCGCCCTGGCACCTCGACCCGGCGTTCCGGCGCCCCGGACGCTTTGATCGAATCATATTCGTGCCGCCACCCGACGAACAAGCCCGCGAATCCATTTTGGCCATCAAAATGAAAGGCAAACCCGCCGAAGCCATGGATTACGCCGCTATTGCACGCAAAACGTCGGAGTTTTCCGGCGCCGATCTGGAGGCGCTGATTGACGTGGCCATAGAAGCCAAACTGGAAGAAGCCATGCGGACAGGCGTGCCCTCCCCCCTGTCCACATCCGATTTGGCCGCAGCAGCGGCCAAACAAAAACCAACCACGAAAGAGTGGTTTATCTCCGCCAAAAACTACGCGTTGTTTGCCAACGAGGGCGGTTTGTACGACGATATCCTCCACTATTTGAAACTGAAACGCTAACCCCAATTTCAACCCTATGGTCGCTCAACTTCTCAAACAGGCGGAATTACTCCTGGAAACCAACCGCCCGGCAGAGGCGGAAAAGAAAATCCGCCAGGCCCTTTCCGATGCGCCCGAAAACCCGGAAGCGCTGGCTGCGCTGGCCTGGTGCCTGATTCAGCAGAACAAGTACGCCGACGCGCTCCCGCCGGCCCAACAGGCCGTCGCGCAGGAGGCTGATCACCCGTACCCCCTGTATGTGCTGGGCTATGCCTTTTTATTGAACAACCAACCCGACAAAGCCCGCGAAACCGTGCAATCGGCCCTGCACATCGCACCGGATTCCAGTGTGTTGTACCACCTGATGGCACAACTGGAATTTCATGCACAGCGCTGGGATCTCGCGCTGCACAATGTGGACAAAGGCCTCGAACTGGACCCGGAGGACGAGGCCCTGATCAATTTGCGGACGGTAATACTGGTAAAACTAAACCGCACGTCGGAAGCCCGTGAAACGGTGGACTCGGCCTTGTATAAAAATCCGGAAAACGCCTATTCGCACGCCAACAAAGGGTGGGTAGCGATAGAAAAAGGGCAGTATGCGGAAGCACAGGCGTCGTTTCTGGAGTCGCTGCGGATTGACCCGAATAACGAACACGCACAGGATGGCCTGAAAGAATCTATCAAAGCAAAAAACCTGCTGTACCGCGTAGTCCTGCGGTACTTCCTCTGGATGAACAAACTATCCTCCGGGAATCAGTGGGTGGTCATTATCGGAACGTATGTGGCTTTTCGGCTGGTGCGCACGGTCGCCACACACAACCCGGACCTCCAGCCCTTTTTGATGCCGCTGATCGTGTTTTACATCGCCTTTGTATTTTCTTCCTGGATCGCAGGCCCGATTTCCAACCTGATCCTCCGCCTGCACCCATTGGGCAAACACGCCCTGACCGACGATGAAAAACGGGGCAGTTCCCTCGTGGGCATTTGTTTTGCCGCCGCTATTTCGGCCATACTTGCCGGCCTCCTGCTGAACAACAGTACCTTGATTCTGGGCGGCACGATTTTGTTCATCCTGATGATCCCGGCAGGCGGACTTTTTTCGACGCAACCCGGAGGCAAAGCGCGGCAGCAACTGTCCTGGTATGCCGGCGTATTGGCTGTTGCCGGGTTGGGCATACCATTGCTGGGCTTGTTGTTAAACAATACCAGCCTGACGACCATGGGACTCGGCATTTTTGGAGTCGGCATCTTCGCGTACGGTTGGGTAGCAAACTATGTGATTATGCGGGACAGCCGGCGGTTTTAGGTATCGCATTTACCAAACGTCGGCGAGGTTTCGAACCTCGCCGACGTTATGATCAACACTACCAAACGTCGGCGAGGTTTCCAACCTCGCCGACGTTGCGATCAACCTACTTCAATCTCGAATTTATCCAAATCCCCCAACACCTGATTGGCCAGGTGATACTTCTCAAATTCTGCCGATGAACCAAACCAATGGAGGAGTTCGCCTCGGTTCAGTTTGGTTTGTGTATTGGATAGGTGCGCATGATACGATGAGTGCGGGTAGTCCCTGAAATCAGCAACAAACCCGTGATGCTGCGGATTGGCATGGATGTAATAAACTAACTGGACAAAGTAGCAGTCATCATGTACCGGTATTCGGCGAAAGACATTTTCAAACAGTCCACCGGTACGCCGGTAGGCCTTGTTGATAGCTTGAGCATAACTATTAAAAAGTTTGGCGAACTGGTTGCTGATGAGTTTGGCGGCAACGGAATCAATGTCCACAAAGTCGGCGGGATTTTGAACCTCGCCGACATTGGTACAAGCACTAACTCTTCTTATGACTTCTTCAGCTGTCCGCGTTTTGACCAAGAGATGAAAGTGGTTTTTCATCAGGCAGTAGGCGAATGTTTCCGCCACTGGCTGGATGAAATGGGCGTATTTCTGAAGAAAAAAAGCGTAGTTCCGTTCTTCCTTGAACAGGTCTTCTCCGTTGACTCCTCGGTTGTAGATGTGGTAGAATACACCACAGGCTAAAGGTTCTGTGTGTTTTTTCATGGTTATATTCTTCTTTTATCCAAACCAAACGTCGGCGAGGTTTCGAACCTCGCCGACGTTGCGATCAACCCTACCAAACGTCGGCGAGGTTTCGAACCTCGCCGACGTTGCGATCAACCCTACCAAACCTCGGCGAGGTTTCCAACCTCGCCGACGTTGTGATTGCCCTACCGCCTCCTCGCCGGATCCAGTGCCACTTCGATGCGCTCCAGACAGTCCAGATAATGGCTGCGGCTCATCGCGTCGTTCGAGGCGTTGTAGGCCGCCGTCAGGTCGGTGCGGAGTTGCCGGAGGGCACCGAGGGCCACGGAGGGCACGTCGGTATTGCGCAGGGCGGCGGTCGTCGGAGATGGCAGGTACAAACTGATCATCTTGTCCACAAAAACCTTTTGCAGGTTGCGGCGGTGTACACTGACGGGGGTGCGAGCCGATATCTCCGACCAGATACCCGTGCGCAGGTCGTCGAACAGATTGGCCACCGTGTAGGTGTTCCGGTCGAGCGCCTCGTTTTCGATCATGCGCTGGAGCCGTGCGCTGCCGAGCAAGCTCGAGAGCGTATTGTCCTGTAAACGAGCCACGGCAGCCACCCCGTTGTCGGGGCGGATGAGGCTCAGCACTTTCGGATCGAGCAGCCACTCAGGAGTCTGGAACAGGTGCTTGTGCAGAAATGCCACCGCATCGCGCTGTTTGGCTGCCGGCGCCGCTTCGTACACCACGCCGGCTTGGTCGTATGTTTTCGGCGTTTCGTACACACCGCCCACCCATTTGGTAACATGGCCGATGTAGCGGGTGTACTGGCCCACTACGTTGTTGTAGGTTTCCTCGGCGCGTTCATAGGTTTTGGCTTCTTCCTTGGTCCATACGGCTGCATTGGGCAGAATACGCTGGAGGTTTTTGATGCCGTACTCGGAGGCCACCATCGAGTTATCGCCAAGGTCCTCGCTTTGGGCGCGGGGGTCGTAAGAGCTGGACTCGGTCAAAAAATGCAGGCGCGGGTTGTTGGCTGCTTTTTCCAGATACCAACGGTTGAGCACCTTGCGGTCTTCTTCGGCGTCTTTGGTGCCGTAGATGGGTTTGTAGCCCCATTCGATGGCCCATTTGTCGTAGTCGCCTACGCGGGGCATGAGGTCGGTGATACCGTCTTCGGGCTGGGCCACGTAGTTGAAGCGAGCGTAGTCCATGATGGAGGAGGTATGCCCGTTCGTTTCCATGAATTTTTTGTCGCGCAGTTTTTCCACCGGCGTAGCGTGGCTGGCGCCGAAGTTGTGGCGCAGACCGATCGTGTGGCCGACTTCGTGGGCTGCTACAAAGCGGATAAGGGCGCCCATCAGGTTGTCATCCAGTTCATTTTGGCGGGCGCGGGGGTCCACGGCGGCCGTCTGGATAGTGTACCAGGTTTTGAGCAGGCGCATTACGTTGTGGTACCAGCCGATATGGCTTTCGATGATCTCGCCGGTGCGCGGGTCATTCACATTGGGGCCGTAGGCGTTCTGGATATCGGAGGCGAAGTAGCGGACGACGGAGAAGCGTGCGTCTTCGAGGCTCATGGTAGTGTCGTTTTCGGGCCAGTCGCGGGCGACGATGGCGTTTTTCCAGCCGGCCTGCTCGAATGCAGGTTGCCAGTCTTCCACACCTTTTTTGAGGAAAGGCCGCCATTTTGCGGGCGTAGCCGGGTCAATGTAATAGACGATCGGCTTGGCCGGTTCGATCTTTTCACCTTTCTGCTGGCGGCGCATATCGGCCTCGTTTTTCGGCTCCAGGCGCCAGCGAACAGCGATGGTCTCGTCCTCGGCGCGCTGCTGGTCGTCGTCAAAAACGGTGCGGCCGGTAGCGAAATAACCTACACGCGGATCGAACAGGCGTTTGCGGAATGGTGACCGCGGCAGCAAAATCAGGGAGTTGTTGATTTCGAATGTGACCACGCCGGCATCCATACCGCCTGGCAGGTTCATGGTTCCCGGCGTTTCATCCCGCAGGGACGGCGGCGACACCTTGTAGGTTTTCACCGTGCGGATCTCCAGATTGATCGGGTATACCCGCATACTCTCGATATAGCTGCGATCTTTTTGCAATTCACCCATTTTAAAACGCTGCTTGGTAAAAGAAGGCAGCGAAAATACCTGATTGTCTTCTTTAAAATAATCCGTGACCTCAATCACCACCGAGGTGTCCTTGCGCACGGCTTTTACATCAAACACCGCAGCGATAGGATCCATGTTGGAATTTCGCACGGCCTTGTAAATGGGTTGCAGGGTGTCGGAACTCACGTTGCGGTATGCCACGGCCCGTACAAATACTTTGTCGGACGGCCCCCGCTCGAAACGGATCACCTGGCGATTGGCCTGTTCACCACCATACCCGGCGCCGGTGGGCACCTTGGTCATGCGGGTGACAGACATGATTTCGGCGCCAAACATGGAGTCCGGTATTTCCAGAAAATACTTGTCCTCGATACGGTGTACAGTCACCATGCCCACCATACTCACGGCTTTATCGGTGATGACTTCGCGGTAGGGTTTCGGCGCTTTTTTCTCTTCTTTTTTGGCGGTGGTGTCCTTGGCCACAACAGCCGGTTTTTCCACTACAGGAGGAAGGGTATCGCGTTTGGGCGGCGGCGGCGCTTCCTGTGCTACAAGGAGATGGGCTGATGTAAATGCCATTGAAAAGAGCCAGAGCCGGAGGGTAGAGTTGATCTTCATGTCAAATGTCAGAAATGGTTATAGTACGTTGAACGTGGTTGAGAGGGTTGAGAAGGTTGAGATGCCGAACGTTCCGTCGTAAGCAACCGGATGTTGTTAAAAAGCACACCGCGTTGGCCATTTTTCGGTGAATATCACGTCGCATCCAAATTTTGTGCGGCAAAAGTACATTCCATTCCCGGAAATGAATGGGCATGTTTGTTTGCCATCCATCAAAACTTCTATTCCTGCAGAAACAACTTACGCACGACACGCTCTTCAGCCGTTTCCAGGGTGTAGTACAATACGCCACCAGCTCCACCAAGCATTTCCCGGGCCAACATAATCGTATGTGTTCCAGCACTGTATTCGCCGGTTTGCGCATAGCGCTCGCGTCCTGTGGTGTCGAGCACCCGCAACACTGCGGTTTTTGCCTGCGGCAAATAAAACCCGATTTCGGTGGATGTATGAAACGGATTGGGCTGGTTCTGGAACAGTTCCAATCCTTGGGTTGGTAAGGCATTATCATCGAAACGGAGTGCCAGGTCCCGGTCGCGGTAACCCGCACCACTGGCTATGTAGGCTTCCGGCCAAATACTGCGGTGGGACAGACTTAAGTACTCGCTCAGCCGACCGGTTACTTGTGCCCGCAAACGCAACGTGTATGTGACCGGAGCCTCCTCGCCCGTTCCCGCCCAACTGGCGGTAAGCCGGTTTTCGCCTGCAAATACAGCGAAATTGTCTGCGCTTAATCCCGGCCCAGGCAAAACATCCAGCACTTCCAGCCCCGGCAACGCAAACGCACACTGGAAGCCCGCCACCGGCGCAGAAAGGCGCACCGGCACTTCGAACACCGCGCCGGGGCGCAATCCCAGATTAGGCACGTCCAGCCAGACAACATCTGCGTTGCGCTCCTCGGGAACGGTGGCATTTGTGATGGCATTCCCGTTCACATCACCTGTTTTCACGCCAATAAAGTCATGCTCGGGTGGATTAGAGGGCGCCGGAATGGTCCCGCCCTGTTTTTCCGGAAACGGGGCAGTGAATGGATTTTCGGGTACCGGGAAGACATAGCCGGCATCTACAAAGCGCCACGAGGTGTTGTTAGGCAGTTCACTATAGACGCCAAGGATCAGTTTGCGCAGTTCTACAATATCAAACGTGGTGATGGACCGGCTGCTGTTGGCATCGGCAGCGATCATTTTGAACGGACTTTCCAGGGTATCCAACCCCAGAATATGCTTGTTGATCAGCAGCAGGTCCAACGTGGTCACGCCATTAAGGTGGTCCACATCGCGTTCCGGCGTAATGGTGTATGCACCCACGGACGGAATTTGAAACATGTAATTTCCGGCGTTATCGGTGTTTTGCATCGTCGTCCAGAGGGGCTGATTGGTGAGGGTGCGGTTGAGTGTCACCAGTACATCGGGGATACCCGCGCCGGACTCGGTGCGGATATTCCCGCCCACCGGCACCAGCGATCCGCCGCAAACACCCGAACTGTTTTGAATGGTAAAAATATACTCGCAAGTGGTCTCATTGCCGCATTTGTCCGCCGCAACCCACCGGATGCGGTGCGTGCCGTAGGGCAACTGCGGCATCACAAAGTTGAGCGGCTGGCTCTGCGTTCTCCAGCGTACACAAGCGGTTTTATTTCTGCCGTTGGTGGTTGTTTGCATGGAAAAGCCGTACTTCTGGTTGCTTGGCACCGGGCGTCCATCAAACTGACGAAAGGTGCCGCCACCGTAGTTTGGGTTTCCGGCATTGTTGTAATTCACCGAATTGGCATTGAACATGTGGGTGCTATTCAACACCGATTCCTGGATACCGTCATTGTCCAGATCGAGAAACAGCAGGTATCGAATATCCACATCGGCGCCCGAACACAGGTCGGTGCTGGTAAAACACAGGTCAACCGGCCCCTCGCACATATCCTGCAGGCCGCCCACCTGATCATACCAATAGAATTCATGCCAGAGTAGCGGATCATTGTCCGTCGCGTCCGTGAGGAGCAGGGGCGCGGTCGGGCACGCAGCCGCTACCGGCTTTTGGACATCAATCACTTTGATGCTTTGTTTGTAGGAATAGCCGTTGGCGTTGGCGTTCCAGAAAGTGCTGAAGTTCGTAGGGGTTTGGCCGGGGCTGATAGCCGTCACGGTGGATTCCCAAAGTTGGGGCGCATTTGGCGCCGATACCACGGGGCCGGGTAAGTTGGTCGGATGGTTTGTGATGGGGTTTTGGGTGGGATTGGGCACTACGGTCAGCGCCAGATTTGGGTTGTAGGTACAAGTATTGCGCACCACCCAGGTCCGGTCAATGCGGAAACAAGCGTCCGGAACAACGGTCAGTATTTCGTCGGTGTAGGTCGCCACCAAGTGTTCACACCCGGTCCCGAACAGTACCGGTTCGCCGTAGTTGTTGGTTGTATCACACTGCGTAACAATCTTGTCGTCGGGAAAACGTACGTAGTAATGCTGCGCCACTGTATCCACCGTGATCCGCTGGCTACAGGTGGCACTTTGCCCGCTCGCGGTATCGAACACCCGAAAATACCGCACGATAACGCCGTCCCGGCAAACGGTGTCAAATTGGTTGTAATCCGCCATTTCGATGGTCGAATCAGCCCGACAGGAATTGGCGAAAAGCCCGTAATCCGCCAAATCCGGTTCAAAAGCAGAACAAATCGTACTCACGTCCGGCGGCGCGGCGCACGTCGGCCCAAGGGTGTCTTGTACAACTACAACCAACTGGCAATCATCAAACTGCCCGACGGCGAAGGTATCGGATACTGCCCCCGGCGGTGGAGCGATGTCGTACACGCGCAGCACTGCCGCTATGGTGTCGCCCGCCTCGACGCAACAAAGATTCAACGCATCGGAAAAGACTTGCCCATCGGAGTCGCATGCACTGACTGCCATGCGGCGGATTTTGAAATGCAGCGCGCCGCAAGCATCTGCAGAACCATTGTCGGCTACCCCGGCCGGCAACACGACCTCACCGGACGCGTTCAGAAATACCGTCAACAGGCTGTCGCAAGCGGCAGTCGGTGGCGCAGCATCCCATACCTCCACTCGAAAACCGCACGAGATACTGTTCCCGCAGACATCCTCGAATACATAAAGTACATCGGTACTCCCGGTCGGAAAATTTGATACGATACCGAAAACGGCCAGGGTATCGGTGTCGGCCGGATCATTTCCAGCAAAATCCGCCAGCGCACCACTCCAGGTTTCGGTCAGGCCGTCGGCCATCCAAAAAGCCGCCGCTCCGGCCACCGGTGAGCAGGCATCGCGCACCAGTATATTGGGCAAATCCAGTGCAACACGACACTTGGCATCGGCGCTCAGTACCAGCACTGTATCCGACGGGCATTGCACCTCCGGGGCTGTGGTATCCCGCACTTCGATGTACTGCGTACCGTAAACAGGATTGTCCGGCCCTGCGGGCAAACACGCATCGCGTACGGACCACACCCGTCGGATACGCCAACCGCCGCCGCAGGTGGTTTCGAGGGAATCGTCATAAAAAGCATCAATTTCACAAAATGGCGCCGTGAGCAAGCTGTACTGCCGGCCGCCCACTTCGGCAAAGGGAGCGCCGGTTTGGCTCGGTCCGACATCCGGAATGGAGCAAAAAACAGTGGCATCTATCGGGAAATGTACATCGTCCAGTGTGCGCACCCGATTGATCGTTTGCACGCAAGTGCTTGTATTGCCCGACAGGTCGGTTGCCTGCCAGATACGGCTAATGGTGCCTGTCACGCCGTTCGGTGCACCGCAGGGCAGATTTTCGGATACGTCAAAAAACGTCAGCGCCGTAGCGCCGGGGCAATTTTCCAGGATAACCGGTCTTGCATTGGATATACCAAGGCTGTCGCCCAAAAAATTGGGCAGTAGCTGTTCGGAAGGCAGTGCACAGGGAATATTCAACGTCGAACAATTCAACGCCGGCGGCACTTTATCCCGAAGGGTAACATTCCCCCAGCAGGTATTTCCCGAGATCAGGTTCCGCACCCGGTACTGATAGGTTTTGTTCAGATCGCCCGGTTCAAAAGTCGCCGGCATCCAAGGGCCATTTCCAAAAGGAGGTGCTTTATCCACCTCTATCGAGTAGACATCCATGCAGCCAAACGGCGGGTGCAGGAGTTCTCCCAAAAAAGCTGCCGTCGTGCACACCCCTCCCATTTGCAATACAACGGAGTCGCGGCACAAAAGCGCCGACGGCGGCATGGAGTTGACTTGCACGGTGAACGAGCAGGTCGCGGTGTTACCCGCTGCATCTACCGCGATGAACAAATTGGTCGTCGTGCCAACCAAAAATTTTCCACCGGAGGAAACACCCGAAACTTTGGCCACAATTACGCCCGGCTCGTCGTCCACAGCCGTTACAGCATAGTGAAAAACCGTGTCGCAGGTCGTGCCGGCCAAAGTCAGTGTAACACTCGGCGGGCAGGTGATAACGGGCGGGATGGTGTCGGAAAGAGGGGTAAAAACCGTGCGTGAAATACCTGTTACAGGAGCGGAGACGGTGCGCGCAAACAAAGCAGCAGGAATACCGGCGAGCAGCAAAAAAAAGATAAATCTGGACATGAGGCGGAGTGATTTTTTGCACACTACTGGACATTTTCGGAATGAGACCTTCCAGGTTTGCCAAACCTGGAAGGTCTGGATGCCTGAATAAAAAATGTCCAGTAGTGTGGATTTTTTGTTCAAAATGGATTGAAGCACAAGGTAGTTTTGCCACAGAAACCAGACCAATCATTTAATATGGTTTTTTGTCGCAAAACCGGCTTTATTGCAAAAAATGCTCGGCTTTTGTTTCCCCTCCCGAAGAATATCCAACCTTCATGACCGGTACTTTCCACTAAAAGCAGCACTTGGCCCGCACGCATCGTACTTTTGCCGGGCACTTTGCATTTGTTCGCTAATCGAACCGATCAAATCAATCGAATCAATCGAATCAATCCTTCATGTCAGACACTCCCAAAGTCCAGGTTCGCCTGCCTCTCTTGCTGGCCGCTGTGCTGGCCGGCGGCATGTTTATCGGCCAACAATTGCCCCGCTACGAGAACCACCTGTGGTTTACCCCCGCCGCACACCGGCCGGCCAAGAGCGCCGGCACACTGGATGAAATACTCCGCTATGTCGAGGCCAAGTACGTGGACTCGGTAGATATGACGGCGCTCCAGGAAGGCGCTATTGCCAACCTGCTCGAACAGCTCGATCCGCACTCCATTTACATCACACCGGAGGAGCTCAGCCACGAAGACGAGGTGATGAACGGCAATTTTGAAGGCATCGGAATCGAATTTCTGCTCGTGGACGATACAATTCAGGTCGTCACCCCTTTGTCCGGCGGCCCGTCCGAAGCAGCGGGGATCCAGCCCGGCGACAAGATTGTCACCATTGAGGACTCCCTCGTAGCCGGAGTTAAAATCTCCAATTCGGCAATTTTCAACAAACTGCGCGGCCCCCAGGGCAGCACTGTCCGACTCGGTATCCGCCGGGGCGCCGAACGCAAACTTCGCTCGTTTACCATCACCCGCGACGTGATTCCCGTACACAGCGTGGATGTGGCGTACATGCTTGACAAAGAAACCGGCTACATCAAAATCAATCGTTTCAGCGCTCCTACCTATCAGGAATTTATGGAGGCCATGCAGCCGCTGTCTGATGAAAAAGGCATGAAAAACCTCGTGCTTGACCTGCGCGGCAATCCCGGCGGCTACCTCAACGAGGCAACCGAGCTGCTGAGCCAGTTTTTCCCGGAGGGCAAACTACTCGTATACACCGAAGGCCGCGCCGAAGAACGCCAAAACTACAAGAGCAACGGCCGCGCGCGGTTCAATATCAACAACATAGCCATATTGGTGGACGAAGGTTCGGCGTCGGCCAGCGAGATCGTCGCCGGCGCTATCCAGGACCACGACCGCGGCTGGGTCATCGGCCGGCGCACCTTTGGCAAGGGCCTCGTGCAGGTGCAGTACCCACTCAGCGACGGCGGTGCGCTCCGACTCACCATTTCCCGATACTACACCCCAAGCGGGCGCAGTATCCAGCGCGACTACAAAAACGATACGGATTACAGCCACGAAGCCGACCGCCGACTCAAAAACGGTGAGCTGGCCGATGCCTCCAAAATTCATCAAGCAGACTCCACTAAATACTACACCGGCATGGGGCGCGTGGTATTTGGCGGCGGCGGCATCACCCCCGATGTGTTCATCCCGCTGGATACTTCCTACGCCAACGACTACTTTTTCTCGGCGCTGCAGTACCTGCCGCAGTTTGCTGCGCGGTGGATGGAAACCCAGAACCGGAAGGCCTTGCCCGACTCGCCGGAGGCTTTTGCCCAGCAGTTCAAGGTATCGGATCAAATGCTGACTGATTTTGTCGCTTTCGGAAAAACACAGAACTTGCCCGCCGACGAGGCTCAAATTGCGCGCTGCCGCACCGAACTGCGCCGCCTGCTCAAAGCCCGCATCGCCAAAATCCTGTTTCAGGAAGAAGGGCAATACCGGGTCCTGAACTACGACGACCCGGCGGTAGAAAAGGCGCTGCAGGTGCTGCGCAGCGGAGCGTCCGTATCGAAGAAGTGATGTATTTATTCCCGGCCCAAAACTTTTCAGGTTTTAAAAACCTGGAAAGTTTACCCCACCCAGGGACTTTTTGATTTTGGATCCAACCCCGGTCTCCTTCCGACACGATGTTTTCGCCCTTCGCTATCCCAAACCGGTCCTTCATCCAATGTTTCTACCCTCCGGGCAAATAGTAGCAGAATTTCACACCGGGCCATGCAACAAAACCGGCCCGATACGCCTCATTGGGGCGAATACAAGTTTTACAATAACAATTAACGCACACACATGAAGCAACTGCTCTTATTGGTCTTTCTGGCCTTTATGCTCCAACCCTCGTCCGCCCTTTTTGCGCAGGACATCCCCAAGTACAACCCCGATGATATCAACATCGCGTACAAAAAATTCATCCTGCCCAATGGCTTGCGCCTGGTCGTGCATGAAGACCACAAGGCGCCCATCGTAGCCATAAACGTGTGGTACCACGTGGGTTCCAAAAACGAGAAGCCTGGCAAAAGCGGCTTCGCGCACCTGTTCGAACACCTGATGTTCAACGGCTCGGAAAATTTCAACACCGACTACTTCCAGGCCCTCGAAGCTATCGGCGCTACCGACCTGAACGGCACCACCAACGAGGACCGCACCAACTATTTCCAAAACGTGCCCGTCGGCGCCCTCGATCAGGTGCTCTGGCTCGAAAGCGACCGCATGGGCCACCTGCTCGGCGCTATTGACCAGGCTAAACTGGACGAACAGCGCGGCGTGGTGCAAAACGAAAAACGCCAGGGTGAAAACCAGCCCTACGCCCGCGGCTGGGACATCATGCAAAAGGAAATGTACCCGCCACACCACCCCTACGGCCATACCGTAATCGGTGAAATGGAAGACCTCAACGCCGCCAGCCTCGACGACGTACACGAGTGGTTCAAGGCCTACTACGGCGCTGCCAATGCCGTGCTGGTTATCGCCGGCGACATCACCCCGGAGGCTGCTTACGAAAAAGCGCTCAAGTATTTCGGCAACATCCCCGCCGGCCCAACCATTGCCCGGCCCGGCGTGAACATCCCCGTCCGCAACAGCGATACCCGCGCCTCCTACCAGGACCGCGTACCCGAAGAACGCATCAACATGGTGTGGCATGCTCCCCAGTGGGGCACCCAGGAGTCCGTCTGGATGGACCTCGCTTCCGATGTGCTGGCTGCCGGCAAAAACAGCCGCCTGTACAAGAAGTTAGTTTATGAAAAACAACTATGCTCTTCGGCGTTTGCCTTCGGTAACCCGGCAGAAATCTCCGGCGAGTTCCTCATCCAGGCCAACGTAAAAAATGGCAAGACGCTCGAAGAAGTAGAGGCTGCCATCAACGAAATTCTCGAAGAATTTATCGCCAAAGGCCCCACCGAAGAGGAAGTAGCCCGTGTGAAAGCGGCTTATTTTGCCAACTACATCAAAGGACTGGAGCGTATCGGCGGCTTCGGCGGCAAAAGCGATGCCCTGGCCGAAAACGAGGTGTACGGTGGCAGCGCCGATTACTACAAAAAGAAATTGCGCTGGTACGATCAAACGACAGCCAAAGACATCCACAACGCCGTCAAAAAATGGCTCACCCGCGGACGTTTCACGCTCACCTGCTCGCCGTTCCCCGAGTACTCCGTCACCGGCTCTGAAGCCGACCGCACCAAAGCACCGGCAGTGGACAACAAAGTGAGCGCCCAGTTCCCCGACCTCCAGCGCGCCACGCTCAAAAACGGCATGAAGGTCGTACTTACCCGTCGCACCGAAAGCCCGACCGTGGTCATGAACATGTTGTTCAACGCCGGCTTCTGCACCGACAAAATGCCTGGCGGCAAACTGGGCCTCGCCAACATCGCTATGAACATGCTGGACGAAGGCACGAAGTCGCTCAACAGCCTCCAATTGAACGAGCGCCTCCAATTGCTCGGCGCATCGCTCAATACCTCCAGCGACCTCGACTACGCCTACGTCGGCCTCAACACCCTGCGCCAGTCGCTCGACCCCAGCCTCGACCTCATGGCCGACGTGGTGCTCAACCCGTCATTCCCGGAAGCCGACCTCCAACGCCTGAAAGCCCAACAGATCAGCGGCATCCAGAATGAAAAGAAAAACCCGACCGGCATGGTCATCCGGGTCATGCCCGAACTGCTCTACGGCAAAGACCACCCATACGGCATGCCCATGAGCGGCACCGGCGAAGAGGAGACTGTTGCCAACATGGAACTGGCCGACGTGCGCGGGTTCTACCAGCGCTGGATCAAACCCAACAACGCCACCATCGTTGTCACCGGCGATATCACGATGGCCGAACTGGTGGAAAAATTAGAAAAACGCTTCGGCACCTGGAGCAAAGGCGATGTACCCAAAAAGGTGATCCCGGAAGTAGCGGCCACCAACAAAAAGAAAGTTTTCCTGATTGACCGACCGGAAAGCCAGCAAAGCCTCATCCTTGCAGGCCACCTGACCAAACCCTACGGCCAACTAGATGAAACAGCTATCGAACAGATGAACAACGTACTCGGCGGCGACTTTACCAGCCGCATCAACCTGAACATCCGCGAGGACAAGCACTGGTCGTACGGCTCCCGTTCCATGATTATGAACACCGCCGGCCAGCGCCCATTCTTCGTGTTCGCACCCGTGCAAACCGACAAAACCAAGGAAAGTATCCAGGAAGTCATCAAGGAAATTAACCAGTACGTTGGCGACAAGCCCTTGACTCAAAAGGAGTTTGACAAAACCAAGCAGAATACCGTGATGGCAATGTCGGGTATGTGAGAAACCAATGGCGCCGTCAACGGCAGCGCTGTCGAGATTGTCAAGTACGGCTTGAAGGATGACTACTGGAAAGCCTACAGCCAGCGTGTACAAAACCTGACATTGAAAGATGTGCAGAACGTGGCCAAAACCGTGGTACAGCCCAATGATATCAACTGGTTCCTGGCCGGCGACGCCGAAAAAGTACTGCCGGGCCTGAAAGAACTCGGCATGGAGATCATCCAGCTGGATGCCGAGGGCAAGGTCGTGTCGAAGAAATTGAAGCCGTAAGGCGATTGCAGGATTTCACTGAAAGGGTGTGGGCGCTGGTTGGCGTTCACACCCTTTTTTTATCGCCCTTGCGATGCTATTTGGCATCACAACCGCTCCAAATCCTCCGGCGTATCCACCCCGATCGTTTCCAGCTCCGTTACCCCCACGGCAATGCGCAGCCCATGTTCGAGCCAGCGCAGTTGCTCCAGCGATTCGGCGCGTTCCAGAGCCGTGGGAGCCAGGCGGGCAATGCGCAGCAACGCGTTGCGCCGAAAAGCGTACAAGCCAATGTGTTTGTAAAAATCTGTATGCTCCAGCCAATGTTCCGGCGCAATGCCCCGCACAAACGGGATCGGGTGCCGGCTGAAGTATATCGCGCCATGTTTAGGCGAAAAAACCACCTTCACCGCGTTCGGGTTGTGTAGCAGATCGGTCTGTTCGATACGCTTGGCCAAGGTAGCAATCGGGCATCGGGCATTTCGGAGCAACGTTTCCGCCAGCAGGTCAATCTGTTCCGGCTGCACAAACGGCTCGTCGCCCTGGATGTTCAGAATCAACTCGGCTTCCGGAAATTTTTTCGCCACCTCCGCGCAGCGGTCGGTGCCGCTGGGGTGCTCCGGGCGGGTCAGCAGCACCTCCCCTCCGAAGGCGCGAACGTGCTCTAGGATGCGCGCGTCGTCGGTGGCCACCACGACCTGTTGTACCAGCCGGGCCTGACAAGCTTGCTCATACACCCGCTGGATCATGCTCTTGCCGGCGATCAGGGCCAGCGGTTTGCCGGGAAAACGCGTGGATGCGTAGCGGGCAGGAATAACTCCAAGTACCATTTGTTCGATATATTATATTGGTTCGATTGGCTTGTTTGGGCGTACATTTGTCCCGACATCTTGAGAAAAACTATGCGAATTTTACCCCTATTACTGATTTTGGCCCTATGTGGCCCTGTTTTTTTGCAGGGTCAGGCGGCCTCCGGCACCGGCAGCCTGCTCACGCCGAAAGACAGCGTACTACTCACCGTGACCAACAGTCAAAAACTGATTCACCACATCGTGAAGCCCAAGCAGACGCTGTTTACGCTCGCCAAATTTTACGGCCTGAGCCTGGAGGAATTGTACACGTTACACCCCGAGTTTCAGACCGATCCTGTGCTGCATGTCGGTATGCTCGTCAGCATCCCGATCCCGAACCGAGCCATACGACGCTACAAAGGTACAAACTTTGCCCCTGCCAAATTCGCGCCGATTTACTACGTGGTACAGCAGGGCGATAACCTTTTCCAGATTTGCAAGCGCCATTTCAGCATGCCGGTGGATTCCATTAAAAGCCGAAACAACCTGAAAAGCGAACAGCTCTATCCCGGCCAACTCCTGCATGTCGGCTGGCTGGGGCTGGAGGGCATTTCCGCCGAATGGCGTACGCCGGCAGCGCCGCCCACCACCGACCAGGCCCACCAACAGCGCTACGACGAAGCGAAAAAAAGCAACAAGGAAGTAGCGTCCCAGGGCGTGTGTTTTTGGCAAAAGGACAGCAATGAAAAAGGCGACCTGTACGCCCTGCACCGCGAGGCCGCTATCGGCTCGGTCATGGCGGTAACCAACCCCATGAGCCGGCGTACCGTGTATGCCAAGGTCATCGGACGCATCCCGGTGGGCCATGCCAGCAACATTGAAGTGGTACTTTCCGCCGCTGCGGCCCGGCAAATTGGCGCCCGCGACCCGAGGTTTTTTGTGAAAGTGCGGTATTTGCGGTAAGGGCACTACTTTTGCGCCCTACAACCAAACATTGCACAAATCATGAAAAAAACAATTCTGCTCCTCGGCGCGCTTGCCTTCGCCATCGCCGCCTGCAAACATGATACTCCGAATGCTGCCAACCAGCAATCCGATGACACTTCTGCCAGCCCGGTCATCCTCGCCGGCCATTGGATCGCCATGGACTTCTGCGCCCGCGCCAACCAATACGGCTCCGTTCTGAGCGCCATGAACAATGCGCACGTCCCGTATGCCTACGCGTTCGAGTTCGACCCGAACAAAGCCGACAGCGTGATCTGCTACAACGGCATCGAAAAGTGGGCGCTCCCGGTCAAGTACAACAAGGACACCCTCGAAGTCATGGGCGCCAGCCAGGGCAAATCTATATTCCTGCTTTACCAATCGAAAGGCAACAAGGAAATCACCCTGTTCGACGGTACGCAAGGCAGCATGAAAATGGACCGCTTCGTCAAATCCAAAGCCAATACGCTGAACGGATACGCCGCATTCACGACCGCCCTGAACTACAACCTGTTCGGTGGTATTCTGCTCCCGCTGGGCGCCGGCCGTGACACCATCCAGTTTACCCCGGGTGGACTCATTATGAACTGGAAGGACTACGACCAGTACAGCGTTTGCACCGGCGGCGACTGTTTTGTGGCGGAAGAAACGATGGACGTGATCACTCTATCCAAATCCAGCAAGCCCGGCTCGGAAAAAATGTACGGTTTCCGGTACAACGGCACCAACGACACCCTCACGCTATACAACCTGGTCAATACCAAACCGGAGGAAAAATTCGCTTACGAAATCCGGGGTGCAGTCTACAAATTCTATCACGGCGTCCCGCAATACTAACCACCGATGGCAAGCGCACTTAAAAATCTCTCGCAGTACGACGATGCCAACATTCCGGCAGCGGAGCACATGAACTTCGGTATCGTAGTGGCCGAATGGAACGCCCACATCACGCATGCCCTGTACGAGGGCTGCTACGAGACCCTGATCCGGCACGGCGCCAAGCCGGAAAACATCCACACCGTGCAGGTGCCCGGCTCGTTCGAGCTACCCGCCGGCGCGCGCATCCTCAACGGCCAAAAAAGCCTGGATGCCGTGATCTGTCTTGGCTGTGTCATTAAGGGGGAAACCAACCACAACGAGTACATCAACCAGGCCGTGGCACAAGGACTGGTCACCCTCAGCATCGCCTCCGGCAAACCGTTCATCTTCGGCGTACTCACCCCCAACGATGAGCAACAGGCGATCGACCGCGCCGGAGGCAAACACGGCAACAAAGGCGTGGAGGCCGCCGTCACCGCCATTCGCATGGCCGCGCTCAAACGCGGAGGCGCCGAGGGCAAAAAGAAAATAGGATTTTGAAACTCACCAGCATCCACACCGGCTACCTCAAACTCGACGGCGGCGCCATGTTCGGCGTGGTGCCGCGCCGTATGTGGGAAAAAATGAACCCGCCCGACCCGAGCAATATGTGTACCTGGGCGATGCGGGCCTTGCTGGTGGAAACCGGCGGCAGGAAAATTTTGATTGACACCGGTCTCGGAAATAAACAGGACGACAAGTTTCGCGCCCACTTCGAGCCGCACGGATCCGAAACGCTGTTCGGCTCCCTGGCCCAAGCCGGCGTGCAGCGGGAAGCCATCACCGATGTTTTTCTCACCCATCTCCACTTCGACCACTGCGGCGGCGCACTCTGGCAAAACGAGGATACCGGCCTGGTAGAACCGGCATTTCCCAATGCCACTTACTGGACGAACGAGCCGCATTTCCAGTGGGCTATCCACCCGAATCCCCGCGAGCGCGCCTCTTTTCTGACCGAAAATTTCATGCCCCTGCACGAACAGGGGCGCTTGCGTTTCGTGGATGTGCGCCAAAACATCGAGTTCGTGCCGGGTTTCCAGGTGCGTTTTTTCTACGGACATACCGAAGCCATGATGGTACCTGTGTTGAATACCGGGCAACATACTGTCCTCTATTGCGCCGACACGATCCCCTCGCAATGGCACGTCGGCCTGCCGTACGTCATGGCCTACGATATACGCCCGCTCGTCTCGATGGAAGAAAAAACAGCCCTGCTGGAAGAGGCCGTCCGGGAAAAACAACTCCTGTTTTTCGAGCATGACCCCGTTGCCGAAGTAGGGCTGGTTGGCATGGATGCCAAAGGTCGAATCGGGGTGGAATGGACGGGGCTGTGTTCGGATGGAGTATCCTGAAAAAACCAACGGGAAGCTTCCAGATCAACAAAACAAATCAAGTCTAATGCACCAATAGTCATGATCAAAAACATCCTTTCGCCCGTTTCCCTGCTCGCCGTTCTGGTCCTCCTGTTCGCCGCGTGCAAAAAAGTCGAAGTTGCAAACCCGACTTCCGACAACCACGCCGTCATTCAAAAATACCTCACCCTCGATTTCAATAACCTGCCCAACTATGCCGCGCCGGCATTTCCAGTGCATTACGGCCCAAACATTCAGGCTACAGACAATGCCCCCAGCATCAACCGCGTGACCGATGCCGGCGCCGCGCTGGGCCGGGTACTTTTTTACGACAAAAATCTGAGCCGCAACAACACCATCGCGTGCAATAGTTGCCACCTCCAGGAAATGGGGTTCAGCGACGACCGCACGTTCAGCCGGGGCCTTGATGGCGAACTCACCGGCGCCCACTCCATGCGACTGGCCAACGGCAATTTTTACACCGGCGAGCGCATGTTCTGGAACAAACGCGCGGTAGATATGGAGGATCAGGTCACCCAGCCCATCAAAGACCCTGTAGAAATGGGTTTCGACGCGGCGCATGGCGGCATGGACGCAGTCATTCAGAAGATGCAAGGGCTGGAGTACTACCCTGCCCTCTTTGAGGAAACGTTCGGCAGCCGGGAGATCACGGAAGAAAAAATGAAACGCGCGCTGGCGCAGTTCGTGCGCAGCATGGTATCTGCGGGCAGCAAGTTTGACCAGGGTTTTGCGGCGGTATTCAACCCCGGCGTACCGGGCGCCGGCAACGGGGCGCCGTTCCCCAACTACACGCAACAGGAAAACCGGGGCAAACAACTTTTCATTTTGGGGCCACCCCAGGGGGTAGCCTGCGCCGCCTGCCACACCCTGCCCACCTTTGCACTGGTGCAAAACAGCCTCAGCAACGGCCTGGATGCGGGCGAAACGATCATTTTCAAATCGCCCTCCCTCAAAAACCTGGCGGCCACCGGGCCGTACATGCACGACGGTCGTTTCCAGACCCTCGAAGAAGTTGTGGAACATTACAATTCCGGCGTGCAGGCAGGTCCCGCACTCGACAATCGCTTGCGCATCCCCGCCGGCCAGCCCAATGCCGGCCAGCCCCTGCGCCTCAACCTCAGCGCAGACGACAAGGCCGCACTCGTTGCGTTCCTCCGCACGCTCACGGACGAGGCATTGCTGACGGATGCGAAGTTTGCGACGCCGTTTCGGTAAATACTTCGTCCGGCGAGTCCGCCATCTAACGAATGGGTTCCTGATTCACCGCCCCACTACCACCTTCCCGGCGTACCTCCGTCCAGCGACATAGTAGTACATCCCCTCCGGCAGCCCCTCCACCGGCAGGTCGGTATTGCCCCCGGTGAGGGTGTACTGCATGACCACCTGACCCACGGCGTTGTACAGCACAAAGGGCACGGGTGTAGCCGCCGCAGCCTCGCACTGTACATGCAGCACCGTACTCGCCGGATTCGGCCACACCCGTGCCCCCGCGCCGCGCTCCGCCGGCCCCGCCGACACGCTCACGGTAGGAGTACAGGGCTGACCGGGACTGCCCAGCGGCCCCAACCGGTAGTTGGGGAAGTACGGGATAGAGGCCCCGCTGGGTGTGGGCAGTACCAAGCCGCGCTGCTCGACATTACAGGCCAAGCCTGGTTGATTCGGGCTATGAATAATATGGTAGTAGCGGGTATCGCCACCGGCTATAATGTATATTTTGCAGTCAGGCCCGAGTTGGCAGGTGTAAAAATTGGTGGCTATCGGCCCAACAAAACCGTCCCATTCTGCGACGGTCGTTTGAGTTGAGGAAATATCGTTTGCCCATAGGTCAAATTGGTAAATGCGTTTCATCGCAGCGATATACAAGTACTGCCCGCTGGGTGAAATAGCACAACCGCCATCGAAAGCCCAGGCTGTACCGAAGTCAATGGCTACAGTCCGGTAGTTGGAAAACTGCCCGGTGGCCCGGTCGAAGTCGTACAGCATAGCCGGGTGGTAGGGGTAGTAACGCACCATCAAACTCCCATCCGGCGACAACGTGTTTTGCCCCGACCCTTCCTCTTGCGGCGGCGGCAGCCCGCCAATGGTCTGGGTAAGCGTGTCCACGACACCGTCGGCGGTAAAGCGGAAGATGTAAAACTGGTTGCTGTTGCGTCGGGGCGTGATGAGCCACCAGTCCGTACCGTTGGCGTGTTTTACGGCACTCGTTTCACCAAACGCCAAAGCATCCGCCATGAATTCAATATTTTTTTCCGCTACATACCCCACGCCGGTTTGTGGATTCATGTGGACGATGGAGTATAAAAATTGATTATTGTACAAGTCTTCCGGTGGGCCCGGTAAGTAGATGGAACTTTTGTGAAAGACAAAATAAATACTGTCAGACCCGGGCAATGGGAGTATGACTGCGTTCGGATAGCCTCCTCCATAGCCACTTTCCCATTCGTCGCATCGAAGATCATGCATATATCCGGGATTTAATCCATCGCCATTTGGCAGAATCGAATCGTTGCGGTCTGCGATATCACAACCATTTGTATAAAAAAGTAACTCACCATTCCCGTTGGAAATGCTCGCATTGCAAGTTCTCATATTAATTTCGCGGTAACGGTAAGTCGCTTTTGGAGGTGCATAGTTAAAATCAATAATAATACCTCCGTGAGAAGTAGTATTTGGCGTGTTGCTGTCGCCAATAATCCAGATATGATCTTCTTTTTGAGCCTGCAACAACACTGGTGCTATAAAAAACAAAACGATCCATTTCATAACGGAAACAGTAAAGGCACCTTCCGACACGAAGTCGGAAGGTGCTGGGTGAGAGACATGAAAAGAATTAGTGTTGAATGATCACTTTACCGGAATGGCCCGTACTAACGACGTAGTAGTAGGCTCCGCCCGGGAATTCGCCGATAGGCAAATCAACAGAAAAGAAGTCGCTTGTACTCGTCCGCCTTGCGACAAGTTGGCCTGTAGCATTGAATAGCGAAAAAACAATTGGTTCAATGTGTTTCATTTCGCTTCGTATGTGCAGCAACTGACTTGCCGGATTGGGATATACCAAAACCCCCGCCCCCCGCTCCCCCGGCCCCGCCGACACGCTCACCGTAGGCGTGCACGGCTGACCCGGGTTGCCAACCGGCCCCAGCCGGTAGTTGGGGAAGTACGGGATGGAGGCCCCGCTGGGCGTAGGCAGTACCAAGCCGCGTTGCTCGAAGTTGCAGGCTACGCCGGGCGAGTCGGGGTTGTGGATGACATGATAGTAGCGTGTGTCGCCGCCACCAAGGACGTAGATTTTGCAGTCGGGTCCGAGTTGGGAGCGGTAAAAAGTGATAGCTACGGGATCGGCAAATCCGTCCCATTCCGCAATTGTTGTTTGGGTGGCGGAAATATCGTCGGCCCAAAGATCAAACTGATATGCCTTGAGCACGGCCATGATGTACAAGTATCTCCCGCTGGGCGAGATGGCACAGCCGCCGTCGAATGCAAATACCGGATCTAAAGTTATTGGAACCGTTTGGTAGTTGGAAAACTGTCCGGTGGCCCGGTCAAACGAGTAGATCATAATGTCATGGTAAGGAAAGTAGCGCACCAGTATCCCGCCATCGGGAGAGATCGTGGTCTGCCCCGAGCCTTCCTCTTGTGGCGGAGGCAGGCCGCCGATAGTTTGGGTGAGTGTGTCCACGATACCGTCTTCGGTGAAACGAAAAACATAAAACTGGTTGCTGTTGCGCCGAGGCGTGATGAGCCACCAGTCCGTACCGTTGGCGTGCTTCACGGCGAGCATTTCACCCGTGGCAAGGTTGTCTTCCATTACGGGCACGTTTTTTTGCGTGACTATTTTTTGGTCTAATGTTACCTTGACCACGGAATATAGGAGTTTGTCCACATAAACATCTTCAGGCGGACCAGATACATACAATGTACTTTTGTGGAAAAGATAGTAAAGGCTGTCACTGCTAGGTAGAGGGAGAATTACCATACTTGGATATCCAGCGGAATATCCACGGAATAATTCGTCACACAAACGAGTGTGCCTAAATCCGGGATTTAAATCAGTTCCATTTTCTAAATAATTTCCAACACCATCGGCAACATCACACCCATTAGAATAAAAAAGCAGTTCTCCTTCCGAATTACAAATTGAGGCGTTTGATGCAAACATATTCATGTTAATACTTTGCTCATAGTAAAAAGCAGATGGGTTGTTCTTGTTGAAATCAATTATGGTGCTGCCATAAATGGTATCGGTAAAGTTGTAATCGTGACCGACCATCCAGATATAATCTTGCTTTTGCGAAATACATGCAAAGGGTAAAACTACCCAGAGCAATACAAATATGTGTTGCATAGGTACAAAATGCTATTGCCCGTCAACCGGAAGGGTTGACGGGCAAATTGTTAATAGATAAAGTTAGTGCTGGATGTTTACTTTTCCGGAGTGGCCGTTGCTCGTGAAGTAGTAGTACGTTCCATTGGATAAATGGCCGAGCGGCAGTGTCAAAGTCCCGGAACCATCCATCAATTGCTCCCGGGCAACGATCTGCCCAATCGCGTTGTAGAGGAAGAAAGTTGGCCTCGTACCCTGCTCGGTAATGTACTGAACGGACATGGTCTGATTCGCCGGATTCGGATACACCCGTACCCCCGCCCCCGCCCCCGCCGGCCCCGCCGACACGCTCACCGTAGGCGTGCACGGCTGGCCCGGGTTGCCAACCGGCCCCAGTCGGTAGTTGGGGAAGTACGGGATAGAGGCCCCGCTGGGCGTGGGCAGTACCAGGCCGCGCTGCTCGAAGTTGCAGGCCAAGCCTGGGGAGTCCGGGTTGTGGATAACGTGGTAGTAGCGCGTGTCTCCGCCGCCCATGACGTAGATTTTGCAGTCGGGTCCCAATTGGGCAAGATAAAAAGAAATAGCGATAGGGCCGACAAAGCCATCCCATTCTGCTATGGTAGTTTGGGTGGCGGAAATATTGTCAGCCCAAAGATCAAACTGGTATGCCTTGAGCACAGCCATGATGTACAGGTATCTCCCGCTGGGCGAGATGGCACAGCCGCCGTCGAATGCAAATACCGGATCTAAAGTTATTGGAACCGTTTGGTAGTTTGAAAATTGCCCGGCAGCCCGGTCAAAAGAGTAGATCATGATGTCGTGATACGGGAAGTAGCGCACCAGCGTGCTGCCGTCGGGCGACATGGTGGTTTGGCCCGATCCTTCTTCCTGCGGCGGCGGCGGCCCGCCAATGGTCTGGGTAAGCGTATCCACGATACCGTCGGCGGTAAAACGAAAGATGTAAAACTGGTTGCTGTTGCGTCGGGGCGTAATGAGCCACCAGTCCGTACCGTTGGCGTGCTTCACGGCGAGCATTTCGCCCGTGGCAAGGTTGTCTTCCATCACGGGCACATTTTTTTGCGTGACCGTTTTTGAGTCGGCGGTTACCTTGACGACGGTATACAGAAGTTTATCCACAAAGGCGGATTGAGGTGGCCCCGGTACATATTTTACACTTTTATGAAAAAGATAATGGAGGCTGTCGTTGCCGGGCAGGGGCAAAATTACCATACTTGGATATCCAGCAGAATACCCATCCTGATTTACAATACAAAGTGACTCATGCCATTCTCCCGGATTTATTTCCTCTCCATTTTCAAGTATTTCATCATTTTCATCGGCGATCACACAGCCATTAGAGTAAAATAACAGATTGCCTGACTTGTCACAAATACTTGAATTACAGACAAACATATTTACATCTCTGTAACGGTAAGTCGCTTTTGGAGATGAATGGTTGAAATCAATGATAATGCCTCCATGCGATGTCGTGTTCGGGGTATTGCTGTCACCAATAACCCAGATATAATCTTCTTTTTGTGCCTGTATGAGCGCAGGCAACAGGAGCAATACTTGACCTATCCATTTCATAAATGAGAATATTGGCACCCTCCGGCGATACGCCGGAGGGTGCATGGTGAGAAAAATGAAGGAATTAATGGCGGATGATGACTTTACCGGAATAATGGGCGCCTGCGGAATAATAGTACATGCCATCCGGCAGGTTGCCTAAGGGCAGGTCGGCAGTATTGGAGACGTCAGAAATAATCTGTTGCGCTACAAGTTGTCCCATAGCATTGTACAAGGCAAACATGAGTGGCGACTCAACGGGATGCTCGAAACGAAGATGAAGCAACTGATTTGCCGGATTCGGCCACACCAAAATCTTCCCATAAGTCAGGTTTCCAAGCACACTTGAAGTCGTCTCCGGGCGCAAAAAATAACACGCCGTGGAGTCGTTGTAGGTCGCTGGGTCGGTGTTTTCATACAAGGCAAGCAGGGCGCGGGCATGTAGCACTGCCTCGCCGTCGGCCAAGGGGCATTGCGCTGCCACGGCTTCCAGGTCGCTGCGCTGCTGGCTGCTCAGGCTGTCCACGTTCCGGGCCAAGGTTTGTAGCACCACGGCGTTCACGGTTTTTTCGTTCGTTTCAAAACTTTCCGTAGCGGGCAGCGCTGTGTTTTGGGCGTAGAGCGCGCCCGTGCCGTTGGCGCGGACGGCCTGAATGGTAGTACGCAGGGTGTCCAGATCGGCGGCGTATTGTTCGATCTGTGTCTGCAAGGCTGCGCGCTCGGTCTCCAGGTCAGTACTGTCCTGCGTGCTCAGGCCCCCGGCGGCCAATTGGTTTTCCACGGCAGCCAGTTCATCCAGATACTCAAAAATACCCGCTTCGGCGCTGTCCAAAGCCGTCCAGTCGGCCGGCGACACCGCAAAAAGATTGCGCAACCCCTCTTGCAAGGCAGCGTACTGGCCGGCAGAGCCGGTCGCCTGCGTGCTCAGGAACGTATTGAACACGGCCTGCCCGGTGTACGGGTTGTCTTCGTAACTCAGGCGCCCGTACAAGCGTTTCTGCGCCAGCCACAGGGAATGGTTTTCATGTTCGAAGCCCGTCAGTGCCCCTGTCGCGGTGAGGCTGTCAATATCCGCACCTTCGCTCCCTACCAGTCCCGGCGGGATGCGGCAGTTGGGGTTACAGATGAAGGAGGTTTCCGAGTCGTCAATATCTTCGAACCAAATACTGGGATCAACAATTAAGGGCAAATACTCCGAATCCTCGTTCGCATCAACGGTAAATTTTGATTGACCAGCCAATAGATTATCCCCCAAGTGCCTTGCCAGCGTCATTGAACTGGCATTGCTCCAGCGGTTTCCCCGGTGGGCTTGCGAGCCGGTGAGGGCATTGGAGCCGAGTAGCAGGCCGGCGGTGGGGTTGTTGCGCATCATGTTGTCGCCCACGAAAATAGTGGGCGTGGTGCCGGTGAACACGCCGTCGAGGAACAGGCCGTAGTCGGGGCCGTCGGCGGTGTTGCAGGTGAAGTCGGTACGGCTTGCCATCTCGCCGGATATGCCCCTGCGGCCCGCGCCGAGCAGGTCGTTGCAGGTGACGAGGTTGCGGTCGCCGCTGTTCACTTCCACGCCGTGCATTCTTGGTCCGGAGCCGAGGAAGTTGACCGTGTTGTCGGTGACGTTCACGCGGTTGGTGGCATACAGGCGCACGCCGGCATAGCCGCCGTTCAGTTTTATAGGATTCTGGTAGATGTCGGAGTTGTGGGCGGCGAGGTCTTTGTTGTACATCATCAGCACGCCGTGCGAGGTAGGGCCATTGAGGGTCAGCACGTTTCCGCTGATGATGCTCATGCCTGGCAGGCCCGACTGGGCGGTCAGGTAAATACCTTGTCCATTGGCTTCAATATCGTTGTCCTTGATCCGGTACCCGTGCAGGGGGCCGTTGTTCAGGCGGATTCCGGTGCCCACGTTGCGCATGTAGCAGGCCTGGGCGGTCAGGGTGCTACGTTCGGCCCAGATGCCGATGGTAGTGTTGAAAAACGCCACAGTCGGATCGCCGGCCGCTATGCCGCTGCCCAGCACCTCCACGGTGCAGTTGTCGGTGTAGATGCCCTTGCCAACCTGCGCCGGGCCGGGGTATCCGGCCGGCCTGGAAGCCTGAAAAATATTGCTGAAATGGCTGCTGCGCACGGTGAATTTGGAGTTTCGGGCAAAGATGCCGTAGTGCAGGTTGGAGAACGTGTTTGAGACGCCGGCGTCGGCATTCATGGTCAGGCCGCTCGTGGCTCCGTCCATGTAAATGCCGGCAAAGCCGAGGGAGGAGGGCAACGGCGATTGATTGGTGTACGATGACCGGAAACCAGAACCGTCGCTTTCAAACGAGTTGCCGCGTAGGGTGATATGGTAGGGGCCGTTGCCCGATACAGTATTGGTGTATATACCGTAGTTGTTGTTGACGAACCGTGTGCGGGTAGCTGTGAGCCGACCGTTTCGGTTGACTTTGGCCGCTTCCTGGGCATCTTTGATGGTGGCGTCTTCGATTTCAAGTTGGGCGTTTGAGTTTACCCGGAAGCCTTGCCACATATCTGTGCAGCCTTCGATGACGGGGGCTGTGGCGTTGCTTGCACGGAATATTTTAGCATTAGAATTGGAAGGAATGGTAAGGGAACCGCCCGATGACACGAGTATGGATGGATTGCTTACAAAGAACAGGGAAGATGTAAGCGTTACATCTCCGTTGACGAATATCGGTTCTCCATTCATAAAAAAGCCTACAGTCCCGGATACAAAGGTGTACACTTTTTGATTAGAATGAGCACTTGAAGTGTTTCCATTGGACAATATTAGGTCGCCAAACACCTGGGTATTCAAACTTGTGGGCGTAAAGCCTGCGTCTGGATTGAATGACAGCATAAAGTTGAACGTCTTGCTTTCAAATTCGGCCAGATCGAAGGTTTTTTCCACGTTGTTTTCGAGTATGCGCAGTTCGTTGTTGTTCGGGTCGGTGGTTACTTCGTTGTTGAAGTCTAAGCCCATGGTAGCCAAGTTTATGTCGTATGTTTTTTTGTGGTACCGGGCACGCACCTTCACGCCATTTACACCGCCGGTGCCGCCCGTAATCGTCAGTGAGTACATGGGTAGGCTACGGTCGGGTGTGCAACCTCGGATGAGGTTGGGCTGGTCGGAGGTGATGCCTACGCCGTTCGGGACAGTTACAGGGCAGGTGTGATTATCCGGAAGTGGTTCCCTGATGTCTTTCCATCTATTGCAATTGGCTGTGGTGTACACATCTGCAGCCAGCTTCGGAAGCATATAATCGTAGAAATGTACAGGGCCATCATCCAGACACATGAATGATAAATTTAGGCTGCATTGTGCAGTAGACGGATGACCCAAGCCAACGCCATGCATAATTTCATGTGCCACAGACCTGAAATCGTTTAGATGCCCATTCGCAATCAGCGCTACCCCGTCACTTCCATTTGAATGGCCGCTACCCTCTTTTGGTACAATAATCAAATCAATCGGAACACATGGCCAATTTTGAGAAAATTGATTCTTTATATCTTTTTTCCAATTGTCAAAACCGCCTGTTCCTTCTGCGGGCGCTACCGACGTGTTCGGAAAAAAAACGATATTCATTTGCGTGTGCAGGTTTCGGGCATTAAATGCCGCATTTAGAGCCTCAACCCCGGCGCGTACCCAAGTGCGGGCATTTTCGCGTGCGATGCTTGCATTGGGATACGAATTGATGTAGCCTTGCGTCGGCCAAATGGCTACATTAATGATTGCCGGCATTTCCATTCCATTTTGCATACACTGGGCCTTCAGCGTGGATTGCGGAAGTAAGAAAGGAAGGACGGCGATGAGGATGATTCTTGTTAATGTTCGCATAAGAAAAGTGATTGTGGGATAATTTAAATTTGGTGAACGGGGGTAAAGGTGTGCATTATCTGTGCTAATCCATTAACCACTTTTTTGGATAAGTCAGGTTTTCGGGCGCTCAGATTCAACGTGCAAATACGCTGTTTTAAAACCAATTTCGACACGATTTACAACTCAACCTCAGCGCCGACGACAAGGCCGCACTCGTTGCGTTCCTGCGCACGCTCACGGACGAGGCATTGCTGACGGATGCGAAGTTTGCGACGCCGTTTCGGTAGAAACACCGTTTGTTTGATGGGCACTTTGGTTAAATAACGACCGAGTGTAGTACAAAATCCAAATGCAATTCTATTTTTGCCACACCCCAGCCGAGAATCTACCATCGCTTAACCGTTTTTTTACTTGTGAATATAGACGACCTAAAGCCGCAGCGTTGGCTGCGCAAGTTCTGGCACTCCCCCTACCGTAATTGGTTTTTTGCCGGAGCTGTAGCAGCCAGCGCTGCCACCATCACCGCCTCCCTCGACCTCTCCGAAACCCGCCAGGCTGCCGCACTCGCATTCGCGCAGCCCGAACTGGACGCCCTCCCCGTAGTACCGCAAAACATGCGTTGGGGCCTCTCGATGGATGCATTCCACCTGACCGATGCCGAGTTGCGCCGTGGCGATATTCTTGGCAGCGTACTCACGGAAAAAGGCGTGGCCTATCCGGTTATTGCCGCACTCGTCGAGAACGCCCGGAACGTGTTCAGCATCACCTCCATGCGGATGGGCAAAAAGCTCTATTTCCTCGCTTCGGAGCCGGATGCCGCGCCCCGTTTCATGGTGTATGAACCGTCCCCCTACGAATACGTGACGTTTCAACTGGAAGCACCCTACCGGGTGGAACTCGTCAAACGCGACGTAAAAACTGAAATCCGCGCCGCTTCCGGGGTACTGGAAACCAATTTCTGGCAGGCGCTAACCGACAACGGCCTCAACGACAATCTGGCCGACGGCATGATTGACGTCCTCTCTTCTTCCGTGGATTTTTACCACCAGAAAGTGGGCGACCGCTTCAAAGTCGTTTATGAGCAGCACATTGTGGAAGGCGAGGCTGTCGGAACGGGCAAAATCATCGCCGCCGTTTACGAGCGCGAAGGCAAAGAATCCTTCGCCTTTCATTTCCAGAAAGAAGGCGAAAAAACAGACTACTACGACTTCGATGGCCGCCCTGCCCGCAAGGCATTCCTGAAAGCGCCCGTCAAGTTCAGCCGTATTTCCAGTCGCTACAGCCTCAAGCGGATGCACCCGATTTTGGGCTACAACCGCCCGCACTTCGGTACCGACTACGCGGCTCCGCACGGCACCCCCATCATCGCGGTGGCCGAGGGTACCGTCGTCGAAGCGGCCCACCGCGGCGGCAACGGCAAATTTGTCAAGATCCGCCACAACGGCAACTACGAAACCCAGTACCTGCACATGAGCGGCTTTGCCAAGGGCATGCGCCCCGGCGCGCGGGTCGCACAAGGCCAGACCATCGGCTATGTCGGGTCCACCGGCCTCGCTACCGGCCCGCACGTTTGCTTCCGCTTCTGGAAAAACGGCAAACAAGTGGACCACCTGCGCCTCAACCTCCCCCAGCCCGAGCCAATCACCGGCGCCCTGCTCGCGGAGTTTCAGGTGGAACGCGACCGCCTCATCGCCCTGCTCAACACCGTAAAATACCGCACACGGGAAGAGATTTACGGGAAACAAACGACGTCGGAACCGGAAGTTCTTGCACATCCGTAAGACTACGGAGTACAATAGCAAAAAACACACAGAAAGATATTAGGCAGGGGCGTGACCGCATCATTGCGGCCACGCCCCTGCCTTGTAAGCACTACATGTCCTTGCTATTGGCCTACCATCAAGCGACGGGTAACCGCGCAGTGGTAATTCCCGGCAAACAGGTTGTTTGGCCTATCGCCAGCATGCCCAGGAACCAGGCAAATGTGTACGGTGGCGTGCCACCCAAAACCGTCAGGTCAATCGCGCCAACGCCGAGGCTATTGGTATCGTTTGTAACCTGATTAAGCTACAGCAGCAGGGCCTGCGGTTCCGAAACAGTAAATGCATACGCCCAGGTGCAGCCGTATTGGTCGCTTACCGTCACGGAGTAGATGCCTGTCCGGCAGAAATCTGCTGAGTAGTGTCAGGAACGGGAATGATTTGGGCTTGTGGATGGGGAGGGGCAGGGCAGGATGGGCGCCTGCGTAGCGGATTCAGTAGGAGGCGTAGGTACCTGGCGGCACCTCAATACCGCTGATTTCCTTTGGGTTTGCGGCCATGTATTCTTTCATATTCTTTTATGTGGTCCTTTTCTATTTTCCTCGCCGCCTTCTTCCCTGGAATGTCGTGCAGCAAAATTCTGCCGAAAAACCTTGCCCACTCATACAGCCTGTTTAGGAAACTGACCTGTTTTCGCATTCTGTCCGACATACCGTCTTCTCCAATGGGATCGCTGCTGATCCCAGCCTTTTTTATTGCTGTATGTTTCATAGCTGGGCGCTGGATGGTAATCAAATTCCCGCCCGGTTTTCACTTCGTACGCTTTGTCTGCCAGATTGAGCAGCGGCTCGAAACTGATCTCGTTCGGGAGGTCGGTCGGATTGGCCAAAACTTGCTCATAATATGCCTTGCCTTCGGCAACCACGGCACACCGAACGTACAGGAAATCATCTACGGACAGGTAGTCGTCGTCTTCATGTGCGAGGTACGCATCGCCGTGAAAACGGGTATCCAACTGATACAATTTCTCGGAAAGTTTATCGGCAAACAAATAGATGTTTACCACCGGCATGGCTGCCAGTAGCGCAATGGCCGGCGCCAGAATCGCGTCCGCCTCCTGTTTTGACCAATCCAGGGCATGGATAACCTGCCAAAACTGTTCGTCGGAGAACAACTCCTTTTTCTGCTTCTTGCCAGCAGCGATACGTATTTCGATCTCGTCGCTATCCGAAAGCATTTGACCCAAATCGTGAAAAAACTGGCTGTTCAGGTCTTGTACGTTGACTTTCAAAACATTTGCCATGCCGTTACTTAAGTTGATGCGTGCAAATGTAACCGTTTTTTGGGGCATGTTTGAATGCAGCCTTGGCAAGGCTGATGATGCGATTGACAATCAGGTAGTGCTCCAACTCGCTTCTTTCCTCCGGCGTAAGCCCTGCCTCTTGATGTTTGTCCAACAACGCATCCAGCCTGTTTTGATTGGCCTCTGAAGGTTTGAAAGCAATGACCTTTTTCGGGTCCATTCCGGCCATGAAGCCCGCAATTTCATCGTAAATGCGGCGTTCGATCATGCTATTTTTTTGCAAAAATAAGGTTGATTCGGTGCTTTCCCATCAAAGTCGCCGTGATTTTATGCGGCATTTCCACACTTCCAAAGCCCCCATAACCCCTACCTTTCGGCGGAAAAACAAACCGTCCGTTGATGAAAAAACTACTACTCCTGTTCGTTGCCCTGCTGGCAACCGTCCTGCTCCACGCCCAGGTTACCCTCTCCCCCGAAAAACCCGGCCTCGCCGAAGAGGTCGTGCTCACCTTCAAAGCCGCCGAAGGCAATGCCGGGCTGAAAGGCTACACCGGCGACGTGTACCTGCACACCGGCATCGTGACCGATCAAACCGGCGGCTGGAACAAGGTGCCCGCCGGCTGGAACGAAAACCTCGACAAACTCAAACTCCAGCGCACCGGGGAGGATACCTACCAACTCAAATTCCGCATCACCGACTTGTACGGCATCGAGCCGAACACCAACGTCATTGCCCTGGCCTGCGTGTTCCGCTCCGCCGACGGCGCCAAAACGGGAAAAACTGCCGGCAATACCGACATTTATTATTTCCTGAAGGAAATTGCCTTCCGGAAAGCGCCCGAAGTGCGCGACACCTGCCTGGCGCCCGAACCCGACTGGGTCAAAAACGCCAATATCTACGAGGTCAACGTGCGCCAATACACCAAGGAGGGCACGTTCAACGCCTTCGCCAAACAACTGCCCCGCCTGCGCAACATGGGCGTGGACATCCTCTGGTTCATGCCCATCCAACCCATCGGCGTGGACAGCCGCAAAGGCACACTCGGATCGTACTACGCCATCAAAGATTACACGGCTACCAACCCCGAGTTTGGCTCGCTCAAGGATTTCAAACGCCTGGTGGACGAGGCGCACAAACTCGGTATGAAAGTCGTGCTCGACTGGGTGGGCAACCACACCGCCCGCGACCACGACTGGGTAAAAAAACACCCCGACTGGTACAACCGCGACGAAAAAGGCGTGATCATCGCTCCGTTCGACTGGACCGACGTCGCCGACCTCAACTACGATCAGCCCGCTATGCGCGCGGCCATGCTCGAAGATATGCTGTTCTGGATTCGCGAAGTGAACCTCGACGGCTTCCGCTGCGATGTAGCCGGCGAGGTGCCCACCGATTTCTGGGAGTCGGCCCGCGACGCTATCGAAGCCGAAAAACCCGTCTGGATGCTGGCGGAAAATGTCAGCAACCTGGACTTGCTGAACCGCGCGTTCAACACCAACTACGGCTGGCCGTTTCACACTCTGATAAATGATATTGCCAAAGGCAAAAAAAACGCCGGGCAAATTTTTGAACTGCTGCGCGAAGCCGATGCGGCCTACCCCAAGGGCGGTTACCCGATGCAGTTCATCACCAACCACGACGAAAACTCCTGGCAAGGCACCGAATACGAACGCCTCGGCGACGGGGTGCAGGCGTTTTCGGTGCTGTACTACACCGTACCCGGCATGCCGCTGATCTATTCCGGGCAGGAAGCGGCCTTCAAAAAGCGCCTCGAATTTTTCGAAAAAGACCCGATTGACTGGGGTACTTACGCACTGGCGCCGTTTTATACCAAATTGAATGCACTCAAACGGGATAATCCCGCTCTTTGGAATGGTCGCCACGGCGGCCCGGTCCGCGAAATCAAACACGAATACCCCGACCGCGTGGCCGCTTTCAGCCGAACGGTCGGCGCCAACAAAGTGCTGACGGTGATCAACCTGACCAACACGGCCACCGAGATCAGCCTGCAATTGGCCGACGATGCCGGCATATACCGCGAGGTGTTCACCAACGCCGAAACGACGCTGTCCACCCGTGCCAAAATGAACCTGAAAGCCTGGGAATACCGGGTGTATGTTTTTGAAAAGGAAGCGCCTAAAAATATCCGGACGTTTGAGTCCATGGAAAAAACCGGCACCGGCCTGCGCATCCGCACCAACGACGGGGTATTCGACATCACAACTTTTTCCGAAAGTGCCTTCGAGCTTGCTTTTGCACCGAACGGCGAAACCAACCCGCCCTCCAACGCCGTGGGCACGGCCCCGCAAAAGGTGCCGGCGGTCATTTCTGACGGTCCCAAAAACGTGGAGTACATCACCAACGGCCTGGCGCTGTACATCACCAAATCGCCGTTCCACATCGAGTTTCGCTACAAGAAAAAACTGCTGTTTGCCGAGGAGGCCGGCTATTTCGACGACGGCGACTACCGCGGGTTTCGCTTCCAGCTTGACGATACGGAGCAACTGCTCGGCGGCGGAGAGCGCGTGCTGGGCATGAACCGGCGCGGCAAACGCCTGCAACTGTACAACAAAGCCAGCTACGGTTACGAGGACAAGGCCGAACTGATGTACTACTCCATGCCCATCGCCATTTCTTCCAAAAAATACATGCTCGTGTTCGACAACGGTGCGAGCGGGTACATGGACCTCGGCGCTACCCGATCCAACGTGCTCTCGTTCGAAGCTGTGGGCGGGCGTATGAGTTACCTCGTTGTGGCCGCCGATCAGTGGCCCGAACTCGCCACCACATTTACGGCCGTCACCGGGCGCCAACCGATGCCGCCCCGCTGGGCGCTCGGCAACATCGCCTCCCGCATGGGCTACCACTCGCAGGCCGAGGTGGAGGAAGTGGCCGAAAAATACCTGGAAGACAACATCCCACTCGACGCCATTGTGCTCGATCTGTTCTGGTTTGGCCCCGACGTGAAGGGCCACCTCGGCAACTTTGACTGGCACCGCGACTCGTTTCCGGAACCAGAAAAAATGATGGCTAATCTTAAAAAACACGGGGTAAAAACCGTGCTCATCACCGAGCCGTTCATCCTGAAACACACCAAAACCTTCGATGAAGCCACACGCCTCGAACTCGTCGGCAAAACCGCCAACGGCAAACCGTACCTGTACGATTTCTACTTCGGCAACACCGCCTTGCTCGATATTTTCAAACCGGAGACCAAAAACTGGTTTTGGGAAATTTACAAAAAACACACGCTCAGCGGCGTGGACGGCTGGTGGGGCGACCTCGGTGAGCCGGAAATGCACCCCGACGACCTGCTGCATGTGAACGGCCGCGCCGACCACGTGCACAACCTGTACGGGCACGAGTGGGCCAAAACCGTGTTCGAGGGTTTCCGCAAGGATTTCCCCCAGCGCCGGCCGGTCATCCTGATGCGTTCCGGCTTTGTCGGCTCGCAACGCTACGGCATGATCCCGTGGTCGGGCGATGTGAACCGCTCCTGGCGCGGACTGAAACCGCAGGTCGAGATTGCGCTCAGCATGGGCATGCAGGGACTCGCCTATATGCACTCCGATCTCGGCGGTTTTGCGGGCAATTACCGCAGCGCCGAACTGTACACCCGCTGGCTACAGTATGGCGCGTTCCAGCCCGTCTTCCGCACCCACGCCCAGGAGGACGTGCCGGCGGAACCGGTTTTTTGGGATGACAGCACCAAGAATATCGCGCGGCGCTACATTCAGTTGCGCTACAGCCTGCTGCCCTATAACTATACCCTTCTCTGGGAAAACAGCACGACCGGCTTGCCCATGATGCGCCCGCTGAGTTATGTGGACAACGACCCCGCCCTGCTCACCAACACCACGACCTACCTTTGGGGCAACGACTTCCTTGTCAGCCCGGTGGTGGAAAAAGGCGCTACGTCGCAGACCGTACATTTTCCCAAAGGAGCCACCTGGCTGGACTACTGGACCGGCCAATCGTACACCGGCGGCCAGGTCGCACAGGTACCGGTGACGATTCAGGACATACCGGTTTTTGTGCGGGCGGGCGCGTTCGTGCCCATGTCGGCCAAGCAGATCAGCAGCACGGACGACTACGACCCTACGGCCGTCGCCGTACACTATTACCACCACCCCGACGCTACGGCGGGAGCGGGTACGCTGTACGAGGACGACGGCATCACGCCTGATGCGTTTACGGCAAATACGTACTGGCAGGTACAGTTCACCGCTGCGTTTGCCGACGGACGGCTCACCATCCGCCAGCGCAGTTTCGGGTTCGACTATCCGGGCAAACCCAGGGCGCGTTCGATCAAGTACGTCATTCACGGGTTGACGGCTCCGGTCAAATTGGTCAAACTATTGAGCAAGGACGGCAAGGAACGCCCGATCCCCGTCACCTGGAAACCCGGCGATGCGCCGCTGGAGGTGTATTTGCAGGAAGGGATGGATGTGGGAGTGGTGGTGGAGTAAAAAAATACAGGCAGCAGGTTTCCCCCCATGATCGTTACCTTTCAACAGTAAAATTGAACGTTTACCCAACACATTCAACCGAATACCATGCAAACCACCGAACCGTACACGCCCGAACCCAATGCCTGGCATCGGCACAACACCACCCTCAAAGGCGCGATCATATTTTTCCTTGTGCTGCTGCTACTCATACCGGCCAATATGGTGGAAAGGCTGATTCAGGAGCGGGAAGGGCGGCAAATCGAAGCGCATGAAGAAGTCAGTGGCAAGTGGGGCGGTATGCAAACACTTTCGGGCCCGGTGCTGGTATTGCCTTACCGGGAGATGATTCGGGATACGAACGGGCTGATCGTGAACAGCCATCGCAGGTACGCATACTTTTTGCCCGACCAATTGAACATCACCGGCGACATTGTTCCAGAGAAGCGCTATCGCGGTATTTTTGAAGTCGTGCTCTACAGCGGCACCCTTCGTTTGGAAGGGGCATTCGAATCCGTGGAAATAGAAAAAAGTATTCCATCCGACGCACAAATCCAGTGGGATAAAGCCGTGTTGGCCATAGGCTTGCCCGATTTGCGTGGTCTCAAGGATCAGGTGGTGCTGCACTGGGGCGACAAAACGATCGTGTCGGAACCAGGTATCCCGGTACCCGGCATCAACGCCAGCGGCATTCACGTTCCGCTCGATCTGACGCCCGCCTCCGGTCAATCCATTGGCGCACACCCGTTTCGGCTTGACATGGCTGTAAAAGGCTCCAGTTCCCTGTTTTTTACGCCTGTAGGCAAAGTGACAAAGCTGAAATTAGCCTCCATCTGGCCCGACCCAAGTTTCACCGGCGCATTTCTGCCGGATGAAAAAAACATCCGCTCCGATGGATTCAGCGCCTCCTGGAAAGTATTGAATCTCAACCGGAACTACCCGCAGCAATGGACCAGCGACCAGGAAGTGCGATTTCAGGAAAGTGCTTTTGGGGTGAGTTTTTTGCTTCCGGTTGACAATTATCAGAAAGCCACACGCTCGGTGAAGTATGCGGTGCTTTTTATCGGCCTCACGTTTTTGTGCATGTTCTTTATTGAAATGCGGCATTCCCGGCAGGTACATCCGTTCCAGTACGCGCTCATCGGTTTGGCATTGGTCATTTTTTACACCCTGCTGGTATCTATTTCGGAACATACCTCCTTCAACAGTGCCTACCTGATCGCGGCGGTTATGACCATTGCGCTCACCGGACTGTATGCCCGTGCCCTGTTTCAATCGGCTCAAATGGGCATACTGGTAGGCGGTACTCTGGCGGTATTGTACGGGTTTTTGTTTGTCACGCTGCAACTGCAAGATTATGCCTTGTTGATCGGAAGCCTTGGGCTGTTCTGCATTCTGGCTATAGTGATGTTTTTTTCCCGGAGGATAAACTGGTATCCAGTGCCTTGAAAATTCTGGCACAACGGGGTGCCGGAGCAAAGGCGCCGCATCTACAAAACAGAAATATGCCTCAGTGAATCCAGCAGATCGTGGTTTCCTCGGTCAATGGAATCTACCAACACGCCATTTTCATCCCAGCGGCGCCAGATGCCTATTTCGCGATTGGCATAGCGGTACCCCTGCTGGCGCATTTGGCCGTTGCAATACCACCAGGTACTGGGGCCGTAGAATTTGTTTTTGAATAAAATACCTTCGAAGCCGACGGAGCGGTCGGGACAAATTTCACAGCGCCATTCAAATTTCCCGTCAGGCGTGAAAAGCGACTTCCCTTGCAAATCGCCTGCTTTCCCATACCATTCTTCCCGAAAAACCCGTCCGCCGTGGATAAATGCCCGGTGGCTGAAGGTGCTGTCGGCCAGGTATTCGAAGTGCGTGGTGTCGGCTTGCAGATCGGCCTGCGATTGAATGGTAGTGCGAAGCGTTTGGTACCAGGTTTCGGGGCTAAAGGGGGTGGTTTTCCGGCATTGCATCAGAAAAAACACAGGAAGCAACAGGCCGGCGATGATGACGGTGCGTTTGCACATGGATGGATCGGACTACGTTTGTGGTACAAATTATTCGAGAGCAAATTCTGCGTGACGTCTGTGTCTTGAGTCTGTGTAACGTCTGTGTGAAATATCACGTTCAACATCGAACTTAGAGTATTTCACACAGACGTTACACAGACTCAAGACACAGACGTCACGCAGAATTTGACAATTAAATATGTCCGGATACTTATCTGGTGAAAAAACAATAAGACTTGGGCTGTGCGCCGATACATATCAGGTAGCCTCCATTCCAAAAAGTGCGTAAAAGTAGAGCCAATATTCAAATCAAACACCCTGGGAAGATCAGTAGCCGGCATGGGGATTATCCTTTCCCGACCCGCTCCAGCGGCACCGCATCCACGGGCTGATACACCAGCGGCACCGCCTCCACGACCACGTCGCTTTTGTCCAGTCCAAAAGCTTTTTCATCCGAGATGCCGATTTTTTTCAACATGAAATAACCGTTCAGCAGCAGCCCATCGCGCAAGGTGAATTCGTTTTCGGCGGAAAGAAATTTCTCCAGCACCACGAATTTGAAATCCGGCTCCGGATTGTACCGCGTAGAGCCGTCCGGGCGGATATGCAGGTTAATTTCCCGGCTGGCCACGAGTTCCTGCACGATTTTTTTGAAGTACAACTCCGTACGCGGCTGCACCCGGAAACCGATGTTGATGTCCACCCGGATGACCTTGTCATCTAAAAGCTCGTGTACCCGGTACTCCAGGGTGTAGGGGTCGTCGGTACGGTTGAGGTGCAAAAACCAGTACATATCCGCGCGTTTCGGTTTTTTCGAAAAAATAGACCGCACGATTTTTTCCTCAATGTGCTCCTGGTTGTTGGCTTTGGTAAGGTAGATGAGGTGGGTCGAGAACTTGGGAATTTCCGTGTCATGACTCAGGCTATCGAGCAGCGTGGTGTAGTTGCGCAGTTCGACAAAACTGACGAAGCGGTTGTTGATTTTTCGGGCAAAAAACCACGTGTACATCACCGTAAAAAAGCCCAAACCCATGAAAACCGCAACGGATCCTCCGTGGTGAAATTTTTGCAGGTTGGCGATTAGAAACCCGATTTCGATGGTACCGAACAGCATCAGGATGCCGGCAACCCAGCCCACTTTCCATTTTTTGATAAAAAGCAGAAAATAGGAGAGCAGCGCGGTGGTCATCAGCATGGTGACTGTGATGGAAAAGCCGTAAGCAGCTTCCATGTTGGAAGAATTGCCAAAATAAAACACCACGCCAAGACAGCCGATCCACAGCAGCAGGTTAACCGAAGGAATGTAAATCTGCCCTTTCAGCTCGGATGGCTGGCGCACAGCGACCCGAGGCCAGAAATTCAAGGACATTGCTTCCGAGATCAACGTGTACGAACCCGAAATGAGCGCCTGCGAGGCGATGATCGCTGCCGATGTGGCAATGGCAATACCGGGCAACAAAAACCATCTGGGCATGATTTCAAAAAACGGATTGCGGCCGTCCAAACCGCCGCCGGAAGTGTGGTGCATCAGCCAGGCTGCCTGGCCCAGGTAGTTGATAACCAAACTGGTTTTGACAAAACCCCAGGTGATCCGGATGTTCCGCCGGCCGCAGTGCCCCAGATCCGAGTACAACGCCTCGGCGCCGGTGGTACATAAAAACACCGCACCGAGCAGCCAAAAACCACCCGGATATTGGGTCAACAATCGAATGGCGTAGGTCGGGCTAAGCGCTTTCACGATCTCTGGATAGTGGAAAATTTGTACGATACCCAGAACGAACAACATCGAAAACCAAACCAGCATCATCGGGCCGAATACCGAGCCGACTTTGTGGGTCCCGAACCGCTGAAAGAAAAAAATAGCAGTCAGGATGCCTACCACGATCGTCGCAGTTGGCAGGTTTGGAATCACTTTTTCCAGACCCTCCACGGCTGATGACACCGAAATCGGCGGCGTAATGATCCCGTCGGCCAGCAGGGTGCTTGCCCCGATGATGATCGGAATTACCAGTTTCCCGCGTCCGAATCGCCACACCAGCGCGTACAACGAAAAGATGCCGCCCTCGCCGTGGTTGTCGGCTTGCAGCGTGAGGATCACATACTTGAATGTGGTTTGAAAAACCAGTGTCCAGAAAATACACGAGATGCCGCCGTACACCAGTAGTTCGGATACTTCATGTTCGCCGACGATGGCTTTCAGCACATAGAGCGGCGAGGTGCCGATGTCGCCGTAAATGATGCCGAGGGCGACCAAAAGGGATGCTGCCGTCACCCGCGCAGAAGCGGAGCCGTTCGAATTGGGTTTCATAAAATTGGAATTGAATTGGTACTATAGTCAATACAAATGGGGACAACTAATAAACGTCAAGCATCTCAACTTTCTACACCAGTTCAACCACGCTCAACCGTCAGATTATCCTTCCGTAAAACGATACCCTACCCCGGATTCCGTGAGGATCAGTTTCGGGCGATTCGGGTCATCTTCTATTTTTTTGCGCAGCTGCCCCACGAAAACGCGCGGGTATTCCGTGCGTTCCACATACCCGGGCCCCCACACCTCCCGCAGGATGAATGCATGGGTCAGCACCCGGCCTTCATTTTTTACAAAAAGTGCCAGCAGGGCGTACTCGGTAGAGGTCACTTTGATGGTTTCACCGTTTTTTTTGACGGTACGGGTTGCTAAATCAATGGTCAGGTTGCCGAAAATTTTTACCGGGTCAGCGGGTTCATTGGTCGTCTGCCGAATAGCTGAGCGAATACGCGCCAGCAGTTCGCCCGTGCGGAACGGTTTGGTCAGGTAATCATTGGCGCCATGGTCCAATGCCTGGATGATTTCGGCTTCCGAGCTGCGCGCCGACACGATAATGACGGGCTTGGTGTACCACTCGCGCAGTTCCTGAAGCAGGTTTTGGCCATCGCCATCGGGCAGTCCCAAGTCAAGCAGCACCAGATCGGGCTGTTGCGCTGCGGCCAGGATTTTTCCGTCGCGGCCAGTAGCTGCCAGGAGGCAATTATACCCGCTGGATTGCAGGGCAATTTCCAGCAGTTTGCGAATAGCCGCTTCGTCTTCGATAACAAGTACACTTGGCTTATTCATTGCGCATGGAGGTTTTGCGGTAAAATCTGAGTGGGAAACTCAAGCATGAACGCCGCCCCACCCTGCCTTTGGTTGCTCAGCGATACCTCGCCGCCTTGTGCTTCGACAAAACCTTTGACGATAAACAGGCCCAAACCGGTGCCGCCGGCCACCGTGTCCGATGCGCGATAAAATTTCCCGAAGACCCGTTCGATTTCTTCCGGCGGGAAGCCCGAGCCGCTATCCGAAACCTCTATCTGCAACCGGTACATCATTTTATCGCGTACCAGATGAAGCGGGGTATCCGCCTGCTCGGTCGTTTCAAAATGCCCCGCCGTGTCGTGTACGATTTTTGCCGTGATCCGCACCTGCGTCCCGGCCGGCGTATGGCGAAAAGCATTGCTGAGCAGGTTGCGCACCACTTGCTCGGTCAGGCCAAAATCGAGACGAACCAGCGGCAAATCATCCGGCACGGAAATCTCAACAGGGTGGTTGTGGCTTTCCGGCTTTAGTTTTTCGAGGGTACTGTACAGCAAATCACCCACGTCGCACCATTCTTTTTTGGGCAAAATCATGCCCGCTTCGAGCCTCGACATGCTCAACAGGTTTTCAACTTGTTCGCTGAGTCGAAGGGCGCCGTCGGCGATTTCGGAAACCAGGGCCTTTTTTTGTCCGGGCGACAAAGCCACATCATTTTCCTGCAACATGTCTGCGGCGCCCAAAATGGCGGCTACAGGCGTGCGGAGTTCGTGGGATAACGAGTTAAAAAGAGCATTGTAGAGTTTCAACGACGTGTCGCGCTCTTCTTTTTGGCGCTGCACCTGCTCCAGTTGCCGCATGCGGTAATTGATCACGCCATTCAGAATCGCCACAATGAAATACATGACGATGAGCAACAGGTCCTCGCCACTACCGATCGTGAGGGTGAAATGCGGCGGAATAAAGAAAAAATCCCACACCAGGGCACTCAACACCGCCGCAACAAGTACCGCTGTCAGGCTCATCCGCATGGCCAAAATGGACACGGTAAGTAGCAGAATCAAGGCAACCGAGCGATACCCGATATAATCCGAGAGCGGGTAAAACGCTGCCGCAATCAGCAGCACCACGGTGCCCGCTATGAAAACCTGTCGTTGCGTATGGACTTTTTTCATTGGAAAAACTTGACGGGGCAAAAGTCCGACACCGCGCGTAAACAAAAGATAAGGGAACGCGCGGCGGTATAAGGATTTTGTAAAGTTCCCGGAGGGCACGCTCAAAGCAAGCGGAGTTGTCCCGCTTCCTGCACCGCCAGCCCCGAATCACGCTCCAGTTCCAGCAGCCATTTTTTGCGCCACAGCCCGCCGCCGTAGCCCGTCAGACTGCCATTGTCGCCGATGACGCGGTGGCAGGGAATGACGATAGCGATGTGGTTCCGGCCGTTGGCGGAGGCCACGGCGCGCACGGCATCGGTACTGCCGAGCGCGGCGGCCTGCTGCTTGTAGGAACGCGTGACACCGTACGGGATTCGCAGCAGTTCCTGCCAAACGGTTTGCTGAAAATCCGTACCAACCGGAAAGAGCGGCACCTCGAAGGTGGCACTTGTACCGGCAAAATACGCCGTCAGTTCCCGGCGCAACTGCTCGGTGTGCGGGTGTTCTCCGTCGGTGATCGCAGCGCCCAGTTGTTTAGCCAGCGCATGCAACGCCGTTTCGCACCGGTCGGAGGCATCGAATTCCAGCAGACACACGCCCTGATCCACCGCAGCAGCGAGCAGGGTGCCCAGCGGTGATTCTATTCGGGTGCAAAACAATTCTGCCGGCAGCGGTGTGTCCTGGGTGAGCATGGTCATTTGTATGGAAACAAACCCCAAGGTACGGACTTATGCTTTTTGTACTTCCTTTGTGAAAAACATTTGCGCATGGGCCGTACCACACCTTCTGTCACCCGTTTTTTCCTCGCTTTTTTTGCGCTTGTCATAGGCTTGTACCCGGTGGCCTATTTCGTTGCGCCGGGTGCTCTGCCGTATTGGTCGTCCAAGTCTGCGCTGAATGGGCAGACGTGGTGGTTGGTCGCGTTTTACGCCCACATTCTCGGCGGGGGTGTGGCGATGCTGTTGGGCTGGATGCAGTTTTTACCCAAGTGGCGGGCGCGGCGCATCGGGTTGCACCGTCTGTTCGGCAAAATTTATGTGGCATCCATCCTGCTGTTTGGCGCTACGGGCGGGTTTGTGGTGGCGCTTTTTGCCAATGGCGGTTTCCCCAGTGCGCTGGGCTTCGGCACCCTGGCTGTTTTGTGGTTTGTCGCTACGTTGCGCGCCTGGACCAGTATCCGCCGGAAAGATGTGGAAAGCCACAAAGCCTGGATGATTCGCAGTTACGCCCTCACCTTCGCTGCCGTCACACTCCGCCTCTGGCTGCCGTTGTTTACCGCCGGCTTCGGGCTGCCATTCGAGCAGGCATACATCGCCATTGCCTGGTGGTGCTGGGTACCCAACCTGATTGTTGGAGAGTATCTGGTGGGGCAGTTGAAGGGTTGAGCGAACGTTTTTCATTCCGCAAGTTTTACACATTTCCCACTCTTCACCCGCTCCCCGCCGGCCACTACCTCCCACACATACAGCCCCGCCGGCAAGGCACCTGCTTCGATCTCGTTCAAGCCCAGCACCAAGCGCTGCTCCAGCACCAGCCGCCCCGCCGCGTCGTACAGCCGCAAGCCCCCCCTCGATCCCCCCAGCAGAGGGGAGGAAACCGCCACGGCGAAGCGCTCGCGGAAGGGGTTGGGCCACACCAGTACCTGCGCTTGCAGCACCGGATTGTCCTGCGCCGTTACGCCAAGGTAGAGCGTTTTGCAGTGCGTGTCTGTGCCATATTGGTTGCTTACAGTGAGGCAGACCTGATACGCCCCCGGCTGGGCGTACTGGTGCACCGGGTGGCGCGTGTTGCTGGCCGGCGAGCCGTCGCCGAAGTCCCAGGCCCAGGTGGCCGGCTCGTAGTACGACAGGTCGCGGAACTCCACCGCCAGCGGGTCGAGGGTATCCTGCTCGTAGCGGTACCAAGCTTTGGGGTGGTTGTCCAGCCCCAGCGTGTCGCAGGGCGAGCCGTCGAGGGGGCCGAGGCGGTAGTTGGGGAAGTTGGGTAGGCTGGATCCGTTGTACTTGAGCAGTTGGATGCCGTGCTGCTGGTACTGGCAGTCGTTGCCGGCCTCGTCGGGGTTGTGGATGACGTGCAGGTGGCGCGTGCCGTTGGTG
>JBGSKO010000119.1:0-17712 GCA_041741155.1 Saprospiraceae bacterium | reverse complement strand
CCCCAGGGCACGCCAAATTCCTGCCTGTGCCACGAATGGACGTAGGGGGCTTGCATGTAAATTTCGTTTTTTTCTCCCAGGCAGGAAGACAGATTTTTCAGTCGAGTATGAAGGAAAGCCACCCGTATAGTTTGTTGTTGTACGGTTCTTTATTGCCATTGTGAAAGGAGCAGTACAACGTATCCATGAAATTCATTTACGACCGACATTCATGTTAAATAATGAGTAAAACGGAAATCGAGAATATAAACACCGAACATGACACGAAGTATGAAAAAGACGACATGGACCGAATGTTGAAACGAACACAAAGAATAGAAACTGAATAACCAAGCTTTGTTCATCGAACATTGATAACCCTACTAAGGATATTTGGACGACGTTTTTAGTTCAGAAAACTTTGAGCCATAAATGCTTTAGAAAATTACTACAACATTAAAGCGCATTTGCTGAAAAAGTCGGAATTGCAAGTCATTAATGGCGACGAAGGTGGGCGGGTAGGGCGCACCGAATTTGGCGGCGGCGGTGCTCACAATAGGTTTCCCCAAGGCGCGGATCAGCTCCTGACAAAACTCATCGGTGGCGATACGAATGGCCACGGTTCCGTTTTTTCCTTTCAGGGAATCGGGCAGGCCGGGCATCGGCTCATACAGCACGCTCAATGGGCGCTGCAGGTAGGCCAGCAAGGTCTCGACCCGAGGGTGTACCCGGACCACGTAGTGCTTCAGCATTTCGATGCTGTCCACCAGAATAATATACCCTTGTCCGGGCGGCTGTTCCCGTAGTTCGGAGAGGCGTTCGATTGCCGATGCATTGGTCGCATCGCACCCAATGCCCCAGATGGTGTCCGTGGGATAGCAAATCAGCCCACCGGATTCGAGCAGGCTGGTAATGTCTGAAATGTCGTCTCGTAGCAGGAACATACTCAACAATTGGCGTTTCTTTGTCGTTGATTCGATGAATGAGCCGGCAAAAGTCCGGCTTTTAGCCCAACAATTTTGAACAAACACACATGCACACGTTTCTCCACCGATTTTTTCCACTTGCCGCGTTTTTATGCCTGTTTTCGCCCCAAATGCTGCTGGCGCGGCACATTATCGGGGGGGAAATAACCTATCGGTACCTCAGTACCAATGCAGCAGGCGATAACCGCTACGAGTTCACGATGAAAATTTACCGGGACTGTTTTGGTGGTGGAGCGGGTTTTGACAATCCGGCGCAGATCGCCATTTACCGGGGCGCCTATACCAACAACGCACGTATTGCCAACTTCGAAATCTTTACGCAAGAGATCACGCGGCTGACGCCCGTGCCGCCTCCATGTGTCACCCAATTGCCCAATGTGTGCGTGGAAGAGGGCATTTATGTGTTTGAGCGGACGCTGCCGGTGTTGCTCAACGACAGCTATTTTATCGTCTATCAACGGTGTTGCCGAAACCAGACCATCAAAAACATCGTGTCTCCCGGCGATATCGGCGCAACGTACATGATCGAGCTGACCGCCGCCGCCCAGCAATTGAAAAACAGCAGTCCGACCTTCGATAATTTTCCGCCGATCATCATTTGCGCGAACATCCCGCTGATGTTCGATCACGGGGCGACCGATCAGGAGGGCGACCAGATATTTTACAGTTTTTGCAGTCCGCTGGAGGGCGGCGGCCCGCAGCTGAACCCGCCTGCACTGTACTCCTGCAACGGCGCGGTGCCCACTCCGCCCTGTGGCCCGCCGTTCAACAACGTGCCGTTTGTGGTGCCCACGTACGGGCCCGACAATCCCATGGGCGGCAACCCGCAAGTGACAATCAACAGCCTGAACGGCTTGATAACAGGTACCCCGAATTCCCTGGGCCAGTTCGTCGTGGGCGTGTGCATCCAGGAGTTTCGCGGCGCAACGCTGCTCTCGACGGTTCGGCGCGACTTCCAGTTTAACGTGGCCGAATGTACCCCGACAGTGTTGGCTAATATCAAAAGCGATAGTGTGGTGGGGCCGAAACGTTTCGTGTTGAACTCCTGTGGCAACAATACCATCACGTTTGAAAATCAGAGCATTCAGCAATCGAGTATTACCAGTTTCGAGTGGCGGTTCAATCTGAAAACCTCCACATTCGTGGACAATACCAACTGGAATGCCACCGTCACGTTTCCCGATACCGGAACCTATACCGGCGTTTTGTACCTGAATCCTGGACAACCCTGCGCCGATACGGCCAATATCCGGGTGGGTATTTTCCCAGAAATCAATGCAGATTTTGAATTTGCCTACGACACGTGTGTGGCCGGCCCCGTTAGCTTTACCGACTTGTCCACGGGTGAGGGCGGCATCAACCGCTGGAGCTGGAACTTCGGCGTGCCGAACGGCACCTCGTCCCAGCAAAACCCCGATTTTTTGTACCCTATTCCTGGCAATCACCCCGTGAATTTGCGGGTTTTTGATCAAAATAACTGTACGGACAACATCACCAAGGTCATCAACTGGTTCCCGGTACCGCCGCTGATTGTGCTTGCGCCGGACCGCTACATCGGTTGCACACCGGCGGAGATTTTTTTCAACAACCTCTCCACACCCATTGACAGCACCTACGATATCGTCTGGGACTTTGGCGACGGCCAAACGACCGAGGGCATTATCAGTCCCACGCACACGTATGAAGAAACGGGTGTTTATACCGTGCAGGTGGCGATCACGTCGCCGATCGGATGTTTCACCGCCGATACTTTTTTAAATCTTATTCGGGTGGAGCCTTCTCCGGTCGCCAATTTTACCTTTTTCCCGGATTCCCTGCTGAACCAGTTCAACAATACGATCCAGTTCACGGATTTGTCCGTTGGCGCCAACCGCTGGAACTGGCAGTTCGACGAGTACGGCACTACCACGAAACAAAATCCAACGTTCACGTTCCCCGATACGGGCCTGATGAAAGTCACGCTCATCGTCACGCACCCGCAAGGATGCAAAGATTCGTTGTCCCGGTATCTGGATTTTAACCCGGAAATACGTTGGTATATGCCCAACGCTTTTACCCCGAACGGGGACGGTCAAAACGACGGTTTCCGCGGCAAAGGCATTCTGGAAGGCGTAAGCAATTTCAATATGACCATCTGGAACAGATGGGGGGAACTGGTTTTTGAAACCACTGATCCCGAAGCGGAATGGACCGGACGCAAGATGAACACCGGCGGGATATCGCCCGATGGCGTGTATGTGTACCTCGTCACCTTTACCGGGCCACGCGGACAAAAGCATGAATTCAAGGGTTTTGCGACCGTAGTTCGGTGATTACCGCAGCAGCGTCACATTTCCCTTTTTCTCCGTGACCGTTCCTCCCAGGCACCGCACCCGCAGGTAGTACCCGTACGATTCGACGGGTTGCGGCGCGCCTTTGAATGTACCGTCCCAGGCGCCGGCAGGGTCGTTGGTTTCAAAAACCTTCTGGCCCCAGCGGTTATAAACAGCCCAATAGACTTCTTCGGCGAACCGGCTCTCCAGGCGCAGTTCGTCATTCTCCCCGTCGCCGTTTGGCGAAAAACCCGTCGGGAAAAAGATGAACGGCTCCTCGCAGGTCGGGAACAGGACTGTCACGGTCACATCCCGCTCCACCACGCATCCGCCGTCGAGGGTGATTTTAGCCGTGTAGGTGGTAGTTGTATTGGGCCTGGCCACTGGTGAAAGTGTATTTGCACCGGTCAGGAAGATTGCGGGCGACCATGCGATGGCGCCGGTTCCGTTAAAAAAGGCTTCCAGTTGCGAGCTGCCGCCGAGGTAAATAGTTGGCGGCGTGGCGCTGACGCTCAGCGTCGTGGTATCGAAAACAGACACAGTGACCATGCCTTCGAACGTACACCCGGCATTGGTGATGGTGACGAGGTAGTCGGTGGTTTCCAGCGGAAACGCCAGCGGAGAGGCGTCGGTGGTATCGGAAAGTGTAGCGGCGGGCGTCCATTCGTACAGGTATCCGATAATGCCGCCGGAGTTGAGCCGGACGGTATCGCCCGGGCAAATCGTCAGCTCCTGTCGCAGGCTGTCTGTGCGCGGGATTGGCGCATTGAACTGGGACACAACGGTATCCCGGCATCCGCCCTCGGACAGGGCGATCAGGGTCAGTTTGTAGCTGCCGGGCCGGGTCGCCAAAAAGGACGGGTTTTGTGCTTGCGACTGCATGGAAAAGCCGCTTGGACCGGTCAAAACCCAGGACAAAGATGCCACGCCGTACACGGAGTCCACGCTTTTGTCGGACGCCTGAATCAGCAGCCCGTTGTTGTCGCAGGAAGGCAAGCTGACGGTCATGGCGGCATCAATGTGGAACGCGCCGACGCGGATGGTTTGAAACATGGTGTCGGCGCAGGGCAGCCCGGGTACAGTAATCAGTGCAACGGTGTAGGTGCCGGTGTCGGGAAACTGGTACTGCGGCGAAAACACCGTGGAGGTCAGGGACAGGTCGTTGGGCCAGTCGAAGTACCAGAGCACGTCCGGCACATTGCTTTGGTTGGAGAATTTGACCACTTCGTTTTCGCAGGCGCCTTTGACTTCGGCAAACGCCGCCGTGGGTACGCCACAATCGGCCACGTTGTACTGAAAATCGCGCCGCGTGGTGGACAGGAGATCGCCGTTTCGGTATTCATCCACACACACGCCGACCACAAAATTGCCGATGGTATTGGGGACGCCGGTCATAAACCCGGTGACGGGGTCAATGGTCAGCGGGACACCGCCGAGTACGTTGGCGAGGTTGTAAGGCGGGTCGTTCCACACGACTTCGGGGTATGGTCCTTTGAAAGGCGGGATGGGTTGCGGCGCAAGCGAGTCGGGGCCATTGAGCGGCGTGCAAAGCCGATAGACCAGGGAGTCGCCCTCGGGATCGGTGGCGGAGTGGTCAAAATCAATCGGTTGCTGTACACATATCGCCACGGGTGGCCACTTGTTGAAGCTGCTGCTGCTGTTGCATTCCAGCATGGTTTTTTCCGAAATATTGGCAGTCATAGAAATACCTGTATTGAGCGGGTTAGGCAGGTTTCGGATCAGTTTATTTCGGCAACAACGCTGATAAACAATGGTATAGCCGCCGGCCTTGAAGGGTAAGGTAGCGGTGGTTTTGTAGGTACTCCGGTGTACGCACACGTTTGGCGGCGCTACGAGGCACGGGTTTTCGAGTACGATCGGCAACGTATCGTGGGTCATGGCATTCCACGGCACCAGGATGTTTCGGAACAGGTTCCAGTTTGCATCGTAGATACCGATGGCCGCCGGGTCGTCGAACCAGGGTACACCGTTGTAGCAGTCGCGATAAACGGTGAGGCTGATTTCGTACTGGTCATTTCCCAGACATTTATAGGTGACTTCGCCGCCGACGATGTGGGTGCCCCGGAGCAGGGTATTGGTGCCGAGGGACAGGAAAAGGAGCAGGAAAAGATGTTTCATAAGCCAAAGATGGTGCAACCTGTTGTTGCCGCTGCCCAAAGAAACGCAATGGGCGCATACTGGCCAAGAAAACGATGGTTGGTTTTGTTTGTCGGGCGGGTAGTTGCAGGCCAAACGGCTCTAATCAAACGCCGTCAGCGGATATACTTTCGCTTGCCCATCTACAACCACTCCGAGCACGCGTGTTTTGCCGGGGAGCCGCTTGTCCTCGAAAAACAGGGTGTATAAAATTTTTTCGTGGTTGGTGCCATAGTCGCCGCTGGGGAAGTTTCCGTACGCCCAGTCGTAGCCGGTTTGGTCGCTGAGCATTTTAAAGCGTCCAAGGAGTCGTCGGGCCGAGCCAAACGGCATTTCCAGTACCTGTATCTGTGCAGGTTTATTTCCGACGAGGTTACCGTTGACTGCTTCGTGCCGCATCTGCGACCAGTACGATCCGGTGTTTCGGTCTGTCGCAACCAGATTACTGTTGTAGAGCAGGCCGGATACCTCGAACGCCAGGTCCATACCGTTTTGTGCACGTATCCAGGCACACCCGGAACCGGTGAGCGGGCAGTACAGGATGGAAAACGGGATGTCATTTTGCCGGTCATTCACGACTTCATGCCACTCCAGTACCGGATGCGGGTATGCAAACACTTGTGCGCCAATGCGTACGATCAAACATCGCGTGTTGTCTTCCAGATATGGCATGTAGTCGGTCAGGTGCTCCACATACACCGGCGCATCAATGGAAGGAATGGCGCCCGGGAATGCGCCCCTGGACAGCAACGAGTATGGAATTAGCCAGTCATTTTCGCCCGGTGGTGCCGGCGGGGCATTGATATCAGGGTAATCATGTAAGGCACAGCCGGGAAAAAAAGCGCCCCAGGCAAACCAATAGGCGATCATGGCGCCAGCGGGAGCCAATTGTTTGCCGATACCCGGGCCGGATACGGCATTGCCCCAGACACTGTACTGGGTTCCTTCGGAGTCGCCCAGCAGAACAGGCAATTTACCTTGTACCGCATGGAACGAGACGGCGGTATCGGCAGGTCGCAAGAAAGCAGTGTACAGCTCCATATCCGGGTCGCCAACGACCAAAATATCCTGGCCATTCACCCGGTCTTCGATGAGTTTTACCCGTGTTTGCGGGCTATTATTCCCGGGTTCGTTGTCCGGTACTTCCTGCCGATGGCAGTTGAGCAGCGGGAGCAAAAAAAATGCAAGGGCAACGCTGTAAATTTGACGCATAAACGAATTGAGTTGAAAATTATCGTAGCGTTTGGTGTTTTCAGCAAGCGCAAACGGTTTAGTACAAATCATGAAGTGGCGGTGAATCTACTTCCAATTTTAGTGAAGTTGTTTTTTGAGCGTTATGTGGTAAAAAGATTTTCTAAAAAATCACCCGACCGAAAGTTTTTTGAACACTCCCCCCCAACCTTCCTCCAACTCTGTGCTGTCTCTGTTTTTGAAATCGGCTCAACCGCCTCAACCATTCTCAACCCGCTCACCTATGCTTCGCAAACGTACATTACTCGTCCTGGTCGCCCTTGTGGCCGTCGCATTGCTCCCCGGTTGTCTGCGCGACACCTGCTCCACCACCCGCACCTATGTGCGTTTTGACCCTGTTTATAAATCCCCGTCGGAGTTCCGCGTCGGGGTGAAAGCCGAAGCCCCCCGCCCGCTGAAAAATCCGGGTAAAATGTACCTCATCGGCGATTACCTCCTCATCAACGAACTGCACGAGGGCATCCACGTACTGGACAACAGCAACCCTGCCAACCCGACTCCCGTAGTATTCTGGAGTATCCCCGGCAATGTGGATATGGCCGTGCGCGACCACTACCTCTATGCCGACCAATATGTGGACCTGCTGAGCATTGACATCAGCGACCTGCAAAACCCGACGCTGTCCTGCCGCTCCGAAGCGGTGTTTCAGTTGCATGGATTCGATCCCGAGCGCGGTTTTCTGGTGGACTATCTGCAAACCCCGATCACCGAAACAGTTGATTGCAACGACCCGCGCTGGGGCGATGTCTGGTTCATGGAAGGCGATGCGCTATTTGTTTCCAACAACTCCATCAGCAGCTATGGTCCCGTGCGGACGGGTTCGGGGCTGCCCGCAGGCATCGGTATTGCCGGTTCATACTCCCGCTTCGGGCAGTACGATCAGTACCTGTACTGCGTGGACAACAGCACCCTGCGGACCTTTTCGGTGGCATCGCCGGGTTGCCCGAGCGCGCTGGAGGCCATCCAGATTGGCTGGAACATCGAGACGATTTTCCCGTGGAAAGACCGGCTCTTTGTCGGTTCGCAAACCGGGGTGTTCATTTTCAATGTGGCTAACCCCGCACGCCCGGTTCAGGAGGCTGCCTTCAGCCACGCCAGCGGCTGCGACCCTGTGGTGTGCGACGACGAAAACGCCTACGTCACCATCCACGACGGCACCACATGCAACGGAACGTTCAACCAACTGGACGTAATTGATATCCGAAACCTGCCTGCCACTACGCTGCGCAAAACCTACCCCATGACCAAACCCAAGGGTCTCTCCACCGTGGGTAAATACCTCTACCTCTGCGATGACGGCCTTAAAATTTTTGACAAAACCGACCCGCTGAACCTCCGGCAACTGAGCCACCTGAAAGATATCGTCACCTACGACGTGATTGCGCTGGACGAAACCCACATCCTCGTCGTGGGCGACGGCGGTTTTTTCCAGTACGACATGAGTGACCCGACGGCCCCCCGGAAGATCAGCCAGATCCTTGTGACACCATAAACCGGTAGCTATGAAAATTTTTGTTCGACTTCTTGGACTGGGGCTGCTGCTATTGGGGCAGCCCCGGCTCCTGTCGGCCCAGGAGGCCCCGGCGCCACCCTGCCACGACGTGTTGCATTTGCGCGACGGTAGTCAGCTGCGCGGGCAGATTCAGGCAACCAAAGACGACGGCAAGACGCTGGTATTTCGCACCTGGAGCGGGGTGGAACTGGATATTCCCCGCGTGGAGGTCACTCGAATCCTGCAACGTTGCAACGACCGGTCGCCCAAGACCTATCATTTTAAAGAAACGGGTTGGTATCACAACACCCGGCTGGGGCTGCTGATCGGTCAAACCTACTACGGTGACAACCGGGTAGGCTTGCAACTCCAGCACAGCAGCGGCTGGATGTTTTCCCGGGTTGCCGGCATTGGGCTGGGCAGCGGCATAGATATTTTTGATGCCCAGGGCAACGAACCCGCCATGTATCCCGTCTTTGCAGAAGTGCGCGGATACCTGCAACCCCGGCGTATTACGCCGTTTTACGCGTTCGCCGGCGGTTGGGCGTTTTCCGGAAAAAAAAGTACCTCCGATTGGGGGTGGAGCGAATCCTGGAAAGGCGGCTGGATGGCACAAGCCACTGTTGGCTACCGGATCGGAAATAATGTAACGATACAAGTCGGTATCCGGCTGCAACACAGACAGCGGGAGTGGTTGTCCAACGGATGGGGTACGGACTCCGGCACTGACCAAATCCTGCACAAACGCGTCATGGCGGGAGTAGGACTATTGCTTTAAAAGGCTAACAGCCAACGTATGTTTGGAACAAAAAAATACACCGAAACAGAACTGGTAGAGGGCTGCGTGCGCAACGACCGGCGCATGCAGGAGGCATTTTACAGGAAGTTTTTTCCTGAAATGCTGCGTATGTGCCGGCGCTACACACGTGATGAAGACACCGCACTCGAGATTGTGAACAATGGTTTTCTCCGTGTTTTCAAAAAACTCCACACGTTTGGTTTCAAAGGTAGCCTCGAAGGGTGGGTACGGCGGCTGGTGTACCACAGTATGGCTGATTATTTCCGCGACAACGCGCGCTACCTGCATTTTCTCGTGCTGGAAGAGCGCGACGATGCCGTGCCGGAAAGCAGCCATGAGGTGTTTTACGAAGCAGATATCCTGAACGTGGTGAATACCCTGCCTCCGGTGTCACAATCAGTCTTCCGACTGTACGCCATCGAAGGGTACAGCCACGCCGAAATAGCCGCCAGCCTCAACATCAGCGAAGGCACTTCCAAATGGCACCTCTCCACTGCCCGACAAAAACTGCGTGACCAACTGGTGGCAATGGGGCATGTGTATACGCGGTGAGCGATGCGCGATAAGTTGGATTTATAACTGCATATTGAAAAAACATGGATCAGAATTTATACAACGTGGATAAGAAAGTAACTGACAAAGGCTGGAATGCCATGCAGGAAATCCTCGATCGGGAAATGCCGACCGAGCGGCCGCGGCGTCGGATCTGGATGCTGTGGTTCCTGGCCCTGCTGCTGCCCGCAGCGGGCCTCTTGCTTTGGCTGAATCCAGCTGAAAAAACGCCCGTATCGCCGGTTTCCAGCGCCAATCGCCCGATCGCCCGACAACTTCCCGAGCAGGAGCACCAACCGGCTGAACGCAAGATGATAGCCGGGGCATCTGCTGCGCGGAACGAACAGGTAATATCTTCGGAAAAAACGGAGCAGTTCTCTTCAGCCACGCCGTTGTCATTGTCCGCACCAACCACCACGAGCGCTGCGAAGCGTAAGGCAACAGCTATTCCAGCCGCCGCCGCCGCAACACCTGCCCCGGTATTGGCGGCTACACCAACAACACCGGTGGAGCGCGATGCCGATGTTCAGGCCTCAATCCCGCCTGCAATCAACTCCGCACCCGCAACGCCTTCGCCGGTTTTGATATCTGTTCCAACTGCTCCGACGGAGCCTGATGCCAATATTCATACCTCAACTCCGCCTGCTACCAGTCCTGAAATCAAAACCGCAGCTGCTGCGTCAGCCCCGGTTTTGGCCGATGCCCCAACACCCCCGGCAGAGCAAAATACCGAATCTAACGCCTCAACTCCGCCTGCGACCAACGCTGAAGTCGCCCCCGCCGCCACAACGTCTTCGCCGGTTTTGGCATCGGTACCGACCCCAACGGTGGAACAAGACGCCGCACCGGCCACGCCCATTATTCCTGTTCGGGAAAACAAAAAGTCCCTGTCGTGGGGCGCAACCGTCGGAGTACTCTCCGAAACCACACCCGGCTATGCAGGCGCTACGGCAGGGCTGGTGGCGGAGTGGCGGCCCGGAAAACGCTGGGGCCTTCGCTCTGGTCTGGCCTATCAGTTCCACCTGCTGCGAGACGAAGACCGCCCCATTACGTCGGTGACTACCGCCGCTTATGCCGAGGCGACCGGCGACCAAACGATCTTCGACAATACATTTCTTGTAAGTTCGTCCGACTTTACCGTGCCGGTATATGTGCCCATCTCCCGTCTGCATCGCCTGGAAATACCATTACAGGTTTTTTGGCAGCCAACCCGCAAGGTGCGGTTGTATGCCGGCGCCTCCTTCGGAGCGAATCTTTATGCTCAAACAGCCAGTCGCAGCCTGAAGAACGGAAAGATTTACGACGTGCAGGAAGGAACGCCGGCCCGAAACCTGAATCAGGAGGTCAGCCGGCAAATCCGCGGTGGCCAAATAGGCTGGAATGTCGGCATCAGCTACCAGCCAACCAAACGCATCGAGTTGGGTTTGTTTTTTCAAAATCCAGTCACCTCGAAGAATGCCGAACTACAATTGCAGGACGCAGCTGCTTCTGGTTCCAATAAAGAGTCGGAGGCGCTACGTACGCTCGCGGCCGAGCGCCAGGGCGCTATGGACGGTCGCCCGGTATTCCAGCTTTCCGCCACGGTGTTTTTTTAAAAAGTTGTTCGACTGGTTCTTAGGGCTGCAAAAAATCTCTTTGAAGCCGGAGAGAATAACGCAAACAACTTCCAGACACCCATAAAAATGCAGCCGAAGTAACCGACTTTTGCTGCATGGAAATCAAAGAACCGACAGCCACCCCGCCGGCGCTAAAACCGGAGCCGATCCGGGAAATTGCCTTCTCTGAAGCAGATGTTAGTACGCGCTACGACGATGTGTATGAAATAACGACTCCCGATGAGGTCGTCACGGTGCGCTGGAAAGACGGCGCCTACGAGTTCGTGTGCCAAAACGGGGTTTGTTTGCGCATACAGGTGGCGGCGGCGGGTATCGTACGGCTGCGCTACAGCCCCGACGGTATTTTCCAACCGGATTTTTCGTACGCCCTTAATCCCGCCCGCAACACCGACAAGATCACAGCCACCTTGAACGAGAGTGCGAATGAGTATGTACTCACTTCTGGTCCGTTGCAGGTAGTGGTGGCAAAATCGGGCGCCCGCGTGCGTTTTTACGATCTCGACGATCGGCTGCTGAACGAGGACGATGCCGGGTACTCGGCGCGCCGAACCGTCATGCAAGGCTGGAGCGACTTGAAAATTTCTAAAAAACGCCAGCGCAAAGAGGTTTTCTACGGCCTTGGCGACAAAACATGCAGCCCCGACCTGACGGGCAAAACATTCGAAAACTGGTGCACGGATGCCTTCGGTTTTGGCCGCGATACCGATCCATTGTACCGCGCCGTGCCGTTTTACTACGGTTTGCACCAGGGTGTTGCCTATGGCATTTTTCTCGACAATACCTTCCGCACGCGGTTCGACTTCGATAGCCGCGACGAAGGCGCCGCGACCTTCTCCGCCGATGGTGGCGAACTGAACTACTATTTCCTGTTTGGCCCCTCCCTCACGGATGTGGCCCGCGCGTACGCCCGACTCACCGGCATGCCCGAGTTGCCCCCGCTGTGGGCGCTGGGCTACCACCAGTGCCGCTGGAGCTATTACCCGCACAGCCGCGTGCTGGAAATTGCCGATACCTTCCGCTCCCTGGAAATTCCCTGCGACGCGATTTACCTCGACATTGACTACATGGACGGCTACCGGTGTTTTACATGGAACCGCGACCATTTTCCCGACCCCAAGGGCCTCCTTGCGGAACTGCGCGAACGCGGTTTTCAAACGGTGGTCATGATTGATCCGGGTATCAAGGAAGACTCTGAATACGGCGTTTATCAGCAGGGTGTCGAACAGGGAATGTTCCTGCGCACTGCCGACGGGGATATGGCAAAAGGCCCGGTTTGGCCGGGGTTTTGTGCTTTTCCCGACTATACCGACCCGAAGGTGCGCCAATGGTGGGGCGATTTGTACGCCGACCTGTATCAACACGACGAGGTCAGCGGGTTTTGGAACGACATGAACGAACCGGCTGTATTCCACGTCCACCACAAGACACTGCCCGACCACGTTCTGCACCATTTCGAGGGGCATACCGCCGGGCATCGCAAAGGACACAACGTGTATGGCATGCTGATGAACCGCGCCTCCTGGGAGGGTTTTCGGCGGTTGCGCCCCGAAAAACGCCCCTTCCTGCTCACGCGCGCCACATTTAGTGGCGGTCAGCGCTATGCTGCCGTGTGGACGGGCGATAACTATTCCGACTGGGAACACCTCGCCATCGCCAACGTGCAGTGCCAGCGCCTGAGCATTTCCGGGTTTTCGTTTTGCGGTACCGATATCGGCGGATTTGCCGGCAATGCCGACGGGGAGTTGTTTATCCGCTGGCTGCAATTGGCCGTTTTTCACCCGCTCATGCGCGTACACAGCATGGGGCAACATGCAGGTGGCGACATCGCCGTGACCGACGAGGCGCAGTTAACCGACCCCGCGCTGCACACGTCGGATCAGGAACCGTGGTCTTTCGGAGAAAAATGGACCGCTTTGGCAAAAAAAGCGATCGAGCTGCGGTACGCCCTGCTGCCCTGTCTGTACACGGCCATCTGGCAAAATACACAGGATGGCACGCCGGCGATCCGGCACGCGGCATTCGCCGACCCGGAAGACCCCAGGTTTTGGGATACTGAACGCGACTTTATGTTTGCCGACCACCTGCTGGTCAGCCCTGTGGTACAACCCAAAGTGCAACGCCAGCTGGTACATTTGCCAAAAGGAAACTGGTACTATTTCTGGACCGGACAGCCGGCTATTGGTGAAATGTTTGTGAACGTGGTGCCCGATCAGATCCCGTTTTTCGTACGCGCGGGTGCTGTATTGCCTACTTACCCGGTACGCCAGCACACCGGAGAGAAACCCGTGGACGAACTCACGGTGTATGTTTATTACAACAACGGCTCTGAAACCAGTCGGCTCTACGAAGACGCCGGCGAGGGCTACGACTACCAAAATGGCGCCTATTGCCTGAAAACCTGGACGACCAGCGGCGATGAGCGTTCTTTTTCACTGAGGCAAACGGTAGAAGGGCAATGGCTGCCGGCATATCAGAAAGTAAAAGTTTTCCTCGTCGGCTTTCCAACTTTTTTGCGCCAGTGTACCGTGGACGATGTGGAAATGCCCATCAAGGAAATTCGCCTGCGCGACCGCGCACTGTACACCTTCACGATAACACCTGATTTTAAACACATCGTATGGAACGCCTGAATTGGACACGCATCGGTTACCACATCTGCTTTTGGTTGGTTTACCTGTTTCTCAACTCGTGGTTGGGCAGCATTTACAACAAGGTAGAATTAGACAGGGCCTTTTTGGGCGAAGCCACGGTGCTGCCGGTAAAAATCCTGCTTACCTATTTCGTGTTTTACCGGGTTATCCCACTCTACCTGGATCGGGATAAAGTGTGGAAACTGGTCGGCCTCATGCTTTTGGCTTTTATCGTAGCCATCGTTTTGTACCGCATGGTGACCGAATGGCTGCTGTTTCCCGCCATTAGCCCGGATCGCGTGGTGCCGTTTTTTAACTGGCCTGGGCTGTATCTGGTGGCGTTTGACCTGTTCATCACCGTTGCTGCGGCCACCACGATCAAGATGATCCGCGTACACTATAAAAGTTTGGAGTTCGAGCAGGAATTGCTTCGGGAAAAACTACAGTCGGAACTCAACTTTCTGCGCGCACAGACAAACCCGCACTTCCTGTTCAATACCCTCAACAACTTGTATGTTCTGGCCCGCAAAAAGTCTGACCGCACGGCCGATGCGATCATGATGCTCTCGAAAATCATGCGATTTGTGTTGTATGACTGCCGACTGCCACGCATCCCGGTGGCGGATGAAGCCCGGATCATTCAGGATTACATTGAATTGGAAAAATTGCGCTACAACGACCGACTCCGGGTGCAGTACGAAGAACATATCGTTGCGCCGGGTGGCTCCATAGCCCCGCTGCTGCTGCTGCCTTTTGTCGAAAACAGTTTCAAACACGGTGCGGGCAGCACGACGGGCGTGGCGGATATCCTCGTGCGCCTGCATCTGGAAAACAACCTGCTCGACTTTGAGGTGCGCAACACCGTAGAGGGCGACGGGCGCCCACCTAACCCCGATGGCATCGGTCTGAAAAATGTAAAACGCCAACTGGACCTCATCTACCCCGGCCGGTACGAACTGACCGTGGGGCGGGAAGACGGGCATTTTCAAGCGCTGCTTCATCTTCGGCTTGAAGAAGTCTGATCCGAAATTCTGCGCTATATATTGATTTTGCCGGGGCGGCATCTTTTTTTTTAAATATCTTGTTTAACCAGGCAACCGAAACATAACATTGGCCACCAAGCCTAAACCGTGCAACCTCATGCAACAACTCACCGATCAGGAATTAGTGAAGGGCGTGCTTCAAAGCAGTCCAACGCATCAGTCCGCGCTGTACAAACAGTACAGCGTACCGATGTTTCGGGTGCTTTTGCGCTTTGCGCGAGACCGGGCCGAAGCAGAGGATATGCTGCAGGAAGGTTTTATTCGGGTTTACCGGGATATGGTGCAGTTTCGGGGTGACGGGGCGTTGGGTGGCTGGATCCGCAGGATTATGGTCAACACCGCACTCAGCCACCTCCGCAAACAGCGCGATTTTTTGCGGGACACCTCGGACTTCAGCCCTTTTGAAAACCAATTGCGCACCGAAGAGGATTTCGCGTCCAATATGGACGCCGAAACCCTCCTGAAATACCTCCAACGCCTGCCGCCCGGTTATCGGACGGTTTTTAATCTCTACGCTATTGACGGGTTTAGCCACGAAGAAATTGCCGAACAATTGGGCATTTCCATCGGAACCAGCAAAAGCCAGCTGTTCAAAGCACGCGAATTTTTGAAGCGTATTTTGGACAAATCCTTCATTACCTAAGAATCGAACCAACAACGCCGGAGTCCCGGTTTTAAAAAAAATGGAAGATCCGCAAGAGTACAAATCCCTCGACCAGCTGTTTCGCAAGACGTTCGAGGAGTTGCCGGAAACACCCGCCACTTCGGGCTGGGATGTGCCGCCTCCCCGCGTATGGGAGCAGGTGCAAGCCAATATCACCACACCGAAAGGTGGTTGGACGACGCAGTCACTCCTGCTGTTAAGCGGTCTGGCCGTCGTGCTGTTGCTGGGGTTGTATTGGGCACTGTCCCGTCCCGATTTGCCTGAATCTGTAAAAACAGAGCAACCCGCCGCCAGTGTCGAATCTGGCCCCACCGATGCCCTCCCTGCAGCATCCCCTGAAAAGGAAACTGTTGCTAATCCGGTTGCAGTAACCGCAACCAAACAACAGCCGTTTACTACTGCCGGGTATCCGGAAACAAAGCCAAAGCCGGAGGATATTCAACCAATTGAACCGGTTTCAGAAGACGATCATAATATCCGAAAACTTGCCGGCAGCGCACCACTTCCCGGCTCCGCCCAGGCGCCCAACACGACCATTCGCCGACAAATGGAGGCATGGCGTGCTGCCCCGTGGGCTCAGCCACTGGAACCCCTGCCAAGTATTTTAAAGTTGAAGGAAAAAACGGTTCCGTCTGTGCCAAAGGGGTTGAAAAATATCCCTCCGACCGGGATGTAATGAATTCGGGCCTTTTCGTACGGCCACAAGGACAACTATGACTTTTAGCAGTACCGATTATAATAAAGCCCGGCGGTGTAATACCGTCGGGCCTTTTTTATGCCTTGCGAAAACATTCGGCTACCGTTTATTTCAGTAGCGTAACATTCCCTTTGTTTTCAAAATACTGTCCGTCGCCGCACCGAACCTTCAGGTACCACCCGTAGGAATCCGGCGTAACGGCCCTTCCGCGGAACGTGCCGTCCCAGCCAGTGTGCACCGGGTCTTCCGTACGATACATCTCTTCGCCCCAACGGTCATAGACGATGAAGTACAACTCCGTAATGTCGGTGCCGCGTACGCGGAAATAGTCGTTGTTCCCGTCGCCGTTGGGCGTGAATGCCTTGGGCACGAAGATGTACGGGTCGCGGCACTGAGTTTCCATAAAAAACACCTCGACGGAGGCCGTGGCGGTGCAAAGCCCGTCTCCCGTGACAGTGACGGTGTACGTCTGCGGGCCGTTCGGCGTGGCAGTAGGTGTGGGCGTATTTGCTCCCACAAGCGTTTCGTCGGGCGACCAGGAATAGGTATAAACCGTCGCATTCCCAACGGGCATTGCCAGCAGGGTAGTGGATTCATTGAGGCACAACGTGTCCTTACCGGTTACCTCGGCAGTGACGCCCACGAAGATCGAAGTGACGGTCACTGTATCCACAGCAGTACACAACCCGGACACGTCTGTGGCGGTAGCAATATACACACCCGCACTTACGGAGATCGGATCAACCGGATTCCCAAAGATATCTGTCCAGACCACCGTGCCAGGTAAACTCGTGGTAGCCGAAAGGCTGGCTACGGGTTCGCAAACCGTAACATCCGGTGCCGCAATGGTAAACACATCTTCAGTGACAGTAACCACGGTAGCAAATGGCAGCACGCAGCTTTCGTTGCTGATAAACGTCACAGGGTAAAAGCCTGGCCCGGTGTATATATGACCGACACTGTCCAGCGTACTGGTCGTATTGTCGCCAAAATCCCACGTGCCGCCGTATCCGCTGGTATTTTCGAAAATTACCGTAGTGCTGTTGCACGCTTGTGCATTGCTGATTTGACCACTAATATCCACCGAATCCTGCAGCGTCACGGTCGTCGTGTCGGTATCGGTACACAAACCGGCAAGGTCGGTGGCGATAGCGATGTAGGTTCCTGCAGGCACGGCGGCTGGATTGGCCACCGGGTTTCCGGCAAGGTCGGTCCAGATGATCGTTCCGGGCTGGTTGATGGTGGCGTTCAAACTCGCAGCGGGTTCGCAACCGATCACATCGGGCGCGGTCACAGCAAAGTTATCGGGCGCGGGAGTAGCTTCCAGACTGACCGGCAGCACACAATCAGCGTCGGCAGTGAACGTCACAGTGAAATTTCCGAACCCGGCGTAGGTGTAGTTTCCGCTGTTTGCGGTACTGCTGCCGGTGCCGTCGCCGAAGGTCCAGACGCCGGTAAATCCGCTGGTATTGGCAAAAGCAATCGTGGTGCTGTTGCAGATTTCCTCCACGGAAATTTGCGAAGAAATATCCAC
>JBGSKO010000118.1:0-4740 GCA_041741155.1 Saprospiraceae bacterium | reverse complement strand
CCGTCGGAGGTTTGGATCATGTCTGCCCAATTGATATCCATATCCAGAGTGCCGCCAAGCGGATCGCAGATCAGCTTATGGTCAATTTTGATGCCGGAGGAATCAAGGCGTGCCACGAACAGGCATTGGCGATAAGGAGGTGTGTCCGTACGAGCCATGCCGTAGCAGGCAATGGTGTCGTTATGAACGATTAGGTTGCGGAACTGGTTGCGGGGGAGGCCGTAGTCGTAGGCGCGGTTGAAAACTGGTTGGGAAAGGCCCGGCCACGAAATGCCCACCCACAGCAGCATGAGAATATATCGCATGGCTTGGTAAAATGTGGCAGGACGAATCTCGTGAAGATTCGTCCTGCCGAGTGAGCATTATCGGGTGATGATCAATTTAGACGCAAGACGCAGTCCGGACGCATCTATGATGCGGCAGAAGTATAGGCCTGGGCGCAAAGTACTGCCGTCAAGAGACGAAGATGTCATCAATATTTGATCGAATACCGTCCGTCCATCGGGAGTGTGTAGCAATACCCGCACAGGTGCAGAATCTGCGGGCAGTTCCACAAAAAACCGCCCCGTAGTTGGGTTGGGGAAAATACGAACAGCAGACTTTTTCGGCTGCTGATTCGCCAGGGTCTGCGCGGGCCGGAGCGAGCCACCTCCACAGTTGGGTATAGCCTCCCGGCCGTTGCCCAATAGCAATACCCGGGCCAAAAAGCCCGGTTCGTTGCAGTTCGAAGCCCAGGCTTCGAGGCTATCGAGCGCCGTAGCGGGCAGGCGGTGCAGGTCGTTTTCTGTCTCGGCGTAGGGGCGCACGACGGCCAGCACGTCCGTGAACTCGGCTAATTCGTCCGTTTGCGCTTCGCTCAGGTCGTTGCGCGCCGGTATACTGTCCAACCACGCATCGTAGCCCTCCAGATCGCCCGTAAAAAAGGTGTGCCGGGCCAGCCGCAGGTCGGTTTCGTAGGCCCGCAGGTGTCGCGTCCACAGCAGTACGGAGTCTATGTGTGTACCGGTGGAGTCGAGCGCAAAATCGCGGATCACACGCCCACCCCAGTAGTCCATGGCCGAGCGGTGGGTGTTGAGCACCGGCAGCAGGGCCGCCTGCTCTTCCACATCGGTCAGGGTATCATACTCTGCCTTGGCATCCAGCCAGGCGGTTTGGTGCAGGAAAAACGTATCCTTCCAGGGATGCGGAACCTCTGTGACCGTGCAAGGGGGCGGGCAGTCCTCCTGGTATGTCGAGCAGTTGGGGTTCGGGAATGTTGCCCGAGCTGTATCAACACCGGAAAACCCGTCACCTGTAGTCAATACCTGCCCGATGGTGTCCCAAAAAAAATAGGTAATCGGCGCGCCGTCGTTGAACCAGGTGTAGCCGTTCCCGCTGAAACGGTTGCCGGCAGCGGTACTTGTGGAAAATGAGGCATTTACATCGCCCTGAACATTCCTGACCGATCCACCAGTGAGCACACTGTGCGCGAAGCGATTGTCGGTGTGCTCGTTGCACTCGTAGCGCAGGCCCTTGAAACCGCCGTTGTTGCCGGACGCGTTATTACCCACGTCGAGGTCTCCGTAGGTATTGTGCCGGATGCTATTCTCCATGCTGCCCGTGCCGGCGCAATCTATGCCGTAGTACGAATCGGCTTCCACATCGCCGCCGTAAAAATAGTTGTCTGCAAGGCTGATACCCAATGGCAGGGCGTATCCAAACAGGCGCACGCCGGTGAAATCCACGGACTCTTGCGGGCACATCAGCGGTCGGGCGACATAGAAGTTGTTACCCACGATCCGGAAGTTGTCGGGCAGGTTGGATTCGATGCCGGTGTAACAGTCGAAAAAACTGCTGTTTTCTACTTCATAAGCGCCCTTGCCTCCGGCCTGGCCCATCGGGTGGCTCAGTATGCCCCGGTCGAGGTAGCGGAAGTACGAAGAGCGCACACGAAATGCCGCATTGTCGGCCTCGATGCCCTTTGCCCTCGAGAGGCGACCGGAGCAGTTTTGGGTGCGCGTATCAAAAAACCAGGAGTTGGAAATATCCAGACGATTGATGCTGCGGAGTTTCATCAGCACCGGCTGCATCGACACGTCGCCCCGGTAGTCGTTGTCCAGAGTGAAGAACGCCCCGCTTGCCTTGCCGGCATTTGGCAAGCTGTCGCGCCGGTATGATTTTAAAAAAAGGCTTTGTGTACAGTTTCGTATCCGTCCGTAAACTTCCACAATTCCTCCCCCATAGTCACTTTGTTCGGGGTATTCAAATCCAGCGGCAGTTACACCGCTCAGGGCGTGCTCTACGATTCCCGTCGTGTTCAGCACCACCCGCCCTTGCGCGTTCGATGGTTGACCATTCGATTCTTTTTGAGCGTAGGCATTATCTCCCTCCACCACAATTCCTCCCCAAATCCCCCCGCATCCGGCGGTGATCCGGCCGTTCACGATGAGGGTGCCGCCCCGGCGCACTACGATGTAGGTGCCCGGCGCCATTTCCAGTACGCTGTCCACCACAAGCACAGCGCCGTCGGGCACGATGATCGTGGCGGATTTACTCGTCACGGTGTTCCAGATCACGGTGTCTGTCGCGATTGTCTCCGGCGCTACTTGCACGGAATCCAGCAGGGTGGAGTTGTTCAGGTATAACCGCATACGCCGCACCTGTTGCTCGGTAAAATGGTCACGACACCGGTTGGGGTGACTTGACGACATATAGTTCCTGAAAATAGCAGGCGATATATCTGTAGGAGTTGTGGAAGTTTGGCAATCGCCGGAAATAACAATGGAGGTGCTTATCCCGTGTTTGGGCGTATCGCCCACCATGTCGCCACAGCATTGATCGGAAAGAGAACCGTAGCCGGTCTGGCAGCCACTCGGGGCCGAGCACGACGCTCCGGGGCCAGTATAAACATGACTTGCATCTGTATTTGCGAACGTATGTGCCAGCCCAAAGCAATGCCCGATTTCATGAATGACAACCGGCAGATTGCTGCCAGGATCGTCGCCCTCACGGCCTCGTATCCAAAATGATTTCGCTGGGAGACCGGTACTTATCACCTGGCCTGTGGCATGAGCGCTGCCGCCATTGTCATCGGAAAAGACGTACATCATAAGCCCGCCGGGATACACGGGGCTTTCCGCGTTGTAATCTCGGGTGAGCACTGTATGGCACGTTCCCGGCTCGTTTTCTCCGGGTATGAAGAAAATATCGTTCGAATTGAATACGCTGTTCAACAACGAAAATGTTCTGGTTGTGCGCCTTCGAAGTTCAGTTTCGCCGAGGGAATCTGCCCAATTGTGGGTTTCGCTTTGCCAATACACGACGAACAAGCGGACAAAAAATTTGCCGTGTATGGTGTCGTACGGGCCGGTAAAGTGCGGATCGAACGTCTGCGCCCGCATGGAAAAACTAAGCGCGAGCATAGCGAAAAAAATTAGGGCGGTTTTGAGAAACAAAGGCGTTTGCCCCCCCCTTGTTCGTTGAGCGGCAGTAGTGCTGGTTTGTTCTTTCATTGGTGGTGCATTTAGTGAACGGTTGTGTGCTTCGTGGGTAAATGTATGAAAAATCGCTATTGCCGTCCACTTTCTCTTAAATCGCCTGACCACTACGCAGCCGCATACCATTCAAATTGTTCCGTACAACCACTCCAGTGTATTCTTGTAAAAAATCTTCTCCAGCGTAGCCTCGGGCAGGTTCATCTTTTCGATAAATGTCCCGATCTCCAGGTCGCCGAGCGGGAACGGGTAGTCGGTGCCGAGGCAAACCTTGTCCTCGCCGGCCACGTCCAGGATATAGCGCAGGAGTTGCGGGTCGTGGGTCGCCGAGTCCACCCAAAATTTGCCGAGGTAGTGCCGGGGTGGCTTGGCGTTGTCCACGGCGACGAGGTCGGGGCGACAGTCGAAACCGTGCTGCACGCGGCCTACGGTGGTGAGGAAGGAACCGCCCGCGTGGGCAAAACACACGCGCAGGCTTGGCAGGCGCTCCAGGACTCCGCCAAAAATCATCGAACAAACGGCGCGGCTGGTTTCGGCGGGCATGCCCACGAGCCAGGGCAGCCAGTATTTTGCCATGTTTTCCTGGCCCATCATTTCCCACGGGTGTATAAAAACGGCCATGTTCAGGTCCTGACAGGCTTTGAAAATCGGGAAAAACTGCGGCTCGCTCAGGTTCAGCTGGTTCACGTTGGAGCCAATCTGGATACCCGGAAAACCCAGGTCTTTCAGGCGTTGCAATTCCTGAATGGCCAGATCGGTATCCTGCATCGGGACGGTGCCGAGTGCGACGTAGTGTTCCGGAAAATCCTCCACGACGCCCGCAAGGTGGTCATTCAGGTAGCGGGACAGGTCGAGGCAATCGGCGGGTTTGGCCCAATAGGAAAACATAACCGGAATGGTACACACCACTTGTACCGGCGTGTGGTAGTGCAGGTATTCGCCGATGCGCACCTGCGGGTCCCAGCAGTTGTCGGCTATTTCCCGAAAAAAAGTCTGGCCCTTCATCATGCGGGCAAAACCCTTTTTGTGATGCTCCAGGTGGATAAAATCTCCGTAACCGAACTTGTCCGCGAAGTTGGGCAGCCGTTCGGGCAGGAGGTGGGTGTGCATGTCTATTTTGTGCATGTTGTGCAGGGTTTCTGGTTGGAGGGTTTCTGGTTGGAGGTTTTTTTAGGCTACGCAGACTTTCCAGGTTTTTACCGCCGAGTATCTGCTACGCATAATTCCCGTCGCGAGTCAACCCCACCCCCGACCCCTCCCCGGGGAG
>JBGSKO010000117.1:0-50231 GCA_041741155.1 Saprospiraceae bacterium | reverse complement strand
CGTCCAGTCAATGCCACATTCATACGACATTGACTGGACGCGGCACTAGTTTGCAACGGGCAATAATTTTTGACGCCTGGCTGCAGTCCTGAATTTGCAATTATTTAGAATCCCGTCGTGCGTGGTGGCTACACCGGCACGGCGGGATTTTTTTTGTGTCCGTTGTCGGGACGGGTAGTATTATTCCCGAAGAAAGGTGGTTTAATAAAATTTTCACCGCGCTGTTGTGAAAATCTGTACTTAGTCTGGATGCACACCGAAGATGCCCAGACTGACGGCATTCCGAAGGAAATACTTGAAGAGCGGATCGTCCAAGGATACACAAAGCGGGCTTCCGGAGCAGTCAACCGGTATGCTCAGCATATCGGCACAAGTGTGATCGTATTGAAAATAGACTTCCCCGTCGAGGTCGTACACTCCCACATAAAGTTTGCAGCCGTGTATCGAGCCGTTAGAAGGTACCAAATTATTGGCTGCAAAAAACTGGTCAATACAACCGGGGGGCGTCTCGCCTTTTCGGCAAGCGGCAAAAAAGAGTACGAAAATGCAGGCGGCAAATTTTATCATGACAAAGACGCGTTGGTTTCAGCTGCAAAGACGGTATAGTTGGGCAAATGGGTTGGGCAGTAGCACAATTTTAAACTTTGGCGCTAATTTTGTCAGATAAACTTCATAAACCTGATAAACCCGTTAATCCTTGCCTGCTTTCGGTCGTAGTTGTTCACCATTGTCAACCGACTAACCATGCGACGATTGTTACTCCTGTTACTTTTTAGTGGCGCCGTGCTCCACTCCATTGCTCAGATTACATGGATATCCCCTTGTACGGACAAGACATTTTGCTTCGACGCGGGCAGTTGTTCGAACGGTACGGTCATTTTATGGGAAACAGCCGTAACCAATTGCGGCATGCCCAAAATCAATTATTCCTATCGAATTGATGTGGGGAATAATGGTTCGGTGGATATTCAATCCAGCGAAGATACCGTGAACCTGGTGCTACCCCTGGGTACCCACCAGATTATCTGGCGCGCGCAGGACAACTGCGGCAACCTGAGCCAGGGCTGTTCTTACCTCATTACGATCAAAGACTGTACGCCACCCAGTCTTTTGTGCATCGGCGGGCTGGCGCAAAATCTGGTTTTTCCGGACTGTGCGGTTGTGTTTGATGTACAGGACTTTATCCTTCAGGTGAGCGACAATTGTACCCCTGCCGGCGCGCTGGATTTCGGGATACGGCTAACGGGCAATGGTATGGGTTTTCCTGCAGATACCAGCCTTACGTTCGGGGTGTGCGATCAGGGGTACTATCCGGTACAAATATGGGCGCGGGATGAATATGGCTTGTCCAATGCCTGCAACAGCTATGTTTTGGTGCAGGAAAACGAAGGGTTTTGTGTGTGCAACGAGTTCGCTGATATTCAGGTACAAGGCTGCGCCCGCACTGCCGATAGCACTCGCCTCGACGAATACCGCATCCGGGTAAACCTGCAGGGAACGCTCCTGCAAGGCGCTCCGATCAGCCAATTCGTAGAGCAAGACCTCCAGGACTCCTGCTTCAGCGTAACATTTCCCGATCTGCCGCTTAATGGGAACTATACCGGCTCTGTGCGCGCCGGCAGATCCGGAAATGATCCCCTGGACGGGGTCTCCACGTTTGATCTGGTGCTTATTAACCGCCACATCCTCGGTCAGCAGCCGCTGGAAAATTTCTACCAGGTACTTGCTGCCGATGTCAACCAGAGCAATTCCATCTCGACATTTGATATCATCGAAATCCGAAAACTGATTCTCGGCATATACGATACGTTTCCGCAAACAACCTCGTGGCGGTTCATACGACCGGTTTCCGATCCGCTGAATCTGGCGGCATTTGCCGAAGTACGCGACACATACTCCTTCGCGGCGCCCAATTTATCGGCCGATACGCTTTTCCCCCGTTTCGATTTCGTGGGGATAAAAATGGGCGATGCCAATGCCAATGCTGCGCTGCATGCGTCAACGACGGATGACCGCACGGCTCCGCTCGTCCTTTGGGCAGATGATCCCCTGCTCGAAAGCGGTCAGGAGGCGTGGATTACCTTTCGGGTCTCCGAGGCTGCCGACCTGATCGGCTGGCAAATGGCGCTGCAAGCCGACGGCGCGTTTTTGGAAATACGCGATGTGCGCGGTGTGTCCCCGCAATTCGTCGCGTTGCATCCGTCCGGGGCGCTGCGCCTTTCCTGTCTTACGGACGAGCCTGATCATCGCGCTGCGGGAGATGCGCTCTTTTCGGTATTGGTATGGGCAAAGCAATCCGTTCAGGTGTCCGATGCCTTGTGGATCAACAAGCTCCCATTGTCCCCGGAGGCCTACCTTGCCGGGGGACTATCGGTGCGCGGCCTCAATATCCGGCTCGGGCAGTCCAGCGCAGGTACAGTATTTTATATCCCCCGCCCCAACCCGTTTTTCCATGAAACGGCGTTCGGGCTGGAGTTGGCAGCTCCGGAAGTAGTCCAGTTGGAAGTGTTTGATCTGACCGGCAGACGGATATATCACGCCGCGCGCCATCTGAATGCCGGGCGGCAGGACTGGATTTTGGCCGGTGCAGAGCTGCCCGCTAAGGGTGTTTTCTTCTACCGGATACAGACTGGAGATGCTGTACAAAGCGGCAGGCTGGTACGGAAGTAGGCCACTCCGCAAAATGGGCCGCTGACGTAGTTTTTAAAATAAAAGTGCGAGCCATTCCGGATTCCGGAATGGCTCGCACTTGAAATGAACAGACGCGAAGAATTACTTCACATCAGTAAAAAAATCTTTCACCTTATCTTTGTGAACGATCATTTGCTTGTAGGTATATTTTCCGGTGACGGGGTCTTTGACGGCCTTTACCACTTTTACATGGTCCTTACCGGAGCCGGCGTTGGCGGCACGCTGGGCTACCCGCGCATTTTTGGAAACTTTTTTTGCCATGGCGTTCCGTGTTTTTTTATTTTAAAAAATAGGACTTCGTGCGCGTTACTTGATCTCGCGGTGTGCAGTGTACTTCCGCATGATCGGGTTGTACTTTTTCAATTCCAGGCGCTCCGGGGTATTTTTCCGGTTCTTCTGCGTGATATACCGGGAAGTACCGGGCAAACCGCTGGTCTTGTGCTCGGTGCATTCGAGAATGACCTGAAGCCGATTACCTTTGCTTTTCTTTGCCATTTTGTTTGATATTCGATATTGAAGACTAATGGGAGACTACGTACGTACGGGATGGGCTTAACAGCCAACTTCTCCGTGGTAGATGATTTCCCCTTTCTTTTCCAGTTTTTTAATGTACGCGTACAGCCCCATTTTGCTGATGGTACGGATAGCAGCAGCGCTCACTTTGAGCGTAACCCATTCGCCCGTTTCCGGCATGAAGAATTTCTTCGTTTGCAGGTTCGGGTAGAAGCGGCGCTTCGTCTTGCGGTTAGAGTGCGATACATGGTTACCCGAGATCGTCTTTTTCCCCGTCAAATCACAGACTTTCGACATGACTCTTTCTTCCTTAGTGTGGTGTGTGTTAAATAAACTGATTTCGAGCGAATCCTGAATTGATTGTTGCCGCTACTTGAAAACCAGGTAATGGTACTGTTTGTGACTCCGAGAGGACTCGAACCTCTAACCTTCTGATCCGTAGTCAGATGCTCTATCCATTAAGCTACGGAGCCAACACGTTTTTTCTTACGGGGTGCAAAGGTAAGCGTCGGACGGTTTAATTTCCAAACGTCTTTTTATTTTTTCACAAATTTTACGGAACGCCAGGCATCATTGCGGCCAAAAGATACCACATAGACCCCTCTGGGCAACCAGCGGGCATTAAATTTCCAAATATTATTTGAAAATGGATCGGGGTTCAGGGCTTCGTCATGCAGTTGTTGGCCCAACATATTGAACACGCGGATGCGGTAGGGGGTGTAGGTGGGCGTTCGGAAGCGCACTTGCAGCTCGTCGAACACGGGGTTGGGGCGCACCCACAAAATTTCCAGCGGGCCGGCGGCTGCACCGTCGCAGAATTCTTGCACGGCCTTCACGGAGCGGTCCACGTCAAGGCGCCCCCCGGTGGTGGTGATACCTTGCAACGAGGTGTTTGGCGACACGTTTTCGAGGATGATGTCGCGCATCCGTTTGGCGCATTCTGCCGGATTGGTCAGAGCATCCTCGGTGAGTTTTGTGCATTGCAGGCTGTAGAGCAGTGCCACCGCGCCGGTGACGTGCGGGGTGGCGGCGGAAGTGCCGTCGAAGGCGCCATAGGTGGGGGTTTGGTCCACACTGCGGGTGGTGTAAGTACCCTGTCCCGGCGCACCGAGGTCAATATTGATAGAGCCGTAACCGGTATTCTGCATTTTTTTGTCGAACGGGTCCACATTATTTACGGTGACTAAGTATTCGCTGGGACAGGTGCTGGGCATGTCGCCATCTACATCCACGTTGATATCCTTGTTGGCGGTGGCGCCGATATTCAGGATACCAACGTTGCCCAGTGAATCGTACACGGCACACCACAGCGGGTGGTTGGCGGCGCGCTCGAAGTCTATACCAAAAGAGGCATTGGAGGTCACCACGAAGGCCCCCTTGGCGCCGTTGGTGGTATTATAAAGCCGGCGCATTTTGGCTGCATAATTATAGGCACCGATGATTTCGTTCTCGTACTCGACGTTGGCGAGGTTCATCAGTTTGACGTTCCAGTTTACGCCCGATACGCCGATTCCGCTGTTGCCTGCGGCGCCGATGATGCCGTTGACGGCGGTGCCGTGGAAACCGATGGTGCCGGGGTGATCGCTCTGGGTACGCGGGTTCCAGCCCCGGAAGTCGTCCACAAAGCCGTTGCCGTCGTCGTCTATGTCGTTGTTGGGGATTTCGCCCCAGTTGAACCATACGTTGGCCGCCAGGTCGGGGTGGGCGAGCAGGGCGCCTTTTTCCAGTACAGCTACCACGATGGTGTCGCCGGCCGGGGTCAGTCCGCCGGTGGTCACATCCCAGGCGTCGGGCATGCCGATCAGGGTCATATCGTTTTGTTTAAACCAATCGGCGTCGTTGGGGAAGGTGGCGCGCTCGAGTACCCGGTGGTTCCACTGCGCGGTGCGGATATCCGGTTGGCGGCGGCCCGCAGCGAGCACCAGCTCGGGGTCCACTGCCGATGCGTCGAAGCCCAGCAGGTATATCTGCCAGTCCGGCGCTACGGTTTCCTTCCAATACAGGTTCGCGCTGCCCGGCAGAGCCTGGCTGAGTTGAAACAGCACGGTGGCAGGGGCGGCTTCGGGGTTTAATTGCACGAGCAACTCGCCGGAACGGCGCTCGGTTGTTTGCGCCTGAATGCCTGCGAGTACCGAGAAAAAAAGAAGTATGGCGAAGCAAAATTTGTTTGTCATAGTGTGTCTGAAAATTTCGGCCAACGGCGGTTGATGTTGAAATGGCTGCAAATAAAAGGTTTAATGGTGTGGGTTGTTTGCGTTGCCGGCGGCAAACTTTTGCTGAAAAATATCCAAACAGGCGTTTTTTCGTAAATCCTGAAAATACGCCGGAGCTAACAGCAGCCGGCTACCGTACCAGGAGAACATCTCGCCGTCCACCACCACGACCTGTGCCGACGGACAAATTTCCCGAAACTCCTCCAGATGTTTTTCCGCAAACGGGTATGGCTCGGAGGATAGCAACAGTACATCCGGCGCGTATTCGGCCAGCCGTTCCGGCAAAATTTCGGGGTAACGGTTTTCCGCAGCGAACACGTTTTCGAATCCGGCCTCCTGCAACATAACGTGTATGAACGTGTCGCCACCGGCCACCATGTAGGGTTTCCGCCAAATGAAATAGGCCGCTCGGGGACGACGCAAGACCGGCTCGGGTCGGTGTTGGGCGAATGCCTGTTCCACCTGTTGCACCATTGATTGCGCCGCAGCGGCCCGGTTGGTGATTGCGCCCACTTGCCCGATCATATCCAGGGCGCTGCGCAGGTCGCGCACATCGCTGACCCAGACTGGAAAACGGGCAGCAAGGGCTTCGATTTGTTCCCGGACGTTTTCTTCTTTGTTGGCAATAATGAGATCGGGCGCCAGAGCAGCCACTTTTTCCAGGTTTACCGTTTTGGTGCCGCCCACCCGTTTTTTCTCCTGAAACCACTCCGCTGGGTGCACGCAAAACTTGGTGATACCCACCACCTCTTCCGCCAATCCCAGCGCGTGCAGCAGTTCCGTTTGCGAAGGCACCAGCGACACGATGCGCCGGGGCGGAAACACCGGCAAGATGACGGTGCGGGCTGTTTGGTCGGTGTACATGGAAAAGGGTTTCTGGTTGGAAGGGTTCGGGTTAGATGTTCCCGATGCGTTGCCGCAACATCTCGTACAGGGCGATGCCTGCGGCTACACTGACGTTGTATGAGTCGAAATCGGTTGCCTGGGGAATTTTGGCTACCTGGTCGGACATGCGGATCAGTTTCGGGGCGAGGCCCTCGCCCTCGGGCCCGAGCAAAAAAGCCGTGGGGCCGGTGAGGTCCACGTCGTACAGCGGCCGGGCGTTGTCGGTGAGGGCGGTTGCCACTACTTGCACGTCGTTTTGCTGGAGCCATTCCACGGTGGAGTACATGCTGCGCACGCGGCACAGGCGTATGCGGGCCAGGGCGCCGGCGGAGGCTTTCATGGCGTCTTCGTTGGCAGGTGCCGAGCCGGACTGCGGGATGACCACGGCGTGTACGCCCGCACATTCCGCCGAGCGGCAGATGGCCCCGAAGTTGCGTACGTCGGTGATGCTGTCGAGCAAAAGCAGGATAGGTACTTCGCCGCGCTCGAGGATGGGCGGAAGTACGGCTTCCAGGGTTTGGAATTCCACCAGCGCGAGCCAGGCGACTACTCCCTGATGGTTGCCGCGCACCAGTTTATTCAGTTTTTCCTTGGGGACGACCTGGAGGGGAACGTCGTGTTCCTTGGCCAGGTGGCGGATTTCCTTTTCCAGTTCGCCGCGCAGGCCTTGCTGAAACAAAATTTTTTCTACCGGCTGACCGGCTTGTATGGCTTCCACCACTGGGTGGTGGCCGTAGATAAGGTTGGACACGACGACGTACGATTTACGAACGATGATTTATGAATGGCCAAAGGTATGCAGAAGGCCGGTTTACAGCTGCTCCAGGAGCCATTCCTTTTCGGTAAGCACGCTTTCCCGTTCGATTTCGGCGCGAAGGGTTTCCTGTCGCTTGTGGTCGTGGCTGTGCTGGAGGATACGCTCGGTGAAGCGGATGATGTTCAGGTAATTTTTCCGATGGTATCCCAGCACTTTTTTTCGGTGGATGTAATTGCGCATGGCATCCAGGTGGGATTGGAGCAGGTCGTGTTCGTCGAGCATGAAGTATGTTTTCAGCAGCAGGGTTTTGGCGGCTAAGTGGAGCAACGGGTCGCTGTAGTTGGCTTTTTGGAGCAGGGTAAGCACAGAATCGAAGCGGTTGCGCGCATACTCCAGCCGGGCGCGGTTGAAACTGAGCGAACTTTCCCGGTATTGGCGGTCCAGCAGGCTGTTGTAGCGGCTGATGAAATCCTCCACCCAATCCAGTTCGCGGCAGCGCAGGCCGGCGGCCACGATGTTGTGGTAGGTAAACCGCGACAGGATACCATTTTCAAACAAGCTTTCGGATGCCAGGGCGCGGCGGTAGAGGTTCAGCAATTCGCGCTCCATTTCCTTGTCGCCGCTGTTGGCCCGTCGGATGCAATGGTTGATGGCAAACATGAAAAACTCGCGCCGTTCATCTCCGGAAAAGTGTACAGCCGTAGCCTCCATTTTTTGCAAAAAAGCATGGTAGTGGGCGCTGTCGCCCGAATGCTGGAGCATCCGAATCGCTGACAGGTAGGTAGAAATGCCTGGAAAATCGGCCCATTCCGGTCCTTCTGCCAAAGCGATGACCCGGCGGTGCAGCGCTTCCTCCGAATCGGATCGGTACACGTTTTTTTGAGACAATTCCAGGCAGATCAGCCGCATCCGGGCTGTCAGGTAGTGGGCATCGGTGCTCTGAGTGAGGTCGCGCAGCGGAGCAGTTTCGGTCGGATTTTTCCGTACGGCAGTTTCGTGGAGTTCCAGGTAGTACAGGCGCTGGAGTGCGTAGAAGTTTTCGTTTCGGTAGGGTTGTGCTTGCAAATCGCGGTCAAATGCCCGCATTGTGCGCACGTATTGTTCCGTCAGTCCCCGGTTTTGGTACGCTTCGGCCAGTCGAAGTCGGTTTTCGGGGGCTTTTTCCTGCATATCCTGCACCAGCAGGAATGTTTCCAACAGGCGGTTCAGGTAGCTCATGAGCAGCCGCATACGCGTATCGTCGTAGGGTTCGGAGGGGTGGAGTTCTATCCATGCTCCGGTTTTGTCCGCTTGCTTGTCCGCGCAATAAAAATCGAATAGCCGGATCAGGTCGGTCCGCAAGTTGAAATAAGGGGATTCGAGGAAGCGCCGGGCGTCCCGGCGCTCTACAGCGCTCAGGGATTGAACCAGGCGGTACACGTTGTTTCGATCCACGTTTTTTTCTTTTGGCAAAAAATAAAATTTGATCTACAAAACCAATGATGAACGCCGGCAAAAACCGTGCTCTGTTCGGTTATAAAAACAAGTATTGGGTTTTTTATTAAAAAACTGCTCTACAAAACCTGAAATTTGATTTTCGCAGGACCATAGCTTCCCCGCACTTTTGTATCGTCGAAATAAAGCGCGTACGACACGCCTCCCCGGGGGGCTTCATCTTTCTGCTCACAACATTTTCAATCCGCATCATGAAAAATTTGATACCTGTGCTTGCCCAAAGCCGAACGATTTTCCTGACGTTATTTTTTGCACTGTTTTGCTCTGGGATAACCCGTCTGGCAGCGCAGTGCAACAACGATGTCACGCCGCCCACACCGGGATGCGTCGGTACGCTCCAAAAAGATGTACAACTTTTCAAGCCGACGGTCGTGCAGGCCGCCGAGTTCAACGGAGGCAGTACCGACAACTGCACCGCGCCCGCAGCCTTGCAGTTCTTTATCGAGGTCGGCCCGGCGTCGCCGGCGCCGCCTTCCACCACGTCACTTTCCTTTCCCGCCAATCAGACGGGTCAGCAAGCGATTGTGTTGTGGGTGGTGGATACGGCAGGCAACGCCGACTACTGCACCAGCATGCTCAACCTGACGGCTTGTACGGTTTCCTCTCCGGCAATCGTCTGCAACGACCAGATCACCGTGGCGCTTGACCAGTTTGGCGCTGCTACGATCTCCCCCGGCATGATGCTCGAAAGCGGGCCGTATTGTTCGGACTATGAGTACCGGGTGCGCCTCCTGCCCAACGGCGTGTATGCGCCGAGCCTCGTTGTTGGGCCGGCAGATGTCGGCACACACGTCCTGCAAGTGAGCAGTTTCCTGAATGGCAACCCGTTCAATTCCTGCTGGGGCAATGTGACGATCACAGGCGATTGTAGCAATGATGTCACGCCTCCGGTATCCGTTTGCGAGGAGTTCGTCAGCCTTGCGCTGGATACTGCACTGTTCGATTTTGTATTGCTGACTGCTGAAATGGTGGATGATGGCAGTTATGATCATTGCTCGGCTGCCGAAAATCTGGTGTTCGATCTGGGTCATGATTTTCCCGCCGGGCCATTTTTCCCAACACTCGAATTCGATGTCCTCGGTACCTACAATGTTTACCTGCGGGTGACTGACGAAGCCGGCAATCAGAATTTCTGCTTTACAGAAGTGGATGTATTTTATAAAGCCGCACACGTGATTCGAGGAACGGTTTTTCACGACGATAATTCGGATTGCAACCAGCAAGCCGGCTCGGAGTCCGGAATGCTCGGGTGGCAGGTCCGGGCGGTAGCACAAAACAACGGACAGGTATATGTTGCCAATACCGACTCTTTGGGCCACTACGCCATTAAAGTGCCCACCAGTGTAATCAATTTTGATGTCATGCTGAATGCGCCGTTCAACTATGGCGGCGACTCCTGCGCAACCACCTTTGTTGCCACGTTTAGCCAGCCCTTCCAAAGTGAAGCAGTGACGATTGACATAGCCGTACAATTGGATGCCGAATGTCCGCTGCTGTACGTGGACCTGGCTACCCCAAGAATCCGGCCTTGTTTTCCCGGCACGTATTACGTGTATTACGCCAACCTGAGCGCACAAACCATAGATGATACCTACATTGATGTGACCCTGGACGCGGCGCTTGAGTTCCAAAACAGTTCCCTGCCCGAAACCGATCTGGGCAACCAAACCTATCGGTTCCAAACCGGCGACCTGGAGCCTGGCGAAAGCGGTACGTTTACTATTTCGTTTTTCACCAGCTGCGAAACCATCCCCGGCATCACGCACTGCACGGAGGCGCATATTTTTCCCGACACAACCTGCAGGATCAATCAGCAGTGGTCGGGCGCCGATGTGGCGGTGGAGGCCGAATGCGCCAACGACAGTATTTATTTTTCCATAAAAAACATCGGCGTCGGCCCCAATGCCGGCTTACTGGAATACGTGGTAGTGGAGGATGTGCTGATGCGCGCGGGTAGCACGTTCCAGCTGAACCCCGGCGAAACGATGCACCTCGCGCCGATTGAAGCCACGGGCGCTACGCTCCGCCTGCAAGCCGAGCAGGAGCCGTGGCATCCGTACGGCGGTTTTCCCGCAGTAGCGGTGGAAGGTTGCGGCGGGTTTACGCCGGGTATGGTCACGCTGTTTCCGCTGAATCCATCGAACCCGTTTGTAGCTATTGACTGCCGGGAAAATGTCTCGTCCTACGACCCGAACGACAAACAGGCGCTGCCCCGTGGTTACGGCGCTGATCATTTTGTGGAAAAAAACACCGATTTAGACTACACCATCCGCTTTCAAAACACGGGCACAGACACCGCTTTTCTGGTTGTCCTGCTCGACACACTCTCCGATTTCCTGGCGGCAAAACAAATCCGCCCGGGTGTTTCCAGCCACCCTTACCGGTTTGAACTGCTCGACGGCAACATCGCCAGGTTTGTATTTGAAAATATCGCGCTGCCCGACAGCAATTCGAATGTGGAGGCCTCGCAGGGTTTTGTCCAGTTCCGCGTTCCGCAAATACCCGAGAATCCCGATGGTACAGTGATCGAAAATACAGCGGCGATTTACTTCGATTTTAATGCGCCGGTGATCACCAACACCACCTGGCATACCGTGGGCAGCAATTTCATCACAACGTCCACGACCTACACCGATCCCAATCGCAGTCCGCTGCGGGTGTACCCCAACCCGGCTCGGGCAGTGGTGTATTTTGCTGCTGATGCCATGGCCGGCGAGGCCGTCAACGTATCGGTGACGGATGCACAGGGTCGGGAACTGCGGAAAATTGCTGCCGCGCAGATGCCTGTTTCGCTCGATTGCAGTGGATTGCCGGCAGGCACATACTTTTTCCAAATCGCCGGCTCCGGCGCACAACTGCTGTGGTCGGGTGTTTTGCTGGTGAAATAATGGACTTGTTGCGGTGGAGGTATCGTTCTAAAAAAACCTCCACCGCAACAAGCCTGATGCAGATCAGACAGCCTCTTTTACAAACTCAAAATTGTCGGAGTCGTAAATAAACCGACGCCCGGCCAACCGGAAACCGGATTTTTCCAGAACACGCTGCGAAGCACGGTGCTCCAGGTCCACAAATGCGGTCACTCTCGGCGCGTCGAGCTGCGCGAAGGCATAGTTGCTCAACCCTGTGGCGATTTCGGTAGCCAGCCCTTGCCCCCAGAAATCGCGCAGGACCATGTAGCCGATTTCGAGGTCTTTGTCGGGTTGGTACTCGGTGTGGCGGATAACGCAGGAGGCCGCCGGTTGGCCGGTCGTTTTCCAAAGGGCTACCATGGAGCCGAGACCGGGATAGTCCTGTGCGTATTGTTCGAGAAACGCAACGCGCGTGCGGACAGCCTCCCGGTCCTGTTCCGGCGGCCGGATGAAGTGCATGAGTTCCGCGTCGCTTTGCATCGCAAAGAACAAATCGAGGTCGGCCATCGTCAGAGGACGTATGCTGAGCCGGGTAGTGTGGAAAAGTATAGGCATAGTGCTGCGATTTTAAGGACTTGAACACGCTCATGCGGTAGCGGTATAAACCTTCCAGGTTTTAATCGAACCAATCGAATCAATCGAATCAATTTTTTCTATTCACCCCTTCCAGAAACGGTACGAACCGAAAGGCGTCGAGGATTTCCTCTTTGTACTCCGTTTGGGAAATGCGCTGGATGCGGTACATATACTGCACATCTTCGCCCACGGGGATGATGAGCAGGCCACCCACGGCCAATTGCTCGCGCAGGGGTTCCGGCACGACTGGGGCGCCGGCAGTGACGATGATGCCGGTGTACGGCGCGTATTCTGCCAGGCCCTTGCTCCCATCCCGGAAAAAGCAGCGCACGCCGGCGAAACCCAATTGCGCCAGCAGTGCTTTGGCGTGCAGGTACAGCGCCTCTTGCCGTTCCACCGTGAATACCCGCGCGCCCATGGACGCCAAAATGGCCGCCTGGTAGCCTGATCCGGTGCCGATTTCCAAAATACGATCCCCGCGTTTGACCTGTAGCAGGGTACTCATGTACGCCACCGTGTAGGGTTGCGAAATCGTTTGCTCGTTTCCGATGGGGAAGGGTTTGTCCTCGTAGGCGTGCTCCTCGAAGGCTTTATCCAGAAAAAAGTGGCGCGGCACGGCGTTGATCGCGGTGAGCACGGCTTCGTCGGTTATGCCCTTTTGGCGCAGCGCGTCAACAAGTCGTTTGCGCAAACCTTTATGGCGGTAGGTGTCGGTCATGTATGCAGGTTGGAAGGTTTCTGGTTGGAAGGTTTCTGGTTGGAAGGTTTCTGGTTGGAGGGTTTCTGGTTGTCATGGAACGGAAATATTCAGAAAAGTGCCCGACTTGCGCAAAAGTACGCCGCACTCCGATATTTTTGCCGCGACGATTCATCGCTCATCGCTCATAACTTATCACTCAAAAAAATGGCTGCAACAATCAAATTCGGCACCGACGGCTGGCGCGCTATCATCGCCGACGATTACACAGTAGAAAATGTCATGCGCGTAGCCGAGGCCACCGCCCGCTACATGAAAAAACACGGCATGAAACGCGCCGTCATCGGGTACGACTGCCGGTTTGGCGGCCTGCTCTTCACTGAAACTACCGCCCGCGTACTCGGCGCTTTTGGCATCAAATGCCACGTCGGGGTGGGGTTTGTGTCCACGCCTATGGTTTCGCTGGGGGTGGTGAAAACCAAAAGCCAGATCGGGGTGGTCATCACGGCCAGCCACAACCCGCCCTCGTACAACGGCTACAAACTGAAAGCCGAGTACGGCGGCCCGATGATACCCGCCGGCATCGCCGAAGTAGAAGCGCTCATTCCCGAGGCATGCACGCTCACTAAACTGCCCACGGTGCAGGAGCTGCGCGACAAAAAACTGTTCGTGGATACCGACCTGGAAACCATGTACTTGCGCCACGTGCGCAAAAACTTCGACCTGAAAGCGATCAAACAAAATGCCGGCCGCCTGGCCTACGACGCTATGTACGGCGCCGGCCAGAATGCCGTGCGCAAACTGTTGCCCCGCTCCCTGTTCCTGCACTGCGACTGGAACCCCGGCATGCACGGCCAGGCGCCCGAACCCATCCACCGCAACTTGCTCCTGCTGAGCGAAACCGTGCGCAAAAACCCGAAGATCGTCGCCGGGCTTGCCAACGACGGCGATGCCGACCGCATCGGGATGTACGACGAGGACGGCAACTTTGTGGATAGCCACCACCTCTTGCTCATTCTGCTGCTGTACCTGTACAAATACAAGGAAATGCGCGGCAAGGTAGTCTTTACATTCTCGGTGACCGACAAGATGAAAAAGATGGCTGAAATGTTTGGCCTGCCCTACGAAATCACAGCCGTCGGGTTCAAGTACATCGCTGAAATTATGACCAAAGAAGACGTGCTCGTGGGCGGCGAAGAATCGGGCGGCCTCGCCGTGAAAGGCCATATTCCCGAGCGCGACGGCATCTGGATGGGCTTGCTGGTGCTCGAATTCATGGCCAAAACCGGCAAAACAGTCAAGGGTCTCGTACAGGAAGTGTACGAAATGGTGGGCGCTTTCGCCTTCGAACGCGACGACCTGCACATCCGGGAAGAACAAAAACAGGCCGTGATTGCAGCCTGCAAGGCCCGCCAGTACAAGTCGTTCGGCAGCTATGCTATCAAAGGCATGGAAGATCAGGACGGCTGGAAATTCCTGCTCGGCGACGAAAAGTGGGTGATGATCCGCGCTTCCGGTACCGAGCCGGTCCTGCGCGTGTACGCCCAGGGACCGGATTTGGCGGAGTGCCGGCGTATGCTGGACGCGACGCGGGCGGCTATTTTGTAAGTAGTGTTTGACCGCAGAGACGCGGAGTAATATGCTCTGCGTCTCTGCGGTGCATTTGAATATTTGGGGCGAAAAACGCTCGTCACAAATACACCTGCCGTACATCCACGGTCTCTCCTGCGCCATTTTTTACCCGCAACCAATACATTCCCGATGGCAAACCGGCCGCATCAAGCGCGTATCGGTTTTCGCCGGCAACTGCGTTTTCAGAACGCGAAAGCACCGTCCGGCCGTCCGGCTGCTCCAGGGATAGCTGCACTACACCCGCCCCCGGCGCCGTCACAATTGCCCACACCTGACCGCCCCGCGCAGGGTTCGGCTCAACGCGCAGCGCATAACCGACGGCCCCCACTTCGCCTGTGCCGACGAGCGTTTGAGTCACCATGTTGTTATTGGAAATCAGCCACAGGTCGGGGTCGAATGCCACCGAATCTACCGCAAAACCGACTTGTTCGGTGAAGGTTTGCCCATCGAACAGGTGGTGCAGGACAACGTCTTGTGTTTGTCCCGCCGCATTCGTCAGCCGGAGCGGCAAGGGCAATTCGAAGTACGGCACGGACGGGTGCGACCGGGTTTGTTTTACCGAAAAATGCACGGCGTTGCCGGCTCCTTTCGACCAGGTGATCTGGTACGACGGAAAGCCTTGGCCCGTGTACCAATCCGCAAAAAAGTTGTCGAGGTCCTTGCCCGAAGCCGCTTCGAAGTGGGCTTGCAGGTCGGACGTGCGCGCATATCCATAAGCCAGAGCGGGGTCGTGGAGGTAGTTGCGCACGGCGGCGAAAAACACCGAATCACCGCAAATCCAGCGCAGGGAATGCAGTACCATCGCGCCTTTGGCGTAGGAAAGTCGCCCGCTGAAGATGCGGCCTACGCTCGTCGTGTCGTCCACCAGCAGGGAGCCGCCAGGCTGCGAGGTGATCTGGTTGATGCGTTGCCGTTTGAATTGCTGCCAGTACTGGGTGGCAATACGTTCGTAGCACAAGCCGCTGAGGTAGGTTGCAAAACCTTCGTTCAGCCAGATATCTTCCCAGGCTCCGCAGGTAATTTTATTGCCAAACCACTGGTGCGCCAGTTCGTGCGCCAGCAGTTCAAAACCGAAATTTCCCATAAACGACATGGTTTGATGCTCCATGCCGCCGCCCCAGTTGAACTGCGCGTGCCCGTATTTTTCCCGATGAAACGGGTACAACCCGAAAAGTTCATTGAACAACTGCATCTGTGCCAGCAGGTCGGTCATGCCGATCTGGGCCGCTTGCAGGCTTTGCGGATAGACGTAGTTGACAATTTTGGTCGTGTCGTTTCCGAAAGGGGCCAGCACCGTGAACTCCGTGTAGTTGGTCACTGCTATAGCTACCAAATACGCCGCGATGGGGTAGTGGTGCTTCCAGTGCGCGGTAGTTTGGCCGTTGGTGGTGGTTTCGGATACCAGCGAGCCGTTGCTTGCGGCCCGGTATCCGGCAGGGTGGGTGACAAAAATATCCACCGAGTCTAATTTGTCGGTCAGCGATTGTTTGCAGGGCATCCAGTCCCGGGCGCCGTATGGTTCGGAGAGTGTCCACAGCACGGGAACGCCGGTACTTTGGGTGTCCGTGACGAAGGAACCGAACCCCGACAATGGCGGTGTGCCCTGGTAAAAAAACTCGATCGAGTCGGGCAGCAGCGCCGGCAGCGTGGTTGGGAACTGAACGGTCAACACGTCGCCATTCCGGGTAAAAGCGCACGGCGTATTGTGGAAGAGGATGCTGTCCATGGTCAGTGCGGCGGAGCAGTCAAATTCGAGGCTTGCGGTATGCTCTGTCGGTTCGAAAACGGTCAGGATTTCACCCCGGATGTAGCGCACCGCCGGGTCCACCCACCAATGAAACCGGGTGTACAGGATGTCGGAACGGTTGTCGGCAAAACCCGACAGCCCCCGGTCGGCGGCGGCGTTCTGGCGCAGCCAGGCGGTTTTTTCGGTTTCGATGATGGATTCGAGGTCGTCGGGATGTTGGGAAAAAGCGGCGGCGGCGAGGAGGAGGAGGAGGGCGAGAACGGAGTATTTTTGATGGTGCATACTTGTCGGTTGTAGTGGTAAAAGTACAGGAACGAGACAATCACTAGCCCGTTCACTCCGCTGCGGTCTCCTCATCCGGCATCGGGAACAGTTCGCTTAGTTGCAGATCAAGATCGGGAAAAATTTCGGAGGGCATTCGTTCGTCGTTGACGAATATGAGCGGGCGACCGTAGCGGGCGTCGTCTTCCAGATTGAACCGGGTGATAGTCGTCCGTTCGGGGTCAATGATCCAGTACTCGCGCACGCCGGCCTCTTCGTAGATGGCTTTCTTGTCGCGCATTTCTTTGGCTGAATTGCCGGGCGATAGGATTTCCACCACCAGATCCGGCGCGCCGAGGCAGCCGCGGTCGTCCAATTTTTCCAAATCGCAAATTACGCAGAGGTCGGGCTGCACCACGGTGTAAATGTCGCGGTCGGCTTTCTGTGATTTTTTGCGGTCGAAGAGCCGCACGTCGAACGGGGCTGCATAAGCCTCGCAACTATGCTTTTTGAAATGGTTAAAAAACACCCCACTCAAGTGCCATGACACTTTCTGGTGCTGGCGGTTGGGCGCCGACATGAGCCGAATCTTTCCCCGCAGGAGTTCAAGTGCCTGATCGAACTTCCAAGTGAGGTAGTCGGCGTAGGTGTAGGTGTCTTTTAGGTCAAGTTGTTTGAGCGAAGTTATCACAGGGCACATTTTTTTACAAAGATAGGCCGAGGGCATTTAAAAACCGTGTTGCCTGTATTTTGAATTTCACTAAAATGCCGCTCACGGCCCGTTTGATCCGGATTGAAGCCCATGACTCCGCTTCTAAACAGTCCCTTTTTGTTTTGACAAAAAAAACATTGCCAAAAATTTGACAATAAAAAAAATGTCAACGCACCTTTGCCAAGATTTTTTTTGTCAAAATAGCTACACCATGAAAAACATCGTCGGTCAAACTCCGCGCCGCGAAGACTTCTACCCCCGGGACTCCATCATCAACCGCATCTATCGTCGCTTGGACAGCGGCAACCACCTCTACTTGTCCGCCCCGCGCCGCTCGGGCAAAACCTCCATCATGCGTGCCCTGGAGGACAACCCGCGCGACGGCTACATTTTCATTTACCTGAACGTGGAGGACTGCACCGATCAGGAAGACTACTTCCGGCTGCTGTCCGAAGAACTCGAAAAAAGCGCCGCCCACGGTAAACTCGCCCGGCTCGGCGAGCGAGCCAAGAGCGTGCTGGAGTCCTTTTTGGAGTGCGTCAAAAAAGTAAAAATCGCCGGACTTGAACTCGAGATGGCATCTTCCGGCGCGGCACCGAGTTATGCGGAAACCTTCGAGCAACTCCTTTGCGATCTCGAAACGGAAAACTCCACCATTGTTGTCATGGTGGATGAATTTCCTGTGGCCGTCGAGAATATTGCCAAAGCAAAAAACAAGGATGCCGCAGTCGGTTTTCTGCATGCCAACCGTGCCATGCGCCAACGCGCCAAATCGGCCATCCGGTTTATTTACACCGGCTCCATCGGCTTGCCTAACGTAGCCCGCAAACTCGACCCCGCCCCGACCATCAACGATCTCAACATCGTGGAAATACCGCCACTGACCACCGAAGAGGCGCTGGATATGAGCCGGAGAATTTTTGCGCGCTACGACATCGCGGTGGATGATGCCATCCTCCGCTACATGCTGAACGAAATCCAGTGGCTCATGCCGTTTTTCATCCAGTTGGTGATCCAGTTGCTGATTGACGAATCGGAATGCGAAAACACGCCGATCAACGACGCCACCGTGGATAAAGTGCTGCTCAAGGCCGCCAACCACCGAAACAATGTTTATTTCGCCAGCTACTACGACCGCTTGGCCAAAACGCTGTCGGACGAGCAATGCAATACGGCTCAAGCCATTTTGGCCGAAATAGCCTCGAAAGGCCAGGCCGAGCGCAGCGCTTTCCAGCAACCCAATGCCCAGGTCGTGCTCGAAACGCTGGAGTACGACGGCTACATCCACGAGCAGGGTGGCCTGTTCCGATTCAACTCGCCCATCCTGCGGATGTGGTGGCAAAAAAACGTCTGAACATTCAACTTTCGATCTATGAGCGCCATTTTGGAACCGGTGCGCGTCGCCGCCATTTACAACCCGCAAACGCAGACCAAAGCCCAACTCATCGAGGGCTTCGTGGTGCGGCAACACACGTTCAAAACCCTCTTCGAGGCCATTAAATCGGCCAAAATGGACGTGCCCGAACAGCACTACCTCATCCTCGGGCGGCGCGGCATGGGCAAAACCACCCTGCTGCTGCGCCTCGCCTACGAGGTGGAAAACGACCCGGCCCTGAACAGCTGGCTCATTCCGCTGGTCTTCAACGAGGAGGAGTACGGCATCCGGCGGCTCTTCAACTTCTGGGAGCGCATCATGCAACTGCTCGAACAGAAGCACCCCGATTTCCGCTTCGAAGAGGCGGAACTGCGGCGCTTGTCCGCCCGGCACGACAAGGACGATGATGCCTACGAGCGCGCCTTGTTCGACTGGCTGTCCGGAGAACTCGAGCGCAATGGAAAAAAGCTCGTGCTGTTCATAGACAACTTCGGCGACATGGCCCGCAAACTGACGGACGCCGAGGCGCACCGGCTGCGCAAAATCCTGCAAACCTCCGCCGACATCCGAATCTTCGCCGCCTCGGCCGTGGTACTGGAGGCATTTTACCGGTACGACCACCCGTTCTACGAGTTTTTCAAGCAGGTGCAACTCCAGGGCCTCAACGAAAAGGAAACCCGTGACCTGCTGCTCAGCCTGTCCAAGCACTACAAAAAAGCAGCAGTGGAGCGTATTCTGGAACAAAACCCCGGCCGGGTGGAAGCCCTGCGCAGGGTCACCGGCGGCGTGGTGCGCACGATGGTGCTGCTGTTCGAAATCTTTGCCGACGACGACGACGGCAGCGCGTTTAAGGATCTCGAAATCGTGCTCGACCGCTCTACGCCCCTGTACAAACACCGCATGGACGACCTCAGCGACCAGCAGCAGGCCATCGTGGAAGCCATCGCCCTGAACTGGGACGCCCTGAGTGTGAAAGAAATAGCCGAACGTACCCGCCTCGAAAGCAAAATCATTTCGGCCCAACTCCAGTACTTAGAGCGCAACGGTATCATTGAAAAGCGGGCCACCAAAACCAAAAACCACCTGTACATCGTGGCCGAGCGGTTTTTTAACATCTGGTTCCTCATGCGCCTCGGCCGCCGCAGCGACGAAAAGCGCGTGCGCTGGCTCGTCCGGTTTTTCGAGGAATGGTGCGACGGTGACATGATGAAATCGCGAGCCGCCGCGCACCGGGCGGCTATGCAGCGCGGTGGCTTCGACCCGGAAGCGGCGTTTAGTTACACCATGGCGCTGGCGCACACCGAAAAACTGCCGCTTGCCGAGCGCCACGAACTGCTGCGCCTTACCCGCTCTATCCTTTCTGAGCAGTCGCCGGATTTAGCCAAAGACCTCTCGGCCTCCGACATGGATATGGCCTACACGGCGCTGGAGTTGTGGTTTTCGGGACAAAAAGAAGAGGCGGCAGCACAACTGCGGTCGCTGTGCGGGCGCTTGTTTGAAAAAAAAGAGGCGGACCGCATGGCGAAGGGGATGAAGGCGGAAGGGGAGGTGGGCTTTTGGGAAAAAGAGGTGGTAAATTTTGCCAAAAAGTTAGGCGATGATTTCTATTTTCTAAGGTCACCCGACTTAGAACGAGCAGAACGATGTTGCATTTGGGCGGCTTCGTTAGGGAATGCCACTGCGATGTTCAACCTCGGTAGGCTTTACGATAAAGAGAGAAAAAACATCGAATTGGCGCTGGAGTGGTACTTGAAAGCCGCAGAAGCAGGAAGTGTTGCTGCGATGAACAACATCGGTGCAATTTATCAAAATGATAAAACAAACCTCACATTGGCTTTTGAATGGTACCGAAAAGCCGCTGAGGCTGGTAATGCAGTCGGTATGAACAACCTCGGGTGGATTTATCAATACGATAAACAAGACCTCGAATCAGCTTTTGAGTGGTACCGAAAAGCCGCTGAGGCTGGTTTTGCTGACGCGATGTTCAACCTTGGCTTGCTGTACAAAAACGATAAAAAAGGCATGAAATCGGCGATGGGATGGTACCGTAAAGCCGCTGAGGCCGGAAACGTGTTCGGCATGAACAACCTCGGCTGGCTTTACGAGCATGAGAAAAAAGACATCGAATCCGCAATGGAATGGTACCAAAAAGCCGCCGAGGCCGGAAGCGCATTCGGCATGAACAACCTCGGCGTGCTTTACGAACACGAGAAAAAAGACGTCGAAACGGCGATGGATTGGTATCGAAAAGCAGCTGAGGCGGGAGAGGCATGCGCAATGTTCAACCTCGGATGGCTTTACCAATCCGAGAAAAGGGACATCGAAACGGCGATGGATTGGTACCAAAAAGCCGCAGATGCGGGAGATGCCGATGCAATGTATAACCTCGGGTCGCTTTATAAAGACGAGAAAAGCGGCATCGAATCGGCGATGGAATGGTACCGAAAAGCCGCAGAGGCAGGGGATGCCGATGGAATGAATGCTTTGTCTTGGTTGCTTTTTGAAGAAAAACGAGAAAAAGAAACAGCCTTGCGTTGGAGCTTAGAACTTATCAAACTAAAACCTGAATTCGCACATTATCAGCATACCGCCGCCTGCGTATTCGTCTGGAATAACCGCTTGGATGAAAGTAAAAAACTTGCCATTGAGTTTTTGAATAATATGGAGTTGCTGAACGACGTACCGGACGACATCATCACCTACCTCACCCTCCTCCTCGGCAAAGGCGAAGCCGCCTGGCTGTACGACCTGTTCACCGGCCCCATCGGCGAGGAAGTGCAGTTGAAAGACCGCTTCAAGCCGGTGTGGTACGCGATTCTGAAACAACTCGACCACCCCGATTTCCTGCGCATGGGCGACGAACTGACGCAGACGGTGGAAGAAATTCTGGCCAAGGCGCGGGAGTTGAGCGCAGCATAAAACACAAAACGTCGGCAGGGTTTCAAACCCTGCCGACGCTAATACTTCCCCACCGGTATGCATCGCTCATCACGCATCGCTCATCACTCCCTACTCTGCCACCAACCGCCCGCTCCCCAACACACGCCCTGCGGCTTCTACCGAGAAGAAGTACAGCCCGGCAGGAAGGCCCTTGCGGTCGAGCGTCAGCTGGTTTTGCTCGAAGGCTGTTTCCTGCACCAGACGGCCGTCGGCACTGAACAACCGCAGTGTGGCATTCCGGATTTCATCGCCCTCCAGGCGTACCGTCACCTGCTCGGCAAAGGGATTGGGAAACGCCTGAAATGTGAGCCTCGGCGCGGCATCCGGCTGGTCCACGTTGACTAATTTCAGCCAGGGCGCATGCACCGTGTGGAATACCGTATTCGTGATGACCGGCAGGTTGAAATCGAAGTAAATACCTGCCCGGTTTTCGATCAAAGCGCCGACCGGATTGTCGCGTTTTTGCGCGATGCGGAACGCAACAAATCCGTTGGAACCGGCCTCATTTACGCCGTTGTGCGGTAGGGCGATCGGCTGGAACGTGAACCGCAGCACGCCGCTGTCCGTCAGCTCGAATTTGTACGGATGGCTGGATGCACCCGGCCGGAAGGTCGCCGGATCAAGTAATGCGGAAAGCGTATCGAGCAGGATCACCCGGAAAGCCGTGTCGGTACCGGTGTTTTGGAAACGGATCATGTACTCGATTTCGGTGTTGGCGAAAATGTTGTGCGGCGCATCAAAGCCGGTCGGAAAGGCTTGCTTGTCGTTGGGGTCGTAGGAATTGGACACCGGAATACAAAAACTGGAGCTAAAATCGTCGGCATCGTTCTCCGAAAACTGGTTGTAAAAGCCCGTGCTGACCGGACCGCCGCCCTCCATACAACCTTCGACTGCAACAGTTGGCCTGCTGAAGCCCGGCGCGCCCGGTTCCTGCCCGGCGGCTAAACGCCAGGTCGAGCCGTTGGATGGAGTTTTTACATCCATCGTTTCGCCCGGAGCCAGCTGGAAACTGCCGGAGCGCAGCAGCACCGCATCTTCAATCACGATGTATTCCAGAGGGACGCTCATTGGGCCGGTGCCGGTATTTTTCAACAAAAAATGCACACTGTCGCCCTGACAATCCGCTTCCACCTGAATGAAAGCGCCTGACCACGACGGATCAACCGGCTGGCAAAGCGAATCCGGGTAAATATGCGCCTCAGTGCATACAACCTGACCAATCTCGGCGGCGCAATCCACAGCGACCTCGATGTCTAATTGGCCACAGTCCTCCGGCGCTACGTCGCCCAACGGGAAGGTTAGTACGTTGCCGTTGATCGCCGACGGCTGGATGGTCGAACTCACGTACGCCAACATCGAATCCAGCGTCACTTCGAGGTAGGCGCCGTCGGCCGTGATCGTCCCGATATTGCAGTAGGTTACGAACAAAGTCGTGGTGTCGCAAGGTCGCGCGTTGAGCATCCCGTGCTCGACGGTCATGTACGGGCAGTCAATTGTTGCCTGCAGGGCAAAATCAACCACGGCGGTATCCAGGTAGCCGATGTGAACGGGCAGGTCATTGGCGCAGGGTTCCCAGTATGGGCTCTGCTGGAAGAGGCTGATCACATAGTTGCCGGTGTCGCACTCGATTTCGTAGTTGCCGAGCGCGTCCGAGCTGCCAAAGTACACATGGGCGCTATCGCGGAAAGCTCGCACGATCCTGTTTTCGAGCGGTAAGTCACCGGGGGTACTGGAGCAGTCCACGTCGAAGTCTCTGAAGATATTTCCCAAAATGCGTCCGGGGGTGATGATTCCGTTCTCGTCGGTTTTTACGACGTAGGCGTGGTTAGAATTTTGACTCCGGTATTTACCCCCGAGCAGGTATCCGCCATCGGGGCAAAGTGCCAGCACGGTCATCGTTTCGGAGCGGTTGTTGCGCCCGATCCGGCGTTCCCAGATGGGGGCGCCGGCAGGGTCAAATTTCATCAGCCAGCCGTCCTGTTCGGTTGTTACCAGATTGGTGCGCGTGCCGAGTACCACGATATCGCCGGCGGCGTCTTCGATCAGGCTGTACGGTGTCAGTTCCTGGTCGGGTGTGGCAAAATCCTGGCGCCACAGCGTAGCGCCTGCCGGATTAATTTTTTGTAAAAACATGTCGCCGGTCGGTGTTCGGCCTGTCAGCACGAGATTGCCGTCGGCGGTGGCGGTCAAACCGACCGGAACGTCGCCGGTGTTTGCGGTCAGGTTGGTGTCGCTCAGCAAATTGCCGTTCGGGTCAATGTGCATCAGGTGGACGGAAGTGCCGGGTGTCACTGTTTTCAAAACAAACCATCCGTCGGCGCCATCCGACGCTATACCAATGGCGGTTTCGTTGTCGGCGCCCGGAAAAACATTTGCCCAAAGTACCGGGCCTTGTTTGGAGACTTTAGCCAGCAGCACATCGTGGTTGCCGGCAGTTTCTGCCGAGCCGAGCACGACAAAGTCGCCGTTTGCCGCCGTTTGCATCGTACGAGCAAAGGCATTGACACCCGGAACCGCGAAGATGTCGGTACGCAATACCAGGCCGTCGTTTGGCCCCGAGCCGGGAGTTTGTAATTTGAACATATTCAGGTGCAGCGAGCGATTTCCGCCCACGAAGGGCAGGGTTTCCTCCAGGACAACAAATGTGTCGGGGGCGGTGCGCGCCACTCCGCGTGCCATGCGGTGAAAATTGCCGTTTGGCGAAATATCCTTTCCGTAGCGAAAGTCATCGCTCACCCCGAAACCTTCTATACGATATACCGAACCGACGCCGGGGTAGTTGATCGTCGCCACTACCTCGTCGCCAAAAAAGGACGAAAAGCTAGTGACGTAGTTGCCGTCGCTGGCAAACGGCTCGACCGGGTTGCCGCCTTGCCAGAAAGAGCCGCTGGTCCAACCCTGCGCTTGCGCTGTTTTTCCGGTGGCAAATACACACATGAGCAGCAAAGCCCCAATTCTGAAAATGCTCTTGTAGGTCATAATCCAAAGTTTTTAGTTTGATCAAGTCCTGTTCTGCTTGAAAATAATTGACGGGACAAAAGTCAGCCCGGCCAGAGGAGGAGCCAAGTACAAAAAAGCAAATTTGTGGAAATTGAAATTGTTCTAGGAACCTCTGTAATACTTAATACGCTGCGTTGGTCACCAATTTCGTCCTACATTTGCCTCTATTTTTGTGAAAATCTTTTTTTTAAAAGTATGTCCAATTCTGTCCTTTTTGATCTCGTGTCCAGCCTCGACAAGGCCGAATTGCTGCGCTTTGGCAAGTTTGTGCGCTCCCCGTTTTTTACCCACCGGACGGATGTGGCTCTGTTGTTCGCCTGTCTGGCAAAAAGCCGATACCGGGAAAAGGCATTCCCCGACAAGGACGCGCTTTTTCGGGCAACATTTCCTGGGCGCGACTACGACGACCTGGCCCTGCGGGCAACCATGAGCGACCTGCGCGAACTGCTGGAAGGTTTTCTCGTATGGCAACACTTTCAAGGCGACGACCTGCGCGTGTCAATGGCACTGATGGCACAGTTCCGCGAACGGAATCTCCCCAAGTTGTTTGAAAAAGCCCAGCGCCAAACCCGGAAGCAACTGGACGAGGCGAGTATCCGAAACGCCGAGTTTCACCAAAAGTCTCTGGACTTTTTGTTCGAAACCGCCCAGTTCAAAACCCGCACCACGCGCACGAGCGAGTTGCCTTTGCAGGCTATTTCCAACTCGCTCGATATGCTTTACCTCGCCCAGAAACTGCGGCACGCTTGCACCCAACTATCCCACCAAGCTGTGTACCATACCCGGTACGACCTCGGTTTGCTGCCTTTTTTTATCGAAGAGGTGGAGCGCGGCGATTTTCTCCAGGTCCCGGCTATTGCCTTGTACTACTACTGTTTTCGGTTCCTGACCGAGCAGTACAGCCTGTTGTGGTTTCAAAAATTCCGCGATGAACTGCTCGAAAACGAGCGGCTGTTTCCGGCTACCGAACTCAAAAGCCTGTACCTGCTGGCTACTAATTTTTGCATCCGGCAGCTCAACGAGGGCAACTCACCCTTCGTAGCGGAGGGCTGGAAACTGTATCAGGAAGGGCTGCGTCGCGGTTTTCTGATTGAGCATGGCCGCATTTCCTCGTTTACGTTCAACAACATCGCCGCTTTCGGCATCCGCTTGGACGCGTTCGAGGAGGTGGAGCAGTTTATCCGGGAGTACCAGGGCTATCTCGAACCCGCCCAGCAGAAAAGTTTTGTGGACCTCAACCTGGCCCGGCTCGAATACAAGCGCAATAACTTATCCAAGGCCATGCAGTACCTGCAAACCGCCGATTTTAAAGACCTGGTCAACAACCTGATCGCGAAGACCTTGCTGCTGAAAATTTACTACCAGCTGGGCGAGCTCGAGATTCTGGATTCGCACCTCGACAGTTTTCGGCTTTTTATCAGCCGCCGCGAGCTCAGCGAGTACCACCGGAAAAACTACTCCAACATCGTGGCTATCGTAAAAAAAATGCTGAGCCTGTCGCCCGGCGACGACAAAGGCCGGGCGGCGTTGCAGGAAAAAATCAAAACGATGGAGGTGCTGACGGAGCGGGAGTGGTTGTTGGGGCAGTTGGGGTTTGAGATTTCTGGTTAGAAGGTTTCTGGTTAGAAGGTTAGAGGGTTAGAAGGTTAGAAGGTTGGAGGGTTGCTGGTTGATCTTGGGTCCGCCGGAAACCCTCCAACCCTCCAACCCTCCAACCCTCTAACCTTCTAACCAGAAACCTCAAACCCCCATCAGCAACCGGACAGGGTCTTCGATCAATTCTTTCACTTTCACGAGGAAGGTCACCGACGTAGACCCGTCAATGACCCGGTGGTCGTAGCTGAGCGCGAGGTACATCATCGGGCGGATTTCCACCTGACCGTTCACGGCGATGGGGCGCTCCTTGATGGCGTGCATGCCGAGGATGGCGCTTTGCGGTTCGTTGATGATGGGTGTGCTCATCAGGCTGCCGAAGATGCCGCCGTTGGTGATGGTGAATGTGCCGCCGCTCATTTCATCGAGGGAGAGTTTGCCGTCGCGGGCTTTGGCGGCCAAGTCTTTCAGTTTGTACTCGATTTCGTGGTAGTCGAGGCTTTCCACGTTGCGGATGGGCGGCACCACTAAGCCGGTAGGCGTGCTGATGGCGAAACTGATGTCGGCAAAGTCGTGGTACACGATATCGTCGCCGTCGAGGCGGGCATTCACATCGGGCATTTCGAGCAGTACTTTGGCGCAGGCTTTGGCGAAGATAGACATGAAGCCCAGTTTGATGCCGTGTTTTTTCACAAACACTTCCTGGTACTTTTCCCGAAGAGCCATCACAGCGCTCATGTCCACCTCGTTGAAGGTGGTGAGCATGGCGGTGTTGTTTTTGGCGCTCACGAGCCGTTTGGCGATGGTGCGGCGCATGCGGGTGAGGCGTTCGCGGCGCTCCTCCCGGGAGTTTTGAGTTTGGGATTTTGAGTTTTGAGTTGGGGCGGCGGGTACTGGAGCTGGTGCGGCGGGCGCGGGCGGTGTTGCCGTTTTGTTTTCTACGGCTTTTTGCGCGTCATCTTTGGTGATGCGGCCGTCCTTGCCGGTGCCGGCTACTTCGGCGGGGGGCACGCCGCCTTCGGCGAGAATTTTGGAAGCGGCGGGGGATGGGTGGCCGGTGGCGTAGTTTGCGGCAGCGGGCGTTTCGGCTACCGCGGGTTTTTCCGCAGCCGCAGGAGCCGCCGGGGCTGGGGCGCTGTTGCCGGCGCCGGCCGCTGCGTCGGTATCTATTTTGGCAAACAGGGCGCCTACTTCGAGGTCTTCGCCCTCTTTGGCCACCCAGGTCAGTTTGCCGGTCTTGTCGGCGGAAAGTTCCTGGTTGGCTTTTTCTGTTTCGATTTCACAGAGCGGTTCGTCCATTTCCACGAAGGAGCCGTCGGGCTTCAGCCATTTGGAAAAAGTGACGCTGGATATGGATTCTCCCAGATTCGGGATTCGAAGTTCGATAACAGGCATTTTGTTGAAATGATGAATGATGAATGATGAATGATGAATTGCGTGGGGCAAAAGTAGGGTTTCCTTACCCTTTTATAAAATCGAACCGCAACAACAACCCTTCCCCTTTTTTTCCTTCGCTGGCGATGTAGAGGTTCCCTTCGGTATCGAAGGAGATGCCTTCGGGCTGGGGCAGTATCTTTTTATGGAGCCGTATGGCATAGCGTATTTTACCAGTGTTGTAGTCCAGCACGACCAGGCGTTTCAGGGCGGTAGAGGTCAGATATACATCGCCGGTAACGGGGTGAACGGCTACGCCGGAAGGGCTGAAAAAATGCTGTTTTTCATCGGCCTCGTATGGAACGAGTTCATTTACTTCGAGCGGGTTGACCGTAAAAACAGGCGTCTCGCCCAATTGTTTGTTGCGCAGGTCGAAGGCGTAGATGTTGCGGGCGTAGGTACTGTCGGGGTCGCCTTTGCAGGCAAGCAGGAGGGCCTTGCGTTTTGTATCGTGACCCAGTCCTTCCACATCGTTTATTTTGGTAAGGAAGGTTTTGTAGGACGACACTTTGGGAGTGTCTCGTTTCCACCTGGCGATTTCGAAAACTTCGCCGTTGCTTTTCACGGCGTACAGGCAGTTTTCCACCATTTCCACACCCTCAAAGTCGCCTTTATCCCGAAAAAGCACTCGGTTCAGAATGGCGCCGCCGCCTTTGCCGTCAATAAAGAATACCTCGCCCCGTTCGTCGGATATGGCACAAAAAATACCCGGCTCGTCTGTGGGACCGAGACCGGAAATCTCCTGAAGTTCTGGATATACCAGGTTGATGATCTGTGACGGCTGATCCAGGCGGAAGGGGATACTGTCGGGGTACGTATCGGGGTGACTTGAAGTCACCCCGATACTATGGAGGGGGGGAGTAGATGCAAAAACGGCGACGACCACCAGGGCTTCGGTGAAGAGTTTTTTCATAGCTGCGTTAAGATGTTTGAGCAGGGTAGGGCATGTAAACGGCCAACGATCAACCGCCAATATCCGGCAGTCTTACTCTTCCGAAAATACCTCGATTTCGTGTGTTTTGACGACAAGGTCGGTGAACTTGCCCTTGAAGCGGGTAGCGCGCACAATGTGGTTGTCTATCCAGTGGTAGTTGCCACCGCGGGGTTTGCCGAAGAGGATACCGTGGTATTTGAAGCCGTGTTTGTTCAGCCAGGCTTCGGTGATCGGACGGTGGGCTTCGGTGCGGCTGGTAAAGAAAAAGATAACGTGGCCTTCGTCGTACCATTTGTTCAGCATGACCAGCGCGTCGGGGTAGGGGAGTACAGTGCCCATGCGGTCGGGTTCTTCGTTGGGTACGTCGTCGCAGATGGTGCCGTCTATGTCAATCAAAAAGTTGCGGATATGCTCGGGCAGCACGGGGCTAATGCGTTCGCCTTTTTCGTTAAAAATTTCTCGGAGACCCGATCCGGCCTGCACATTTTCGTCCATAATGGTGTGTATTTTACGCAAAGGTACGGACGAAAAAACCGTATCAAGCCCTTTATAGGGCTGTTTTCCGGCAAAACGCTTACGTTTGGGGCGTTATGGCGCATTTTCAGACAAAAATTGGAGCCGATCCGGCAGCAGCGGCGCAGTGGCTGCTTGACGGGGAGTGCGTGGGCATCCCGACGGAGACAGTTTATGGCCTGGCGGCCAATGCCCTGGATCCGGCAGCGGTGGTGCGTATTTTTGAAATCAAGAACCGCCCGGCGTTCGACCCGCTGATTGTACATGTCCACGGTCTTGCTCAGGCGGAACGGTATGCGACGGATTTTCCGCCGCCGCTGCGCACGCTGGCCGAGCGGTTCTGGCCCGGTCCACTGACGGTACTTGTGCCTAAACACGCGCGGATTCCCGACCTGGTTACGTCCGGGTTGTCCCGGGTTGCGCTGCGTGCGCCGGCGCATCCGGTGACGCAGGCGCTGCTGCGGGCGCTGCATTTTCCGCTGGCGGCGCCGAGTGCCAACCCGTTCGGGTACATCAGCCCCACCACGGCGCAGCACGTATATGACCAGTTGCAGGGAAAAATCCCGTATATCCTCGATGGCGGGTCGTGTACGGTGGGTGTGGAAAGCACCATTGTGGGGTATGAAGACGGACAGGTTATCGTCTATCGCCTCGGCGGGCTGGCGCTGGAACAAATTGAACACGCCGTTGGTCCCGTGCAACTGCAACTAAACCGAAGTAGCAACCCTGCCGCGCCCGGCATGCTTTTGTCCCATTATGCCCCTCGGAAGCCCCTGTTTCTGATGTCCCCCGGGCAGTCCACCGAAGAACCGGCCAACCAGATTGGGTTGCTGCTCTTTCAGGACCGGCCGGAATTGCCGGAGCATACCCGGAAAGTCGTGTTGTCGCGGTCGGGCGATTTAGCGGAGGCGGCGCAACACCTGTTCGCGGGGTTGCGAGCATTGGATCAGGCTGACGACGTGGACGTCATCTGGGCGGAGATTTGCCCGGAAACAGGACTGGGCCGGGCGATCAACGACCGGCTTCGGCGGGCGGCGGTAGGGTAGCGCGGCATTAGGATACTTTGGAATACATGCCCAGATTCTTCCAAGCTGTGCGGTGTTTCCAAATTTTACGGAAGTATTTTGACAAATGTACGCTTCTGCCAGCCAATCAATTTGGTTTTGATCTACATTTACGCCTTTAATTTTAATCAACTATACAGGCGGCCGGCACTCACCTCATTGACTGCAACGCCAACATGACTTTTTCTAAAGAACATGTCCGTTTTGCCGGTTCCTACCCCTTAGCCTAATGACATATTGTCGGAGTGTCCTGCCTAGTTGGGATGCCTGTCGGCAATAACACGCAGTCATTTTTATTTTTATACGTTATTTTTATTCTTTTAAGGCATCTGCTTCGTGCCCTTTAATCCATATTTATAATTGTCAAAAATCCAGGAACTGGAATTTTTCGACACCATACTCGCCTGTATGCAAGACTTAAAAGAGTTAATCCTGCTGCTTACGCAGCACAATATCCACCCGTTGAAGCACCTGGCCGGGTCGGAGGATTCCAAGTTATTGGCCTTGTACGAGGGTATCGCCAAGGGCAAGTTTAACACGGATGAAGACGCAGCAGCCGAGTTGTACAAAGGGCAAGGCGGAACGTCCAGTTACCGAAAATTAAAATCCGATCTGCGGGAGCGGTTGCTGGAGCATGTTTTTCAGATCAATACGGAGTTGAGTCATTATTCCGACTACCAGAAGGCTTATTACGATTGCCACCGGCAATGGGTGATTGTGCGCTTCCTGACCGGCCAAAATGCCAATACTGTGGCCCTGACCTTGGCTACCAAACTACTCCGTACTTCCGAAAAATTCGATTTTATTCTGTTGTGCATGGATATTGCGTCCTACCTGCGTATCCAATATGGTCTTCGGGAGAGCAATGATAAGCGCTTCCGGGAGGCCAGTCAGCAGTTCGATTATTTCCGCAAAGTGTATGATGCGGAATGCCTGGCCGAGGAACTGTACACCACATTGGTGGTGCGCACCGTAAACAACCGTTCGGCGCAGGCCGAAGTACACGACCTGGCCGGGGAATACTTCGAGCGTATCCAGCAACCCATGCAGGAGTACCAAACCTACAAATTGCAGATGTATGGGTATATGATTGGGCTGATGTACTATACTTCCCAAAACGACTATGAAAAGGCCCTCCAATACTGCGAACAGGCCATTGAGTTTTTCAAAAAACGCCCGTATGAAGCGCGGGTGCCGCTCCAGATTTTCTACTACCAGCATCTGGTTTGCAATATTCAATTAAGGCAATTCGAGGCGGGCAAGGAGTCGGCCAAACAGTGCATCAAACTTATGCAAGAGGGCACGTTCAACTGGTTCAAATACCGCGAACTATACCTGCACCTGCTGTTGCACACGTACCAGTACGACGAAGCGGCCGACGTGCTGCAACGTACACTGGAGCATCCCCGGTTTGAGTTTTTGCCGGAAAACGCGGTGGAAATCTGGCGTATTTATGAGGCGTTTGTGTATTACCTCAACAATGCCGGCAAAATGGGCCAGCAACAGAAAAGCAAGTTCAAATTAGCCAAATTCATCAGCGAACTATGGATTTTCAATAAGGACAAGAGCGGAATGAATATCGCCGTCATCATTATCAAGTGGCTGACGTTGTTGCAGGGCAAGCAATATGGCAAACTGCTGGACGAGGTGGAGGGTACCGAACAGTACTGCTACCGCCACCTGCGCGGCGATAATACCAAGCGCAGTTACTACTTCCTGAAAATGCTCCTGCAAATTCCCATGGCACAATTTGACCGCAAAGAAGTCGAACTGAAGGCCGAACGATTCCTGGAAAAACTCAAGTCCTACCCCCTGCAATTGGCTAACCAAACCTATGAGATCGAGATCGTGCCGTACGAGGACTTGTGGGAAATGGCACTGGAGTCACTGGAAAAAAAATGAGGGAAGCCCCCTGCTTCATTTGCTCTCCGATATCTTTTTAATTTCCGAAGGGGTAACTCCAAACTCCCTGGAGAACAGGCGCGAAAAATGCGCGGGGTCTTTGAACCCAACCTGAAAACAGATTTCCTTGATATTCAGCCTGGGGTTTTTTACCACCAGATCATGCGCTTTTTGCAGCCGGTACCGGCGCAGCAGTTCGATGGCCGACTGGTCCGATAAGGCGGCTAATTTGCGTTGCAGCTGGGACTTGCTGACCTCCAGGTCTCGACATAATTGCGGCAGGTCGAAGGCTTCATTCGTATAATTTTTTTCAAAAAGGCCGTACAGGTTTTGCATAAACACATCGGTAGGGTGTGTGTCGTAGTCTGCCGATTCGGGTATAGGTGCTGGAGCCGATTGTTTTGCTAATGCAGCATACCGCTCGTGCCAACGGCGCTGGAGGTCGTACAGGTTTTGCAGGGTGAGTACGAGTTCCTGTTCATAGAATGGTTTGCCGAGATAGGCATCGGCGCCTTGTTGCTGGCCAATGACGCTATTTTCGATATCGGCGCGGGCGCTGAGCAGCACCACAGGGATTTGGTTGGTCAACTCGTGCGATTTGATGCGGCGGGTAAGTTCCAAACCGTCTGTACCGGGCATCATAACATCCGACAGAACAAGATCGGGGATTTGCTCGAGCGCCATTTTCCAACCCTGCTCGCCGTCGGTAGCAAACAACAGCCGGAAGTGCGCCTGAACACAGGATTGTATATAGGCAGCGATTCCTGGATTGTCCTCAACCACCAGAAGCAGCGGCAGAGAAGGGTTGTTGGTCGGCTCTAGGTGTACCAGTTCCACAAGACTTACGCTGGTCGTTACCAATGGTTGGTTTGCCATTGGCGGAGCCTGGCGGCTTATGGGCAACACAATAGTAAAGGTGGTGCCATGTCCGGGAGTGCTGTTTACAGAAATAGTGCCCTTGAACAATTCGACGAGGTCCTTTACAAAAGCCAGCCCCAGCCCAAAGTGCCCCGTGGCGCCCGTGTCGCCCTTGTATTTTCCCCGAAAATACCGTTCAAAGATGTGCGGCAGGTCTTCCGGAGCAATACCAGTACCGGTATCTTCAATTTCGAGGCGTACGCGTTTGGAATCCACCTGATGTATACGCGCCAGTACGATACCGCCGGGCCGGGTATGCCGGATGGCATTGGACAGCAAATTGCTGACGATATATTTCAGTCGAAGCGGGTCGTAGTCCATGACAGTATCCGCAGCATCGGAGAATACTTCCAGCCGGATTTGTGCGAAGTCTGCCAGCGGGCGGTGCGATTCTACGAGGTACCGTACGTACTGGGTGAAATTACCCAGCACCTGGTTCAGGCGGAGCGTATGTTCGTCCATACGGGCAATGTCCACCATCTGGTCCACGAGTTCGAGCATGGTTTGTCCCTGGTGGGCGATATTATCAGCGCTTGGAGTGCTTTTATGCTCCCGGCGCAAGCGCTCCGCCAGACCAATAATGATGGTGAGCGGGGTTTTGAACTCGTGCGAAATATAGGCGAAGAAGCGGTTTTTGAAATCGTCCAGGCTTTTGAGTTGTTCCATTTCCTTGCGTCCCAACGCCATGTCGTGTTCCATGGCTAAGCGTTTGCGCACCAATTGGACATATAATCGAAAAAGCGCCAAAGCTGTCAGGATGTACAATAGATATGCCCAAACAGTGCGGTACCAGGGCGGGGATATGGAGAGGTGCAGGTACGTTATGGGGGCAGCACCCCAGCCGTCATCGGTATTTTGGGCTTGTAATTCAATGGTGTACTGCCCTGGAGGGATGCCCACGAGGTTGGCAGAGCGTTGGCTGCCGGCCGTAGTCCAGTGCTTGCTGAGGGGGAAGACCCGGTATCGGTATTGTACACCGGCGGGATCGGCTGCAGCTGGAGCAGCAAATGCAATAACCAGGTTGTTTCGGTCGTGTGGTAATTGCAATTCGAGGGTATTGTCCGGGTTGATCCGCAGGTAGGTGTTGCTGCTGGAGAAGTCGAGGTATTGTCCGTTTACGGCAACATCGGTGACCAGCACGGCGAGCGGTCGGGGCTTTTTTCGGGCATTTTTTGGCCGGACGATAAACAAACCTTCGATGCCGCCAAAGGCCAGAGCACCGGAAGGCGTATAGCCATGTCCGCCGGTATTAAACTCGGTGTTTATGGCGGGTTCCGTGTTGTTGTAATTGTAGAACGTTTGGTTTTGCGGGTCGAAACGCGAAAGTCCCCGGTTGGTACTCAGCCAAAAGTAGCCGAAGGAATCAGGCAGGATGCTGTAGACCACATTATTCGCCAGCCCGTCTTTTACCGTATAGGTTCTCGTCGTTTGTGTTCGGGTATCGAAGCGTACCAGCCCGCCACCGCGAAGCCCTAGCCAAACCAAATCAGGTGTTTTGGGATCGGGATATACGCTCAGCACCCAGTCGGTTTTGAACAAAGGAACACTGTTGTTGTAGTTGTGCCAGACGCGAAAAGTCGGCTTGGCCTCCGGGTTTTTTACCTGAATCAACCCCAGGTTAGTACCGATCCACAAATTACCCGCCCGGTCTTCCGCCAGGGATGTACTGCGCAGTTGATCCACCCGGTTTTCGGGAAAACAGGAACGGATGTCCCAGGTGTCTGTCTGGCCTGTTTGTGGACGGATATGGACGACATTACCTTTGTTCCCCGCTACCCAGAGGTCGCCCTGGGAGTCCTCCAGCAGCTGCACCTGCACGTCCCGCAACCAGTGGAGCGAAACCGGCCACTCTGCCCAACGGTTGGTTGTATGATCTTTTGTAAGCAGAATCAATCGGCCATGCTTAAGCGCGGTCATCCACCAGTCCCCGTTTTGAGCAATTAGTATGCTGTACGGGAAGTAGTCTGTGGACAGGGTAGCGACCCAGGGGGCAGGTTCCAGCAGACCGGTTTGCATGTTGCATACATGGTGGGGGTATTGGTTGCCCGGCCATACGCGTCCGTCGGGAAGAAAGCGGAAATTATATATACTGTGTTTGGGCAGGTATCGCTTGTAATCCAGTTTTCCCCGGCTGATTTTTCGAACGCCAAAGCCGGCAGTACCGACCCACATATTGCCGGATAGGTCAATCGTGGCGGCATACGAGGGCAATTGGTCTAACGAAAAGAAAGCAGGGAATTGCAGGTAAAAAGGCATTTGATTATACCCGGGTATCTCTCGGTGCGACGCGAGCGTATCCATGCAGTGCAATGCAGCTGTTCCGGCTCGGAGCAGTAGGATTTCCCCACCAGGCGCCTGTACGAATTCCGACCATCTTTGGACATCGTCGGCCGTGCTGTCGGGCAGGAAAACAAAGCCCTGATGCCCTTTTATCGTGTATAGGAGGCCGTAGTTTCCGTATCGGCGATGGGGCAGGTTGCGCGGGTCGGATCGCTCGGCTGTTCGTGTCTCGGTGTTTATCCGGCAATACCGAAAATTCGTATCGTTGGCAATCAAGATGGAGTCCTGAAGCATTTGCAGGCCTGATAGCGACCTGTTTACATTGGTGCTGAGTGTGACTGGAAGCACCTGAAATACCCGACTGTTCAAGCGCTCTGTCCGAATCAAGGTGGCCAAATTATCGGGCGGCTGTATAACCAGCACGCCGGAGGTGCCGGGCTGCCAGTGGTTGACCCAGACACGCCCGTCCGAACAGGTTATGATTTGGGTCACTTCGGTGGCGGGCAGGGCAGGTACAGTTTCTGCCAGATGTACAAACCGCTCGCTGTGCGGGTCGAACACCACCGGCCCCTTATCGGTGCCGAGCCACAGCAAACCATGCCGATCCTCCGTAATACAATGTATGTAATTGGCTTTGAGCGACCATGGTATGGTATTGTCCGGGTCGAAGCGCTTGATCTGGTAACCATCGTAGCGGTTTAATCCGTTGAATGTGCCGATCCAGATAAACCCCCTGCTGTCCTGAAACAAACAATATACAAACCCCTGCGACAGACCGTCCGCGACGGTTAGCGCCTGCATCCGCAACTCCTGCGCCCGAACGCCGACAGAAAAAAGCGCAAGGAACAGGATGGTTATAAGGTATTTGTTCAGCATCGGGAATATTGTCGTCGTTGTGTTGATCGGTGCAAAGATTCTCCAATAGATACATTTTGTCGCTATATGGGCAAAATAAACAAAGATATGGGTCAAAAACGCATGCCTGTTTCGATTCTAAGCGACCATCTTTGCAGGCTGTTCGTATATTGGAACGAGGTTTGACAAACCTGGAAGGTCTGGATACCATCCACCGTTTAATCACAAGTGAAAAGTAATGCACCATGCAGGATATTAATGAGCTGATCCAACTTCTGGAGCAGCACCGGATTCGACTTTCCCGGCCGTCCTCCAAGAGTCCGGAAACCGACGCGTCTGTGCTTCGCCTGTTCGAGGGTATCCGGACAGGCCAGTACGCGACCGATGCCGACGCGGCGTCCGATATATTCCCCGGCGCTTCGGCCGACCATGCCGGTTACTTTGAAACGCGTACTGCCTTGCGCGGAAGACTTGCACAGGCTATTGCGCAGTTTGCCTCTGAGTTGGAGCTTTACCCCGATGTGCAGCAGGCGCATTTTGAATGCCAAAAACTCTGGCTTAATGTGCGTACGCTGAGTGGCCAAAATGCGGCGGTACTCGCGCTGGACCTGGCTGCACACCTGCTCCGAATCGCAGAAAAATTTGACTTCACCCTGCTTGGCATGGACGTGGCGCTGTACCTGCGCTTGCAGCATTGTACGCGGGATCACCAGGGCGAGCCGTGCGCCGATGCGGATGCTAAACACCAGTATTTCCGGCAGGTACTCGAAGCCGAGTTTCAGGCGGAAAAACTGTACACCGACCTGACGGGGCTCAGTGTGGATAACCGAACCCCCAAGGAGGAAATGCACCGTCTGGCAAAGGTTTACGCGGATACGCTTGCCCACCAACTGCGCAAGTATCCCAGTGCAAAACTCCACTTATACGGCAATTTAATCGCTCTGCATCAGTACACTGCTGCCCGGGACTACTCCGGAGCATTGCACCACTGCGAAAAAGCAATCCGCTTTTTTAAGGAAAAACCCTACTGTGCCCGCGACCCGCTACAGATATTTTATTACCAGCAATTGCTCTGCAGCATTCATCTCCGTCATCTGGATGCCGGAGAACGTGCTGCTCGCGCTTGTCTGGAACTTACGGGGGAAAACACCTTTAATCAATTCAAAATTAAAGAACTACTCCTGCTTTTACAGTTGTATGGCAAACAATATGACCACGCGTTGACCGTATTTGCCGACGTGTCATCCGATCCGCAGTTTGCCTTTTTGCCCACGGCATTTAAAACCGGCTGGGCGGTGTATGAGCCATACCTGGCATTTCTGGTTTCCTGCGGCGTCCTTTCAAAGTCTTCGATAAAGGAGTCTGTATCCATAGACAGGGCTAATAATGCGGATGTATCGGTCAATAGTGCATGGCTGGCGATTCGTTTTATTCGTTTGTTGGAACAAAAACAGTACGCGGAAGCGCGTCATTATGCCCTTGAACTGGAACAATATCGCGAAACGCACCTGACGGGTTTGGGGGAACGACGTTCTGTGCTATTTTTTAATATGCTGGCACAAATACCGGCGGGTAATTTTAGGCGCACGGAGATTATCCCGCTTGCCGCCCGGTTTTTTGCGCAGTTACAAGCAACACCACTCGCATTGGGCAATCAGACCCGGGAGTTCGAGATCGTACCGTACGAAGACCTCTGGGAAATGACGTTGCAAACGCTGGATGCGCAGTAGCAAAGCGGCAGCGTTCGACGGCGATGCGCAGCATAAACATCCACAGCCCAAATCTTTTTTCGGCATACCAAAGTAACGCCGTTCCTGTTCACCTGCTTTTGCAACAACTGATAACCAGTCTCTTAGGGGGGATTAGGATAGAATGTACCACAAATGCCCGGGTAACAAAAATTGTAATTTTGTTATATGTAATACTTTGCCGGACACCTACTTTTGTCCATCTTTTAATCTATAGTCTGCTTTCTCATGAATAAACTATACCCGTCGGCGTACATCAGGTGCGCTCCAGTTGTCGAAAATGCAGGAGGGATCGTGGATACCACGACTGTTTAATTGTGGCAGTATCTGCGGTCGCCGTGGCATAAGACACCTGAAGCGCACTGCTGGGCCGCTCCGGAAACGGGGCGGCTTTTTTTGTTTTTGGGGGTATCCGCATAGTTCTTGCTGCGCGGTGGCCCCACCCCCAACCCCAACCCCTAAAGGGGAGTTGATCGCGGGGTAATTGAAAAGAGTCTGGCCATTTACCTCACGATCAACTCCCCTTTAGGGGTTGGGGGGAGGGGGAGGGGCCACCGCGAAGCGCGACATCCATTACCGGAAAATGTAATTACTGCTCTCGGCGGGCCGGCACTGTTCCAAAAACACACCGCTCGCCCCTGCCGCTCGCTCTCCTGCCTCCGTGCTTTTCCCACGCTCCCGCGTAACATTTTGAAATAAAAATGTGGGTTTTAATTTTATGAAAATCAATGTTTTAGAAAAAATGTTGCGTAGGTATTTTGCAAGATAGAGGGTAACGAATCCTCGGTTTTCGTTTGCTATACCTATGCCTGACGAACGGACTTTTGATTTCTTGAAGCGATGTATAGTTGTTTCTGTTAATCAAAAAATTTAATCGTCATGAAAAGTACAGCAACCTTCCGCCACTCCAACATAACTGGAACAACCATCCAAGTGCCTGAAATCGTCGTGGATACAACCATGGTTTAACTCCTCGATCCAGACGCGAATTCATGGTACATTCTAATTTGGAGATATTGCATCCGGCCCTTCTCCTTTCGGCCCCTATTCGGGAGGTAGAAATGGAAGTGATATTCGGGACGCCGAGCAGAAATTGTTCCGGCACAGGCATTTGTATGATAGCGAGTCGGCTACCACAAGGGCATGATATTCCATGTCCGCATGCGCCGGCCATAATCCATTGCGATCCATCGGGACACGAATTAGTGTTCCGTTTTCGCAAACAGCGCCTGTCCGACAGGGTCGTTCAGGAGTATTTTTCCTCAAGTTATTTTTCGGTAGAGGAGGCATTTTCCCTGCCACAAAGACTGATTCGAATGTGGAGGTTGCCGATCACCGGCATTCCCCGAGGGCGCTACTTCGTGGAGGAGTACTCCTTGGAGTGGCGCTTGTATTTTCCGATTAACTCTAATGATAACAAACTGAGCAGCCCGGATACTACAAATACCCCAAGATAGTCCAACAGTGATGAAACACCCAAATGCTTGTATGTTAAATTCCCTTTGGGCATAAAATACAAGCATTTGGGTCACAAATACAAGCCAATCTGCCGCAACAACCCCCTTTTTTGCAGCTCATTTTATAGCACACCAATACCATTTTTCAACATCCTATTCTAAGTGCATAGGACTTGTTTTTAATCCAAACCATTCGCGTACACTCGGACACTCATGAAAAGTGCGATCTCCATCGCGCAACCCGAACATTCCATTCGGGTATGCGCCCATATCTATGCCACTTTTCCCCACATCCACGGGGAAGAGTCTTCCGCCTTTCCTGCTAAACAATCGGTCTTGTTTTTCCTGCACCGTCGGCTGTCGCCTTCGGTGTCAACTCATATACGCCATTCGGCTATACGCAAATCGCTACAAGTCAGTATTCAACCAAATTCTTTATCATGAAAAGGCATCGTCTACAAATCCCTGCACTTGCCACCCTGCTGCGCCCACTCTCCCTCGGGTGGGGCGTTTTGGCGCTTCTGTTCTGCACAGCCACTGTAAGGCTGCACGCCCAGACAGAAACCTTCGCTACCGGATCGTACATCATCAACATGGGCATCACGCCCCAAACCGTCAACAACGGCCTCAAGCCTTACGGCATGGTGTACGACCTGGTCAAGAACTTCAAAGTACCTGTCCGATGGGCCATTACTCCCGGCAAGGCCAAGGATGCTATTGATTTCAGCCACAACAGTATTGCTTACCGCGGGGGGGCGTTTATCATACCTGCTGAGTACCGCTCGGCAGCCGTCAACGCCCGCATAACCTTCTGGACGAGCGCACCCCAGAATGTGGTGGGCGCCACCACAGTATCGCCACTCACGGTGAATGTCGTCACGACCCTGATCGCCATGCCCGAATGGAGCCTCGACAAACAAAGCGGCAGCATCGCAACCGGCTATTTTGTCAATGCCGGCATACCCGCCACCGCACACGGCGGCGCCAACAGCAACCTCTGGCCAACTCCCGCAACGCTGGATTGCTGCGACGACCTCTTCGTGATGCCCCACGCCGACCCGGTCTGGGGAACACACCAAAACCTGTTCTTCTGGAACGACTCCTGCAACGGCTCCATCTGGCTGGCCTGCCACGCGGGCAGCGCCCTGGAGGATATGTTCAATACCGCCATCCCCGCTCAACAGACCAACTTCCTGTCCAATAAAACCGGCGTTGCCACCGGCGGCGGCCCGTGGGCTTCCAACGCCCTGATCCTGTGGGGTAGCCACGGCGCCGGCACCCTGCCGTACAGCTACGACCTGCACGACGACCCGATCATGCAGTTCATGGGTATCCTGGACGGCGCAACCACCAACGGCTCTGAGCAAATCTACGTCCCCTACCTCCCCGGCTGGCGCGCCACTACTAAAATTGGCGTGTGGGACCCGGACCACCCGGATCGCGTGTCCAACAACGCTATAAACCGCGCAGCCGTTCTGGCTTACGGTCGCGCCTTCGGCGACAATAACCGCGGCTTTGTCATGCTGGAAGCGGCACACTCGCACAATAAGGCAACGGCTCCCGCCAATGTAGCCGCTCAGCGGGCATTTTTCAACTTCTCTTTTTACACGTCGAACGTAAAAGCACTGGAAGTGGCGCCGACTGCGATCACCGCCATGCCCAACACATTCAATGCAGGCACTCCGGTAGCACTGAGCTACATCTTCCCCATGGGTGTCAATCCCGCCGACTATACCCCCGTGTGGACATCCTCCTGCGGCGGTACGTTCAGCCCCAACGCCATGACGCCAAACGTGAGTTTCACGCCGCCCGCTGTGGGAAGCCCGACCCCCTGTATCATCAATGTCTCGATCTCGAACGCTTGCGCCAAAACCTTTGTGTTGAACCAAGTCATCACCGTCAACCCCTGCCTGCTGACGTTCAACAACACCATCACCAACGTCACCTGCAACGGACTCTCCACCGGCTCCATCAGCATGGGTATTACTGGCGGCACGGCTCCCTACAACTACAACTGGTCGCGGGTATCCCCCGCGGGTACAGGCATGGGCGTTGGCACCACCATCTCCGGCCTTTCGGCAGGCACTTATAACGTAACCGTAACAGCCACCGGCGGCTGCACCGGCACCTTTACCGCATTAGTCAGCCAACCGACAGTACTCACGGCCACGCGTACGTTCACCAATTACCTCTGCTTCGGCCAAACGGGTTCCATCAACCTGACCGCAGCAGGCGGCACGCCCGGCTACACCTACGACTGGACCGACTTGGCCGGCCCCTCCAACTCCGAAGACCGCTCCGGCCTCACGGCGGGCACCTACACCGTGTCCGTAACCGATGCCAATGGCTGTATTGCGAGCACTTCGGCTACCATCACCGGCCCGGCTACCGCTATCACACCGTCGGCCACCATGGTCAACGTGTCCTGCTTCGGCGGCACCAACGGCAGTGTTGACCTGAGCGTCACCGGCGGCACACCGGGGTACACGTACCTCTGGAGTACCAGCGCCACCTCACAAGACATCAGCGGCCTTGCCGCCGGTACCTATATTGTTACAGTGACCGATCTCAACGGCTGCACGGCCACCTTGAGCAAAACCATCACCCAGCCTACCGCACCGATAGCCGTAGTGGTCGCCAAAATGGATCCCACTTGCCCCCCCGGCGGCACTCCGCCCCTGAACGCAAACGGCACCATTGACCTGACTGTTAGCGGTGGCACCGGACCGTACACCTACGACTGGGCCGACGTAGCCGGCCCCTCCAACTCCGAAGACCGCACAGGCTTGGCCGCCGGCACCTACATGGTGACTGTGACCGATGCGAACGGCTGTACGGCGATGGTGTCGGTTACGCTGGTAAACCTCAACAGCCTGCCCAACGCACCCACCATTATCAATAACTAATACCTGTTCTTTCGCAAGTACGCCGCCCCCGAGGTGGCTAAACTCGTTATTCTTATGAAAAATTTACACAACAATACGACCGCCGGAACAGGCATTCATCTACCGGCTATGGCAGGCTTCCCCAAACGAGGGATGGCCCTGCTTTTTACCATCTTTGCTACGCTGCTGGCCGTGGCGCCGGCTTCGGCGCAGGTGACGGTGAATAGTACCACTTCTTTTGCCGCCCCCAACAACAACAACCCGATGACCTTTAGTCATACTACCAATGCCGGCAGCAACCGGTTGTTGTTGGTTGGTGTGTCTTCACGTGAAACCAGAACGGTTTCCGGCATTACGTATAACGGAGTTGCTCTTACTCTGGTCGGGGAAAACGAACCTGTCGGTAATGAAGCCAGAACCTACATCTACCGACTGATTGCTCCGCCGGTTGGCTCGTTTAACGTGAGTGTTTCGTTCGACAATAATCCGGGAGGACAACACCGACCTGTTGCAGGCGCTATGACCTTCAACGGGGTGGATCAAACTACCCCCTTGGGTACTTATAATTCTGCGTCGGGTGCTTCCACAAGTGCCACTGTAAATATTTCCTCCGTAGCAGGTGATTTGGTTTTTGATGTGCTTGCCACTGCGAATACCACAACTGTTACAGCGGGTGCCGGACAAACTGAGCGCTGGAATGCGGTTGACTCGCAGCCCCGTGGCGCCGGCAGTACTGAATCGGCTATCGGTTCATCCACAACCATGAGTTGGGGTTTGACGGCCAGCCGAGATTGGTCAATCAGCGGGGTTGCCATTAAGCAAGTCTGCGACGTATCCGGCACCGTAGCCAAAACCGACGTCACCTGCTTCGGCGCCGCCGACGGTACCATCACCGTGAGCACGCCCACGGGCGGCGGCGGCACCTTCGAGTACCGTCTGGATGCGGGCACCTGGCAATCCTCCGGGAGTTTCACCGGCCGTGGTCCGGGTACCTATTCGGTGCAAATCCGCGATGCCGCCAATACGGCGTGTGCGGTGACGCTGGGTAACCAGATCATCACCCAGCCGGCTGTGCTCAATGCTACGGTCGGCAAAACCGACATCAGCTGCTTCACGGCCAACGACGGCCAGATCGCGGTGACTGCGGCCACGGGCGGCGGCGGCACCTACGAATATCGCTTAGATGCGGGTTCCTGGGTAGGATCTGGCACCACCCATACCTTTACCGGCCTGTCGAACGGCACATACAGCGTGCAAATCCGCGACGCTGCCACACCTGCTTGTGTGGTAGTTCTTGGCAACCAAACCATCACGCGCCCCGCCGTGCTCAACGCCACGGTCGCCAAAACCAACATCACCTGCTACGCGCTCAACAACGGCACCATCACCGTGAGCGCCCCCACGGGCGGCTATGGTACCTATCAGTATCGCTTGGATGCGGGTACCTGGCAAGGCTCCGGTAGTTTTACCGGCTTGTCGGACGGCACATACAGCGTGCAAATCCGCGACGCTGCCAACATCACCTGCGTCGTGGTCTTGGGCAACCAAACCATCACGCGCCCGCCCCTGCTCAGCGTTTCCGGCAATACCACCAATGTAACCTGCAATGGCGCAGCAAACGGCGCCATAACGCAAACCGTCGTGGGTGGCACTGCCCCCATTACCTACGCGTGGTTTTCAAGCCCCGTAACGACTAAAGACCGCACCGGCTTGTCCGGGGGGACTTATACGGTAACGGTCACGGATGGAAACGGCTGCCAGGAAATCAGAACCTACATCGTCGTCGAGCCTGCCGTACTCACAGTAACTCCTACGGTCACGCAGGCCACCTGTGTGACGCCGGGCTCTATTTCACTTGCCGTTACCGGCGGTACAGCGGCATATACCTACAATTGGGCCGATCTTCCGGGCACCAACGACCCGCAGAACCGGTCGGGCCTGTTTGTGTACGGCTCGTACATGGTCACCGTGACCGACTCCAAGGGCTGCGTAACCAGCACTTCCGTCAACTTGGTTGACCCCATGTGTGCACCGGGTTTGGATGTGTGTACCAGCAACATCGCCGATGTTTTTTCAACCACACCCGATCCGATGGTCACCTCCTACACCTGGACGGTACCGGTGGGGGCTGTGATCGTCTCCGGGCAAGGCACCACGTCCATCACGGTGGATTGGTCGGGCGCTACGCCTGGCGCCGGCTTCGTGTGTGTGCGCTCGGTAAATCTCTGCGGCGAAAGCTCGGATTATTGCCGAAGCGTGTACGTTCGTACAGTGACGGCCGGGGCATCTGCCGGCCCGGTTTGTAGCGGCGGTGATCTGTATCTTTTTGGTAGCGGCGGCGTCTCCTACGAATGGAGCGGCCCGGGCGGGTACAGCTCCAACAACCAGAATCCGGTACTATTTGGAGTCACTCCGGCCAATTCCGGTTCCTACACCGTCACCGTCACCGACGCAGAAGGTTGTACCGGTACGGCGGTGGTCAGCGTCACGGTCTCTACAGGCCCGACGTTGTCAACCATGGTAACCGATGCCGCCTGCGGTTTTTCTAACGGAAGTATTGACCTAAGTCCCAGCGGCGGCACCTTGCCGTACACCTACTTGTGGTCCAACGGCGCCATGACGCAAGACCAGACTGCGGTGCTTCCCTCGGCCAACTACACCGTTACAGTAACAGACGGGAACGGTTGCACATCTACCACAGTTGCATCGGTCGGCAATATTGTCGGTCCGTCTATTTCCGCCATTACACCCAGCAATGTTTCGTGCAACGGCGGCTCGAACGGCTCTATTAATTTGACTGTTGGCGCCGGTACGCCTCCATACACGTTCGTCTGGTCGAATGGCGCCTCTACAGAAGACGTGTCCGGCCTTTCGGCAGGCGCCTATGCGGTGTCGGTCATTGATGCCAACGGCTGCCAGGATGTTGCCGCAGTCAACGTGTCACAGCCCAATGCCCTACAAGGGGACAAAGCGGTCACGGACGTGTTGTGCAACGGAGGCACTACCGGGGAAATAGATGTCACCGTCACCGGCGGCACAGGTCCGTATATGTTCGCTTGGAGCGACGGCCCTGCCACCTCGGAGGATCGCACCGGCCTGATGGCTGGCTCGTACATGGTCACGGTCACGGACGCAAACAGCTGTCAGATCATACTGAGCGCTACGGTTACGCAACCGGCTGCACTCGGCACGTCTGTTACGACGACCGCAGTGTCCTGCTTCGGCGGCACCAACGGCTCCGTTAACCTTACCGTTACCGGCGGCACAGGCCCATACGGGTACGCTTGGACCGGCCCGGGTATGTTTATGGCAGCTACGGAAGATCTCTCCGGGCGTACAGCAGGCACCTACAATGTAATGGTCACCGATGCCAACGGCTGTATCGCGAACGATATGGCCACGATCACAGAACCCGCTGTGCTCGCGCTTACGAACACAAAAGTGGATGTGTTGTGCTTCGGCCTCACCACCGGTTCGATCAATCTGACCGTCAGCGGCGGCACGATGCCGTTCACCTATAGCTGGTCCAACGGCGCTTCTTCCGAAGATATCGGCAGCCTCGCCGCCGGTACTTACGGCGTTACCGTCGTAGACGATAACGGCTGCATCGCCACGGCATCCATTATGATAACCCAACCGGCAGCGGCCCTCTCGGCTTCCGCAACCAATACACCCGTTTCGTGCAATGCCGGCAGCAACGGCATGATTGACCTGACCGTAACGGGTGGCACGGGAACCAAGATGTTCTCCTGGACAGGCCCTGGTATGTTTGCCGCCACCACGGAAGACCTCTCCGGTCTCGCGGCCGGCGCCTACGATGTGATTGTCACCGATGCCAACGGCTGCTCCACAACCCTGCAAGTCGTCATCACCGAGCCGGATGCCATTCAGGCGACTGGATTCGTGACCGATGTACTTTGCAACGGCAATCTGACCGGCGCAATCAATCAAAACGTTTCCGGCGGCGCCGGTTCGTTCATGTATGCCTGGTCCGACGGGCCGTCCACGGACGAAGACCGTACAGGCTTGGCTGCAGGCCCCTACATGGTGACCATCACAGATGCCAACTCCTGCGAAATTATCAGAAACTACACCGTAAACGAGCCTGTCCTGCTTACCGCAGTAGCAGTTCCCACCGATGTCTCTTGCAATGGCGCCAATGACGGCAGCATCAACCTGACTGTGGGCGGCGGAGCAACGCCGTACTCCTTTGCCTGGTCCAACAATGCCGGAACGGAAGACCTCAGCGGCCTTGCCCCCGGTATCTACACGGTTATTGTCACCGACAACAACGGATGTATGACCACGACAATGGCAACCATCTCCGAACCGGCAGTACTGGAAGTTTCCGGCGTAGCCACGCCGAATTGCCCGATGATGTCCAACGGCACCATCAATATCACCGCCACCGGCGGAACGATGCCATACAGTTACGACTGGGCCGACGTAGCCGGCCCCTCCAACTCCGAAGACCGCACAGGCCTGGCTTCCGGCACCTACACCGTCATGGTAACGGACGACAACAACTGCACCACCAGCGCTACGTTCGTGCTGACTCAGTTGAGCGTTGTAGTTTCCGCCGTTGACAGAATCTGCACCGCGCAAAACGGCGAAGCGTACGCTACGCCGGCCAACGGTACGGGACCGTACACCTACTCCTGGCAAGGCCCGGGTATGTTTACCAGCACCGATCAAAACCTTATCGGGTTGGGTGTCGGCACATACACCGTTACGGTAACCGACAACAATGCCTGTATGATCGTGGGCAGTGCTGTCGTCGGCTCTCCGAGCTGTATGCCGCCTGTGGCGCAGGATGATGTTTTCACGACACTGATCAATACCCCCATCACCAATACGGTGGCTCCGGTCAATCCGATGGATCCCGGATATGACTCTGATCCGGACCATATGCTTTCGGAGCTGACCTTTATCCCGCTTTCGCTCCCTGACCCGCTTACGGAAGGAACGATCGTCTTCAACCAGAGCTTTGATGGCGGCTTTACGTTTACACCGGTTACCGGATTTGTAGGCGTAGTTTCCATTCCATATCAGGTTTGTGATCCCACCGACCTGTGCGACGAAGGCCTCCTCACCATCACCGTTTTTGGCAATCCTTCCTGGACGCTGACCAAAACCGCAACCGAGGCCACCTACGACCTTCCGGGTGACGTAATCAACTATACCTTGACCTTGGTAAACACGGGCGACGTGTCCATCAGCGCAGTCGCAGTAAACGACCCGCTGGCAACGACCGGCCCGACCTATGTATCAGGTGATACCGGCAACGACAACATCCTCGGCGTGGGCGAAACCTGGATTTACAGTGCCACGCGTACCGTGGACCAGGCCGATGTGGATGCCCTTTCGTTCACGAACACAGCCACTGCCACGGGCACGCCACTGTGCTGCGTGCTGCCCCCGGCAGTAGGAATGGAAACGGTACCGGTGCTTTTCAAAGGCCAGATCGCTCAGGTTTGCGCCGGAAGCGAAGCGACCACCTTGTTTGCCACGGCATCCGGGGCGCCCTCGGGCCAATGGCAACTGTACAACCTGTCGGCTGCGACCGTCCTCGGCGGTCCGTTTGCCAATGGCGATTATGAGGAAGCCAGCTTCACGCCTGAAGCGGGACAAGTCATCCAAATTCGCGACGTGAGCGACAACTCCGTTCTGGCAACGATTATCAACATCAATCCAAACGGGCCAAACTTCACCACATTCGACGAAGATGGAAACCCCGATGCCAGTTGCGATCAGGAACTGGCTTGCTCCATCGGTAGCATCTTCGATCTGGTAGACCAGGGCTTGGCCGGCAGTTTCTCCAATTCCACTCAAAACGGCATCATCGGCGCCTACACCTTGGCCGGCCCGCACAACGGCAACTTCAATGCCGTTATTCTCGGCAATTTCACTTCCGACGGCACCGGTGATACGGAAGGCCGACTCGCAGTACAGGGCAACTTTACCGCTTCTGGTTCCTACACGGTCGGCGGCGGTGCGCCTACTTCTACCGGCGGTTTGAACGCTCCGTTTGGCTGGGACAACCTCGTCATCGGCGGAAACATGAACTACGCGGTCGCTTCCGGCGTTCGCGGCAATGTCCTGTACAACAACAATACAGGTGTCAGCCTGCCCGGATTTATCGGCATCGGCTCGGCATTCGGCATGTACCGCAACTACAGCCCCGATGTCAACTGGGGCATAGCTCAAAATTACTTCGAAAACCTTAGCACGGACTACGATCCTACCAACCTGGCGACCACCTGCGGTGGAGCAAACCTCGGAACAGTTACCGATCTGGGAGGCGGGAGCTACGAACTGGATGGCAACAATGCTACCGGAGCAGTTGTATTCAACCTCCCCAGCATGGGTGCCAGCGATTCGTACGATTTTGTGAATACGACCAACGCCACCGCGATCATCGTGAATGTTGGGGGCGCCGCTATCACGAAGACCGGCGGTTCCATCAGCATTGATGGTGTTGTGGCCACAGCGCCATACGCCGGCAGTGAAAAAACCTTTATTGAAAAAACCCTGTGGAACTTCCATGCGGCCACAACCTTCACCTACAGTTCGTTTGCCATTTTGGGTAGCGTACTTGCACCATTTACCACAACAGTTTCATTGAGTGGTGGCCAAATGAACGGACAAACTGTATTTGGTGGCAATGTCAGCCAAGGCATCGGCTTTGAATTCCATAATTTCTGCTTCAATGCGGATTTGACTACTTCGTGTATCCAGCCATCCTGGACGCTGACCAAAACGTCCACGACTCCGAACTACGACGCTCCCAACGATGTGATCTCCTACACCATCACATTGGAAAACACGGGCAACGCCACCATCAGCGCGGTTATGGTAAGTGACCCGCAGGCAACGACCGGCCCAACTTATGTATCGGGCGATACGGGCAACGACAATATCCTTGGTGTCGGCGAAACCTGGACATACAGCGCCACGCGCACGGTGATCCAGGCCGATGTAGATGCCGGTTCGTTCATGAACACGGCAACGGCTACAGGTACACCGGCAAGCGGCACGTTGCCTCCGGCGATGGATAATGAGACGGTACCGGCGGTGCAAACACCGGGCATTTACGTGGTGAAAGGCAGCAGCCTGAACCTGGGTATGAACGGTATTGCCAACCCCGGTGACATCATCACGTACACGTACACGGTGACAAACAACGGCAACGTGACGCTGACCGGCGTTACGGCCGCCGAGCAGGCGATGCAGTTCACGGGCACGGGCACACTGCCGACACCGGCTTTCGTCTCCTCGACGATGGGCAGCATGGCGGGCACGTTGCTTCCGGGCGAGAGCGCGACGTACACGGCGACATACGCGATCACCTTGGCCGACATCAACTCGGGCCAGATCAACAACCGGGCACTTGCCACGGGCACGCCTCCCACGGGGCCGAACGTGACGGACAACTCTGACTCGACGAACCCGGCGGACCCGAACGAAACGGGCACGCCATCCGACCCAACGGGCAACGACCCGACGGGCACGCCGATGCCGCAGACACCTGGCATTTACGTGGTAAAAGGCAGCAGCCTAAACCTGGGAATGAACGGTATTGCCAACCCTGGTGACATCATCACGTACACGTACACGGTGACAAACAACGGCAACGTAACGCTCACGGGCGTTTCGGCTGTTGAGCAGGCGATGCAGTTCACGGGCACGGGCGCACTTCCGGTGCCGGCCTTTGTCTCCTCGACGTTGGGCAGCCCGGTGGGTACCCTGCTTCCGGGCGAGAGCGCAACGTACACGGCGACATACGCGATCACCTTGGCCGACATCAACTCGGGCCAGATCAACAACCGGGCACTTGCCACGGGCACGCCTCCCACGGGGCCGAACGTGACGGACCAGTCGGACTCGAGCAACCCTGCCGACCCGAATGAGACGGGCACGCCGAGCGACCCGACGGGCAACGACCCGACGGGCACTCCGATGCCGCAGACACCTGGCATCTATGTGGTGAAGGGCAGCAGCCTGAACCTTGGCGGCAACGGTATTGCCAACCCCGGTGACATCATCACCTACTCGTACACGGTTACGAACTCGGGCAACGTAACGCTCACGGGCGTTTCGGCTGTTGAGCAGGCGATGCAGTTCACGGGCACGGGCGTTCTTCCGGTGCCGTCCTTCGTCTCCTCGACGATGGGCAGCATGGCGGGCACCCTGCTTCCGGGCGAGAGCGCAACGTACACGGCGACATACGCGATCACCTTGGCCGA
>JBGSKO010000116.1:0-101502 GCA_041741155.1 Saprospiraceae bacterium | reverse complement strand
CCATTCCGAACAGAGCAGTTAAGCCTGCCAGCGCCGATGGTACTGCGGTAGATGCCGCGGGAGAGTAGGTCGATGCCAACCCAATATCCAGCCCTCATTGCGCAAGCAATGAGGGCTTTTTTGTTGTTCAAAAACGGGTGTGGCTATTACCTGCCCAATATTCTACGACTCATCTCCCGGATTCTCCGGTTCACTGGATTTTACTTTTCCCCGAATACCAAACCACGCAAGTTTGCACCGTCATTTTCACAAAAATATTTTGACGATGAAAGCAAACCTGTATGTTCTTCTCTTATTTCTGTTCCCATTCTTTTTGAATGCCCAGAGCCAGGTAATTCGTGGCACAGTGCTGGACCAACAATCCGAAACGCCGCTGATCGGCGCAACAGTACAAGTCCTGGCTCCATCCGGCGACATCCAGCAAGGCGCCATGACCGATGTGGATGGCCGTTTTGCAGTACAAAATGTGCCGGTAGGTCGTCAGATACTACAGATTACCTACCTCGGTTACGAAACACTCACTGTGCCCAATATTCTCGTCACCGCAGGGAAAGAGGTTCAACTCGCGCTTCGCCTGCAGGAAGCCTTTTCTACGCTCGGTGAGGTGGTTATCAATGGCCGTGCCGACAAGGACAAGCCGGTGAACGATTTGGCAACGATCAGTGCCCGGCAGTTCGACACGGAACAGGTACTGCGCTACTCCGGAGGACGCAACGACGTGGCCAAACTTGTGGCTAACTTCGCTGGTGTGGCAGCCAACAACGATGCCCGAAACGACATCATCATCCGTGGCAACTCTCCCACCGGTGTACTTTGGCGGCTCGAAGGGATTCCAATACCCAACCCCAACCATTTCAGTACCCTTGGCACTACGGGTGGCCCGGTATCGGCCCTAAACCCAAACATGATCGGCACATCCGATTTTCTGACAGGAGCATTTCCTGCCGAATACGGAAATGCCTTGGCTGGAGTGTTTGACATAAACCTTCGCACAGGCAACAAGGATCGCTATGAGTTCACAGGTCAGGTGGGGGCATTTTCCGGCATGGAAGCCCTTGTAGAAGGCCCATTGAATCATAAAAACGGCGGCTCTTTCGCTGTAGCCTATCGGCACTCTTTCGTGGAATTGGCCTCTGCTGCCGGACTAAATGTGGGTACCGCCGCCACACCACGGTACAAAGACTTGACTTTCAATGCCGATCTTGGTAATACAAAAGCAGGACGCTTCTCGCTGTTTGGTATTGGGGGAGAGAGTTCTATTGACTTTCTCGCCGCTGAGTTAGATACCACCGACTTGTTTGCTAACCCTAACGAAAACGCTTACACCACGTCCAAATTCGGTGTGCTGGGAGTCAAGCATAGTTTTTTGTTGAATGATCGTTCCTATATGCGCACTGTCGCATCGGTGTCGTATTCCGGGAATACTTATGATTCCGACAACCTGACCATTGATAGCGGTACCCCATTTCGCTCCAACAGTGTGACCGATGATCAGATCACCTATCGCCTTTCATCGGTTTACAACACCAAAATAAACAATCGCATAACCGTACGAACCGGCGTGTTGGCACAAATTTTTGCGCTGGATACCCGCGCAGATACCCGCGAAAGCACTCCTGACCGTGATGGCGATGGCAAACCCGACTGGTGGACGCAGCGCGACTTTGACGGCATTTTTTCCTTGCTTGAAGTATATGCGCAAGCCCAGTACCGTTTCACCGAACGACTAACCCTGAACGGTGGACTGCGCAGCCTTTACTTCGATGAATCTGATGACTTTGCGCTGGAACCCCGCGCCGCCGTAAACTGGCAACTAACTCCAAAAAACAGCCTGAGTCTCGGCTATGGCATGCACCACCAGAACCAGCCCTTGCCCGTGTTCCTGTTTCGCGAACAACGCCCCGATGGAACGACCATATCCAGCAACCGAAATCTCCAATTTACCCGTAACCAACACCTCATACTCGGCTATGACTTCAAACCTGCAGCCAACTGGCGTATAAAAGCAGAGGCCTACTATCAGTGGCTTGATCAGGTGCCGGTAGATGCTTACCCGTCCAGTTTTTCAATCCTGAATACGGGTGCAGATTTTATATTCCCGGAGCGGAGCGCTTTGGAAAATGCCGGTACCGGCTCGAATATTGGTTTGGAACTGACTTTGGAGAAATTTTATAGCCAGGGCTGGTATGGCCTGTTTTCCCTGAGTTTGTTCGATTCCCAATATAAAGGCTCCGATGGGGTGGCACGAAACACGGCATTCAATGGCCAGTATGTGGCGAATGCGCTGGCGGGTCGTGAATTTGCCCTTGGTAGCAACGGGCGGCGGTTTTTTACACTTGATACCAAACTTACCGCAGCCGGCGGCCGGCCCTACACGCCCGTTAACCTCGATGCCAGCCGCGCTGCAGGCAAGGAAGTGTTGTATGAAGACCAGGCTTTCAGCAAACGTCTCGATCCTTATTTCCGCTGGGACGTAAAGTTGGGTGTACGGCTCAACAGTGCCAGGCGCAAACTTTCCCAGACCTTTTTCCTCGACTTCCAAAACGTGACTAACAACAAGAATATCTTTGCCATGCGCTACAACACCGTGCGACAGGAAGTAGGCCGTATTGACCAGATCGGCTTTTTTCCGGATGTGTTGTACCGGGTAGAGTTTTAGTGCTGAGTATCCGAATCACTTACCACAACCAAAAATGCTTCGAAAGTGCTTTAAAGAAGTGACCGGTTTCGACGACCGGATGGTACTCATCATCGGGTTGCCGTTGGCTAGTATGCTCATTTCGCTGCTGCTGTTCAACGACTATTATGCGGCGGGCAACTGGCCTTTTCTGAGTGTGTGTATTCCGATGTCTTTTGCCTACACAGCGGCTTTTTGGTTTACATTGCGCTGGACATATTACCAGGTTAAACGCAGATATCCTGCAATGGGCGACATCGGCAAGCGGCTGTTTTGGATGTTGTCGGCTTTCGTGGTAGTGTTCGTTGCTATCAATTTTTTATTGGGCAGTTTGTTTATTGCAATGGGCCTGGATCATGGAAAAGACCCAGACCCCGTGGTCAAGTTTATCGCAGCGCTACTGGTGTCGGCACTCGTGATCGCCACCTACGAGGTGTTGTCGTTTTACCTGCAATTGCAAAACGCGGTGGCCGAAAAGGTCGAACTGGAACGCCGAAATGTGGAGTCTCAACTGGAGAGCCTGCGCAATCAGGTAAATCCACACTTTCTGTTCAATAGCCTGAATACACTGGTCTATCTCATCCCCGAAGAGCCGGAGAAAGCCGTGCGCTTTGTGCAGCAACTTAGTAAGGTCTATCGCTATGTCCTGGAAAGCAGGGAGGCCCGAATCATTCCATTGCAGGACGAACTCGATTTTTTGCACAGCTATATTTTCTTGCTCAAAGAACGGTTTGGTGAAAACCTGCAGGTGCGTCTGCACAACCTGGATAGCCATGCAGGCGGCGGTATTGTACCGCTAACCTTGCAAATGCTGTTTGAAAATGCCATCAAACACAATGTGCTTTCCACCGAAAAACCACTCACGATTGAAGTTTTTGCCCAAAACGACCACTTGATGGTGCGCAACAATTTGCAGAAAAAAAATCAGGTGCTGGACTCCACAGGGGTGGGCCTCGAAAATATCCGCGCCCGCTACCGGATGCTGACCGACCGGGAGGTGGATATCATCGTCTCCAGGGAGTTCTTCACCGTGCTGCTGCCAACGATTGCTTAGCACCGTTTTATTCGCTGCCTTATACGTCCATTTATCATTGCCTGCGTACACATGAATATCCTGCTCATCGAAGACGAACTGCCCGCTGCCCGACAACTGACCCGGTTGCTGCAAGCACACCTTCCCGGGGGCACCATTCTCGAAACACTTGACAGTGTGGAAAGCGCAGTGCGCTGGTTTCGGGCCTTTCCTGCACCTGACCTGGTTTTTATGGACATCCAGATCGCCGACGGCCTTAGCCTCGATATTTTTCGGCAAGTGGACGTGTCCGCACCGGTTATTTTTACCACAGCTTATGACCAGTACGCCGTGCAGGCGTTCAAGGTTAATGCCGTGGATTACCTGCTCAAACCCGTGGACCCTGAGGATCTGCAAAAGGCGCTCGACCGCGCGCGCGAACGCCGGGCTACCGGAGCAGCAGCTCTGGATTTGCAGGTACTGGCCCGCCATTTCCAGCCGGCAACGTACAAAGACCGATTTTTAGTTAAGGCTGGCCAACATCTGCTCTATATCGCTGCATCAGACATAGCATTTTTTCGTTCTTCCGACGGGCTCACGCAAGCGCACTTGTTTTCCGGAAAAAAATACTTTGTGGACCATACCCTGGATGAACTTGACGGCCTGCTTGACCCCCAACGTTTTTTTAGAACTGGCCGTGCCGTCACACTTTGCCTGGCCACAATCCGCAAAATTCATCCCCACCTGAACGGCCGTCTGAAGATAGAAACCGAGCCGACTGTACCGGAAGAGGTATTCGTGAGCCGGGATCGGGCAGGAGCGTTCAAAACCTGGCTGGGTGGTTAGGGCGTGTTTAAATTTTAGTGCTGGAGCGAGGGCGAGCAAATTTTGTTTCTATTGAGGCAAAATTTGCAGCCGTAGCCGGGTGCCTACGACGAAAATTTTAACGAAGATAGAAACAAAATTGGCCGTCCGTAGCCCAGCGACTAAATTTTGAACACGCTCTTAGGCGTTTGGGAGTTGCAATTTTGACACATCTTTGCCATGACGAACAAATATTGATCTGAATAACCATGGGAATGATACGTGCTTTTCTTTTGCTGGCAGGCCTCCTTTGCTTTTTTAAACCGACGGCCCAAACCAACGATACCCTCCGCGCCTGCCTCGACAGCGCTATTTTAAACGCCAAGTTTATTGCACTCAACCGCAGTATGGTGCCTTGGGAAGAGGTGGAAGCGCAAATGCGCTGGCGGGCGGGTTTAGCAGGCAATGTTCTGGAACTACGCTCGGCATTTACGTACCTGTTGGAGCAGTTGCATGACTCCCACGGGCGGTTTTTTTTTCAAAACAAACCCATTGCCTGGTACCACGGTGACCCCGAGCCGCACCAGCAACATATTGATCCGAAAATATGGGGTGCTATCCAGTCGGGCAAACACACCTTCCAGTCCGCTCTGCTGCCCGGTCAAACCGGCTATCTGCGCGTGGTGGGTATGCCTACAGGCGACAATACGCAGTTAGCCGAGCCAATCCTCGCGGCCATTTGCTCCCTGCAAACGCTGGGCGCTAAACACTGGATTGTAGATCTGCGCTACAACGGCGGCGGCAATATGTTCCCCATGCTGGCCGGCCTGTCTACCATTCTTGGTGAAGGTGAAATTGGCGGTTCTATGGACGCCAAAGGGAACCGTTTTTCTACCTGGGAAATTAAAGACGGCGATGCCTACTACAATGACCTGTTACATGCAGATGTGGAAAGACGTTGCCCTCCGGATAGTTTACCCCAAGTAGCCGTACTAACCAGCCGATATACCGTGAGCTCCGGGGAGGTGGTCGCGGTGGCATTCAAAGGACGACCCAATACCCGTTTTTTTGGCGAGCATACGGCTGGCTTCACTACGGAGACCAACTGGCAACCCCTGCCGGCGGGCGTTTTTATGTCCATCTCTGTGAGTCACTTCGCCGACCGGGAAGGGCGCGTTTATACAAAATTTGTGCCTGTGGACGAGGAAATTCCGTTCGACATGAATGCCGACCCGTATACCGATGCGGGCATCCGCCGGGCGCTGGAGTGGCTGAATGAGTAAACCTTGCCGGCACTACTTTCCTCAAGTATTTGCCTGACTTGCCTTTGCAGTTTTACCTTTTTTCGCTACCCTTCGTCTTCCATGCTGTCGCAGTGGTAATGTTCCCGCGGCCGCTCTGCCGGTCGGTCGCCGCCGCCGCCAGGTTTTTTATCTGCCTGCATTTTGGACAGAATACGGGCGCGTTCCTTCCGCACCCATTCCTGTTGCTTTTTGTCTTCTTCCCGGTCGAAATACTGAATACCGTCCACCCAGGTTTTTTCGGCCTTGGCATACACGGACAGAGGATTATCGCTCCACAGAACCAGATCGGCATCTTTTCCGGCCTTGACGCTGCCCACACGGTCATCTACGCGCAGGAGTTTGGCCGGGTTTAGCGTGACCATTTTCCAGGCGTCTTCTTCACTGACCCCGCCGTACATAACCGTTTTGCCAGCTTCCTGGTTGAGGCGGCGCGCCATTTCGGCGTCGTCGGAGTTGATGGCCACGGTCACACCTTGTTTGTGCATGATAGCAGCGTTGTAGGGAATAGCTTGATAGACCTCAAATTTGTAGGCCCACCAGTCGCTGAATGTGCTGCCGCCTACGCCGTGCTTGGCCATCTTGTCGGCTACTTTATAACCTTCGAGGATATGGGTGAAGGTATTAATGCGGAATCCAAATTTTTCGGCTACGCGCATGAGCATGGTGATTTCGCTTTGCACGTAGGAATGGCAAGTGATGAAGCGCTTGCTTTCCAGGATTTCCTGCAGGGCCTCCATATCGAGGTCTTTGCGGAAGGGCTTGCCCGATTTTTTCAAACGGGCGTACTCCTGGGCGCGGGTGAAATAGTCCACATATACCTGTTCTACACCCATGCGCGTCTGGGGGTAGCGGGTTCGGTTGTTGTCGCCCCAGTTGCTTTGTTTGACGTTTTCGCCGAGAGCGAACTTGATTTGGCCCGGCCAGCTCTGAAATTTGAGCTCTTCCGGCGCGGCTCCCCAGCGGAGTTTGATCAGTTGGGATTGCCCGCCAATTGGGTTGGCGGAGCCGTGCAGCAGGTGGCTGCTGGTGACGCCGCCGGCGAGTTGGCGATAGATGTTGATGTCTTCGGAATCAAGGGCATCGCCAATGTGTACTTCGGCAGAGGACTCCTGGGTACCCTCGTTCACCCCGCGAGCGATGGCGATGTGCGAGTGCTCGTCAATGATGCCGGCAGTGAGGTGTTTGTTCCGGCCGTCCACGACTACGGCGTTGTCTTGCACAGGTAAACTGCGTCCGATTCGCTGGATTTTTCCGTTGGAAACAAGAACGTCCACATTGCGCAAAATCCCCTCGCGCTCATTGGTCCATACGGTTGTATTTTGGATCAAATAGGTAGCGGCCTTGGGCTTTTCCAGTTGGCCGAAGGCCGTGAAGGGATAGATGACAGCGCCGGTTTCAGCAGCAGGAGTCGCCTTTTCCGGGCGTTTGGCGCGGTCAGCCGGTGCGTCGCCGGTGCGCTCGGCGCTCCAGTTGGACCAACTTCCGTCGGGCAAGGTGCCCCTACCCGACCAGTTGCCTGCGCGTACTTCACCGACGAGCGCCAGCGAGCCTTTGCTGGTGGTGTCGGGTTGAAAACGGAGCGATACCAAGCCGTTTGCATACGAGAGATTGGCCTTGATGGTGCTGCTGTCGGCGCGCAGGAGTTCCGCCTCGGGGGCTTCGGGTTTTCCTTTCACGGTGAGTGTATAGGCAAGTGCGCCAACGCGAAGTTGATAGACGCCCAACAAGTTGGCGCCCTCAAATTTGTCGGCGGTGACTTCGTATTGTTTGCCATGTACCCAGGTATCGAGGATTTTGGTTTCAGCCTTAAAAACGTTTCCGGAGCTGATGAAAAAATTGGCCACTTTACCGGGTTCGAGGCTGCCGACCTGGGCGTAGGCGTTGATGAACTGGGCGGGCTGCCAGGTGAGCGCCTTGAGAGCATCCTGTTCTGAGAGGCCATTTTCGACGGCTTTTCGGAGGTTGGCCCAGAACTGTTTTTTGTCGCGCAGATCATTGGCTGTGAGGGCAAACGGAATGCCGGCAGCCGCTATTCGAGCGGGGTTGGTTGGGGCCAGTTCCCAGTGTTTCAGCGTGGTAAGCGACACGTTTAGGGCATCAAAAGGGTTGGCTGCTTCGGCCGCTTCGGGGAATTCCAGCGGTACGATTAAACCCTGACCGGTGGCTTTTACCTCGGTGAGGCGCTGGTACTCGTCGCCTGTAGTTTTTACGATATATTTTTTACCAAACTCCTGCCCTACGCGGGCAATGCGCAGCACATCAAGTTTGTCGGCTGCTTCGAAAATTTGGGGCAAACCTTGCAGGTTATTCCAGGCATCAAGCGAGAGGTTTTGCTCCTCCCTGGAACCTGCTGTTTTGTACCATTCGGCATCAATGTAGGTCTGGCGGATGAGCGCCAGCACGCCAATGAGGGACGCGGGGTAGTTCTGCGTACTGCTACCCTTGCGCAGCGAGAGGTGGTGGCTGGCGCGGGGCAGGAGGATGGTCTCGTGTTCCCGTTCGCCGGACAAGATCACAAGGGCGCCGGCGCCGCGGGAAATGCCGTCGGCGTGGTGCGAGAGGAGAGCGCCAAATCCGAGTTTGCGCCATTCAGATGCGGCTTTTTCATCGTTGGAGAACACCTCTGCTGCACTGAATTCGGGTCGAAGCGCCTCATTCCAGGAGTATGCGCCTTTTTTGCTGGTGTACGGCTGTGGGGCTTGCTGGCCAAACGCCCGGGTCTCCGTTCGTTGTGCCGGCAGGCCATATCCGGTGGCATACAGGTCAATCAGTCCCGGATAAATAGATTTTCCGGTACAGTTTATCACCACAGCATCTTTTGGCACCGAAACTACCTTTCCGCAGGCTTCCACTTTGCCCTTGCGCACAACCAGCGTGGCGCTATCAAGCCGGGTTTGGTAGTCCATAAAAATGGTGGCATTGGTGAATGCATACGCGCGATCCCGCACATCGGAAGGGGCTGCTTGTGGGTAGGTTTGCTGCGCAAAAAGAGCGAGGGGCGCCACGCACAAAGCGAGGGCGAGGAGGCGAAGGACAAATTGCTGCATGGGCAGGAGCGGTTGTTTGCGGGCAAATGTAGGGGTTGTGGAGGAAAGTAGGCACGCAGAGCCGCATGTGTTGTGAAGCCGCTACACCCGACACGCCATTACCTTGCATTTGCTTCAACGAGATACTCCAGAAGCCGGGAAATTAAACACTCAAGTAACTCATCAACGAGTCGTACCGCTCCTGAAGGGAATCGGCATAGTCCACCTCGGCAAAGGTTTCTTTTACGTCATATTCGTACCGTTGAAGCGCTGCTACGACCCGGCTAAGGTCCTGGCGGTTGACCTTTATGGTCAGCTCAACGACTTCGGCGTCTGGGACGGAGGTGACGAAGGTGCTCAGGATTTTGGCGTTTTCATCTTCAATAATACGGGCGATCGTCGCGAGTGCATAGTCGCGGCGGCTCATTTCAAGTACGAGCACACCGCCCGGCTCGGTAAACGAGGCCGAATTTGCAAAAAAGCGTAGCAGGTCACTCAGGGTAATCAGGCCTTGATAGTTTCCATGCTCGTCCACGACCGGGATGACTGTCAGGCGGTTCTCGCCCATGACGCGCATGACCTCGAAAACGTGATCGGTGTTGCGCACGGCAAACCGGCGCATCATCGAAAAATCGTATTCCCGGATGGGTTCGTATAGTTTGTGGTTGAAAATATCTTCTTCGGAGATGATGCCCACCAGGCGCTGGCCTTCCACGACGGGGAGGTGCCGCACGTGGTGGTCATTCAACGCGTGGAAGGCATCTTTCCCTGTTTGCTCGGTACTGAGCGCTGGGATATCGTAGGCGATGAGCGATTGGGCTGTCATAAAAAAATAGTCTGGATACTTTGTTTGGCTCGTGCGGGGCATTTCCCGTGCAAATTGAAAAAAACAGCGACTTTTCGGGCGTTCTACAAAAGGGTTACCGGTTGAACAAAAAAAAACGCATTTGGATGATTAGGAACGGTGCCACAATATTGAGACATCGTTCATTAGACGCCCGGGATCTAACGGACGGCACAAATATTTGCCCAATTATTTTTACCAGCAAACAAATCATGCTCAGCCAGCGACAATTGTTTTTGCAACACATCGCCCAGACCTCGCCTGCGCCACTCGCGCTGGAAATCGCGCACGCTGAAGGACTTTACCTGTACGACACGTCAGGCAAGGCATATCTCGACCTGATCGCCGGTATTGGTGTGAGTGCTCTGGGGCACAGGCACCCGCAGGTGGAGGCTGCCGTGCGCGATCAACTGGGGCGTTATTGGCATACGCTGGTTTATGGGGAATATGTGCTGGCGCCGCAGGTAGAACTCGCTACCCTGTTGGCAGAAGTACTGCCGGGTCTCGACGCGGTGTATTTTGTCAATTCCGGCACCGAGGCCACCGAGGGCGCCATGAAACTGGCCAAACGCTACACGGGCAGGCCGGACATCGTCGCCTGCCGCCGGGCGTACCACGGCAGCACACAGGGCGCGGCCAGCCTTATGGCACCCGACGATTTCACGTTGCCCTATCATCCGTTGCTGCCTGGTATTCGGCATATTGATTTCAACTGCGACCATTGTTTGGAAAAAATTGATCGGCGCACCGCTGCGGTTATTGTGGAAACGGTGCAAGCCGAATCCGGGATATGCCTGCCGCGCCCCGAATGGCTCCAGGCACTTCGTCGGAGGTGCGACGAAACCGGTGCATTACTGATTCTTGACGAAGTGCAGGCCGGTTATGGCCGTACGGGTACGTTGTTTGCCTTTGAGCAGTACGGTATCTGTCCGGATATTTTATTATTGGCCAAGGGCTTTGGCGGGGGCATGCCTATTGGAGCATTTCTTGCGCCGCGTGCTGTCATGCAAGTATTGTCGTTTGATCCGCCATTGGGGCATATCACCACTTTTGGAGGGCATCCGGTGAGTGCCGCTGCTGCGTTGGCTACCTTGCGGGTGTTGCTGGAAACGGATTTGATCGCACAGGTCCGTGTGAAAGAGCGCCTGTTCCGGGATATTTTGGTGCACCCCGCCATCATAGAGGTGCGTAGTGCCGGGCTGTGGATGGCGGTGGATTTGGATGATGCCGAACGGGTGCAACGCGTCATTCAGCACTGTCTGCGCCAGGGCGTGATCACCGACTGGTTTTTGTTCAATGACCGTTGCTTGCGCATTGCGCCGCCACTAACGATTGGGGCGGCAGAAATACAAGTAGCGTGTACCGTAATTTTGGATGGTCTCAATGAAAGCGGGATATAAACAGCAAAAGCCGCTCATATCCCGCTATTCTATTAGGTCAGGCAGTTTCTAGTACCGTGGCCTTTTCTTGCCCTTGTCGCCGCCGCCGCTTTTTGCAAATGGGAACTTCTTGTCTTTTTTAGGCTTGTCGGGACGAGCCATAGCGTCGCTCACTTTTACGCGTCGGCCGTTGATATTGAATTCTTCCAGGCCACGGCGCACCTCACGGGTGAAAGCCGGTTCGACGTCGAAGTGCATGAAAGATTTTTGGATATCAATATCGCCGATAGCGGGTTTGGGTACGCGGAATTCGCCGGTCAGGAGTTCGATGAAGTCCTTTTTGTTCACACCATCCATCAGACCGATGTTGACGAACAAGCGCTGATGAGCGCTGTTTGTTGCACCGCTGCTGCGTTCGGGCCGTCCTCCGTCCCGCTCGCTGCTGCGGCTGCGCGGGTAGATGTTGATATCCGGAGCGTCGCGGTAGTAGGCCAGGAAGCGGTTGAACTCCACACTCGCGAAGCGTTTGATGAGTTCTTCCTTGGTGATGTCTTTAAGCGCTTCTAAAATGCGCGGCAGGAACGGTTCAATCTGGTCGTGCTGCACCTCCTGGTCGTGGATGCTCTGCACGATGTGGAACAACTGTTTTTCGCACACTTCGCTGCCTGTGGGAATTGGCATCCGGGTGAACGTGGACTTGGTGCGCCGCTCGATCTGTCGGATTTTCTCCTCAAACTTGGGCGTAATAATACTGATCGAAATACCGGTACGGCCTGCTCGGCCGGTACGGCCGCTGCGGTGGGTATATACTTCCGGTTCATCGGGCAAGCCATAGTTGATGACGTGCGAGATATCGCTAACGTCAATACCACGGGCTGCCACGTCGGTGGCGATAAGCAGTTGAAGGTTGCGCTCGCGGAAGCGCTGCATCACGCGGTCACGGTCGCTCTGCGCCAGGTCGCCGTGCAGGGCATCGGCGTTGTAGCCGTCGCGGATCATCTGTTCGGCGATCTCCTTGGCATCTATACGGGTGCGGCAGAAGATGAGGCCGTAGATACCGGGATTGGCATCTACCACGCGTTTGAGCGTAGCGAAGCGGTTTTCAGAGTGGCACAGATAATAGAGGTGCTCAATGTTGGCGTGCGCCTCGTTCCGGTTGGCCGTGCTGATCTCGCGCGGATTTTGCATGTAGGTGGATGCAATGGCCCGCACCTCATGTGGCATGGTTGCGGAGAACAGCCAGATAGACTTGCGGTTCTCGACGGCCTCCAGGATGATGTCAACGGCCTCTTTAAAGCCCATGTTGAGCATCTCGTCGGCCTCATCCAGCACCACGCGTTCCACTTTCTCCAAGTGGGCTACCTGGCGAACCAGCAGGTCCACGAGTCGGCCCGGAGTGGCCACGATGATTTGAGCGCCGGCTTTGATCTGGCGTATTTGGGTCTCAATGCTGGCGCCACCATAGACGGCCACAATTTTGAGGTGGTGCGAAAACTTGGAATAGTTCGCCAAATCGTTGGCTACCTGTACGCACAGTTCGCGGGTGGGGCACAGGACAAGTCCCTGCACATTTTTTTCAGCGGGATTGATGCGCTGAAGCAGCGGAAGGCCAAATGCAGCGGTTTTTCCGGTGCCCGTCTGGGCCAGAGCTATGAAATCTTCGTCAGATTGCAATGCGACCGGTATGACTTGTTGTTGGACGGGGGTGGGGGTGTCGAAACCCAAGGCAGCAATACCTTGTAGGAGGGCTTCATCGAGGCCCATTTCTTGAAAAGCAGTCATTAAAATAGTTGCGTCAAATAAAAAAAATCCGTTTTGGGGTCTAATCGGACGGTGAGAATAGCCCGCAAAGGTGCGGGTATTTTAGTGAAACATTGGAAATATTTTTTTAGGCAGCGATTTTTGGTGTCGCATCCTCTTTTCTACGTTCGATAACCAACGAAAATTTTACCATGAAAAAAAATTACCCCCTGCTTTCGCTCTTTTTCCTGCTCCTTTTCTCAGGTTCTCTCTGGAGTCAAAATCCCATCGTTTGCACGACAGCCCAAACGCCTGGCGCCAGTGCCTGTGCGGATGCGTGCCTGCATTGTTTCCTTAATGGGCGCATCGGGCAGACAAATGGTTTTACGGCCAACCCTGCACCTGGTTTTTGCGGTGCGGTGGAAAACAACCAATGGTTTGCATTTGTGGCTGGAGCGGATGGTATTGCCATCAGTGTGATGCCGTCGAATTGCCAAACAGGCGACGGCATCGAAATTGCCCTGTATCGGAATTGCTCGGATGCGCCGATTGCTTGCGCCGCCGGACAACCCGGCGATGGAAACGTAGCGCGAGACATAGCGGCGAATGTTATTCCGGGAGAGACATATTACCTGATGGTAGATGGTTATGACGGGGATTTGTGCTCCTTTCAGATAGCGACCGGGCCGGCCGATGCTGTGGCGCCGCCGCCGGTAGATTCAGCGGGACCGATAGGAGGACCGTGGGTAGTCGCTCCGTTCAGCGTGCAGGAATACTCGGTGGCTGCTGTTCCCGGGGCAACGGCCTACCGCTGGACGGGGCCGAACGACATCCTGATCAATGGGCAGGCATCTCCCGTGATCATCCCGGCGCCGGCAGGCACCAAGGTAACCGTGACGCTTGGTAGTCAGAACGGTAGTCTTTGTGTCACGCCGATCAACGCCTGTTCGCAAGGCGCCGAATCTTGTTTGTTTTTTTCAATTGGAACTGAATTTCTTCCGCCACCTTGCCCGGAAGACAATTATTTCCCCGCAGACTTGTGTTACGACGCCTGCGTGTTGTGCAACTTCAACGGATACACTGGTTCTACTTACGGCTATACCGGCCAAACGCCCTCGGGGTTTTGTGGCACCATCGAAAATGAGCAATGGATCGGCTTTGTAGCAGGTGCCGCGTCTGCTACGTTTACCGCAACACCGTATAATTGTGAGAATGGAAATGGCATTCAGATTGCGCTGTACCCGTCATGTAACGATTATGACCCGATTGCCTGCAACGAGGGCGGTCAGGGCTACGGCGACACACCGGTATCCATCAAGGCATCATTGGTACCCGGCACCACATACTTCCTGTTGATTGATGGATACGCCGGCGATCAGTGCGATTTTCAACTGTCAGCAGTTCCGCCTGGTGCGGCAGTTCCCAATCCGATAGGGATCACCGGCCCAATCTTTGGTCCTTCCGCCATTTGTCCGGGCGGCACATTTGATTATTCTACACTAACTGTAGCTGGAGCGGGTGCATACACTTGGACTGCTCCACCTGGTAGTTTAATAAATGGCCTTCCTGCTCCGGCGACATTGGTCGGCGCCGGCAGCAATTTTGCTCAAATTACCTTCGGCACAAATTCAGGTCAGGTTTGTGTCCAACCACTCAACTCCTGCTATATCGGCACACTGAGGTGTAAGCAAATAACCGTAACGCCCATCCCGGTCACCAACCTGCCCCCGGTCACCATCTGCGCCGAAGATGCCCCGTACTATACTCCTTGGGGGGAAGAATGCCCGGTTCCGGGAACCTACTGCTTCACCTACACCAGTTATTTAGGCTGCGATAGTGTTGTTTGCCAGCAAGTGAATATCCGGGCGCCGATACGATTTTTCTACGCTGCACAAATCTTGTGTGCCGGCGATTCCATCGTTATCTGTGGAGAGGCATTCGGCGATGTGGGCAACCACAGTAAAGTTTGTGAATCCTATCTGGGATGTGATTCCACCGTTTTTTTGCCCATAGTAGCTGTACTCGAACCGCTGGCACAAATTGAACCGATCCCGCACCCGCTTTGTACCGAACCGCCGCTTGTATTGAACGCCGTCCCGTCTCCGGGTGCCAAAATCTGGAAAATGCTGGACGGGGATACCATTGCCACGGGCAACTCGGCAACTGTTTCCAGTTCGGGGACATACATTTTGGTAGCTACCTCAATGGCCGGCGGGAAAACCTGCGAAGCGTCCGATACCATTACCGTTCAATTTGGCGGGACGCCTCCACAGGTGGCCGTTCAAGACGGAATCATTACTTGTGCCCAGCCTATGGTGCAATTGGACGCCAACGCCACTCCGGCAGGCTTGTCGTTTGTCTGGACGGGGCCAGGCGGGTTTTTCTCCAGCGAGGAAGATCCGGTTGTAGATCAGCCTGGCGCCTACATCCTTGTAGTAACCGATCCGGCAACAGGTTGTACGGCCCAGACCACTGCACTGGTACTGGCCGATCTGGTCACACCAGCTATTTCCATCCCGGCCAATGCCGTCATCAACTGCACCAACCCTGATCTGGTGTTGCCGTGCCCTCCATTCGCGCAAGGCACTTGCAGCTGGTCCGGGCCGGGCATCATTGTTCCGGGCCCCAACCCGATCGTGGACAGCCCCGGTGTTTTTCTGCTGACCGTTACAGGAGCCAACGGCTGCACGACAACCGCCGAAATGACGGTTGTCGCTGATTTTCAAATACCGATCATCACTGTTTCTGCCGATACCATTAATTGTTACAACCAGACCACAACGATCACTTGCGAAGTGGATATTCCCATGTCGGAGTGTATTTGTGTGGAAAATCCTGTCGGGTTTTGCTATATGGTGGTGGCCACGGCGCCAAATGGCTGCACCAATACAGCGACCGTTCAGATTTATCAGGATAGCAATGCGCCCAGTGTCAGCGTAGCAGACGATACGTTGCGCTGCAACCAGCCCGGTGTTGTTTTACAAGCAGAAACAGTAACGCCAAACGCCATTTTTGCCTGGTCTGGGCCGGGCGGCTTTATCTCTATGGAGCAAAACCCTGTCGTAAACGAGGCTGGTATTTACTCCGTTGCCGTTACAAATCCCGGTAACGGATGTTCCACTGTGGCTACGGCTACCGTGTACATAGACCAGCAAATGCCACTTGTGCTGATTACATCGTCGGGAAAACTGACTTGTGCCAATCCCTCCATTGTGCTACAAGCCACCGCCAATATGCCCGGCCTGGTGTATGCCTGGAGTGGTCCCAATGGTTTTTTCTCCAACCTGCTCAACCCGGAGGTTACCCTGCCTGGCATCTATACCCTGGAGGTGGTCAACCCGGCGAACGGCTGCACGAGTACGGTCACCATCACAGTGCAGCAGGACGTAGAGATACCACAAATCGGTGTGCTTCAAGTTGTGCATGACACTTTTGGGCAGGGGCTTGGTTCTATTTCTGTTGCAGTTTCCCATTCGGGGGCGTACACGGTGGAGTGGTTTTTCAACGGACAGTTTATTTCCAATCTGGAAAATATAAACGGCCTGACGGCGGGAGATTACACGGTGATTGTGACCGGCTCCAATGGCTGCACCAACGCACAGGTGGTGCCCGTGATGGACACTGGCGTTTCGGCCCCGGATATTTCAAAGGACAACAAATGGGTCCTTTACCCAAACCCGACATGCGGGCAGCTGTATCTGCGTTACCTCGGCCCGGATCAGCCCGAGGTGCAAGTATTTCTCCTTGATGCTACAGGGCGGACGGTGCTGGAGCACTATGGACGCGCTATGCCTGACGTGATGCTGGCTTGTGATCGCCTTCCACCGGGTATGTACTCGGTGCTCATCCGAACCCGGGAAGCTGTGGTTCGGCGTTTGGTCGTGGTGCAACGGTAAGTCCCGCAAGTTAGTAAAGGGCAAGGAGCAAGATTTGCTTCTTGCCTTTCGCTTGTTCTTTTCTTCAAACATGCCCAATTTTGCCCCGGTATGGCATTTCAAAAACAACCGGCCAAGCCCCTTACCACGGATGAGGCATTGGCCAAGATGGAAAACTACTGCGCCTACCGGGAGCGTTGTCCGCAAGAGGTACACCGCAAAATGGCCGAGTTAGGACTGGAAGGCGAAACCGCCGAGCAAATTTGGCAGGTGCTGATGGGCGAGGGTTTTGTGAACGAGGAGCGTTTCGCCCACGCTTTTGCCGGCGGCAAGTTTCGGGTAAACCACTGGGGGCGTGTGCGCATCCGGCTGGAACTGCGGCAGCGTGCCATAGCGTCTGATCTGATCGTACAGGCGCTTGATACCATTGACGAAACGGAGTACCTTACCGTACTGCAGGATATTTTGGAAAAAAAACGCAGGCAGTACCGCAGTGACCCCAATGCCCGAGCCAAGATCGCCGCAGCACTCATCCGCGCAGGCTTTGAGCCGGAATTGGTTTTCCAAAATCTGTAATTTTCTGCGCGTAATCGCATCCATCTTTTCGATCACGCTCAAAAAATCAACCTTCTGAAACCTGACTTTTCCAAAAAACTGGTAAGTGCGCCTCCGAACAGGGTGTCTATATTTCGGTTACATTAGCACTGTTAATCTTCATTCTGCTCAATTCAAACTTCTGTATCTTATGGCAAAATCTAAACTTTCACTTACCGATCTCAAGATCAAGAGCTTCGTCACCACGCTGGACGAAACTGAAATGAACCACATTAAGGGTGGTTTCTACATCATTCGCGGCCGTCGCTTCACCTACCGTACCCGCTGGACTTCCGTAGATACGCGCTCGGATGAGAGCGAGGCAATCACGCGTCCCGGTGACAAGACCAGCATCTTTTAGGTTAACGGTCTCTTTTGATCCCATTTGGTTTTCACGGAATCAGCAAAGGCCCGGTTGTTGATTTTGGCATCCAGCCAGGCGTCCAGGTCAAACGTTTGCAATAGCGCCCGGGCACCCGGCCAATCAGACAGTTGCGCGAGGTCGTCGCGCATTTTTTGAAATGCATGTTGCCGCTCCCGCTCCGTGGGCACGCGCATCAGTTCGGATATAAAATGAAAGAACCGCCGCTCCAGATCGTAGAGGCGGTTTTTCTTTTGTAAAAATCGTGTTGCCGAGCGCATCAGGGATTCAATCAAAAGGGTGTTTCCCATTTCAAAATGGATGATGAGTGCAAGGATTCGGGCGAGGCTTTGCAGGTCTTCGCGCTCCACGGTGCGCGGTTGGTTGAGCCACTCGTTCAGGTAGCCGAGCGCCCCGTTGTAGTCACCGCAGCCGAAACAAATACAACAATACTGAAAGTAAAAACTGGCCGTCTCGTAGTCGTGCGGATCGAGCCGGCCGGCCTCCGATTGGCAACGATCCATTTCCCGGCGTCCTTCTTCAAAATCACCGGTAAAAATGCACAGGACAAACTTGTTGGTATAGTATTGCCGGTGAATTTTTAAACGGTCGTCCGCAGTTAATGGTTTGATTTTCTGTAGTTTATCCAGTGCGATGCGCACTTCGTCATAGCGCTCCAGCAGACCGCAGGAGAGGATAAAATTACTGAGTGCAGCAATGTAATCGGCCAGGTTTTCTGTCAAAAAGTGGGGTTGCGACTCCAGAAGCTCAATCATTTTTAGGCCGGTGTCGTAAAACTGCTCGCGTTCGGATGCGGCATAAAAGTACAGGTTGAGCGTGCGGTAGTACAGTACCCGCGCGGTGTGCGATTGTGCGTGTTCGAGGTCGCGGAGCAGGTCGTGTTGTACAATATTTTGCAGGCGCTCCATACGCTCCTCGCCGCGGTGCAGGGCATCGCGCTTGATGGTGGTATAGACCTGGAAAAAGAGGTTGCGATACTGGGCCACATTGTGCAATTGCTCCATTGCGCGTTTTTCGGTGAATTGCAACTGATCAAATTGCTTGTGTAAAAAATCTACATCCATGCGGGTGTACGCGAGGTGTTTTTCCCAGCGTACAATCTCCAGCAGATGAGTAAAACATTCGTAGTGGCGTGCCGTCTTGGCGGCTTTGCGGAGTAATTCCTGACAGGCGTCGTAATGCCCGCGTTTGAACAGAACAGCCACACTTTGTAACTGGTGGTTTATCCGAAAATCTACGGAATGCTGCTCATCAAAGGCCTGCAAACTCTTCAGGATAAGGTCATACAGATATGCCTTAAGCTCCGAGAATTTCTTGCTTTCCACCGGATTGTTCTGGTAGATTTTCCGGCGCAACGCTTCGTCGTCGAAGGAGTCCACCTCCGAAATGGCATCAAACAATTGCACATACTTACTGGTCTGTCCGACTTTGCCGCCCACAAAAACATGAAAATACCGCTTCTCCACAGGCGTGAGCCCGCGAATGAGGCGAAAGAGTTTGTCGGAAGGTGTCTTGGACATGTTTGGGTTTGGTGCCTGATACCCCGAATGCCGACGGCGGATCGGCAAAAGTTGTTTTTGATTGGACAAAAGTGCCGGTTTTTTGCCGGCCGGCCAAATGCAAAAGAAGCCTTTGAAACCTGACTTATCCGCCAAACTTGGGTTGGTCACGGTTGGACGTGCCGATACTTTTGTCCCATCATTTATTTCAAATTGCACTGCTATGATGACCGCTTTACCGTACCCGACCGCTGCCGAATTCTCCGAACCCGTGCGCAGTGCCCGCGCGCTGCCATTAACCACCGACCATTACCGGACGCCAGCCCCGGGTCGTACGCAACCATACGACCCGGGGAAGTCCAGCAAGGTAGTTTTGCCCACGATGGACGGCCTGTGTTTTGAGAAGGTCAAGCATATCGCGTACCTCGAAGCGAGCGGTAATTACACGGTGCTGCATTTTCTGGATGGCCGGCAAATCCTGGTGTGCCGCACGCTGCGCGAGGTGGAACTCATGCTGCCGGTCTCGGCATTTGTGCGCATCCACCGCTCACACACGATCCATTTGCGGCACATCAAAAAATATGTGAAAGGAAAAGGGGGACATGTTGTACTCCAAAACAGCGCAACGCTTACTGTTTCTGCCGGTCAGAAAGATATCTTCCTGGAAGCCTTGGCGCAGTATTTCGATCACTCGGAATAGTGATGAACTATGAGCGATAAGTGATGAGTTGTTAAGTTGTTGCACATACTACTAATGATTTCGAATTCAGCATACACACCCGTGTAGTACCCAAACAAATAAGCAATTAGGGTTTTGGTTTGGCGCCGGGCGAGGAACGACTCGCTCGGCGTTTTTTTGTTTTGACTATGTACCAATCAATCAAGTACCCGGTGGCGGCGGGGCAAATTCCGCCGGAGCATACGCCCGCAGCACCTGCTCTGCTGCTGCAAACGGCGACATCTGCCCGGCCAAAACCTCCGGCTCCAGTGCCGCAAGTTGGCGTTTAACCTCCGGGTGTCCATAAAAAGCTGCTCGTAGCCCCGCCTCCAGCGTTTCCTGTAGCCAGTATTGTGCCTGTTGGCGGCGGTTTTCGGCAAAGAAGCCGTTTGCCTGTGTCTTTTCCCGGTATTCCTCGATGGCGCCCCATACTTCGGCTATTCCGGTGTCTTCCTGGCTGCTACAGGACAGCACGTGTGGCGCCCAACCGCTGGCGTTTGGCGGGAGCAAGTGGGTTGCATTCAAGTAGTGTGCGCGGGCCTGGTTGGCGAGTTTGATGCGGTCACCGTCGGCTTTGTTTACAACGAGTACATCCGCCATTTCCACAATACCACGTTTGATGCCCTGCAACTCATCGCCGGCGCCCGGCAGTAACAGCAGCACAAACACATCGGTCATGCGGTGTACGGCGGTTTCCGACTGTCCCACGCCGACCGTTTCCACGAATACCGTGTCGTAGCCCGCCGCTTCTACGAGCAGGATTGTTTCGCGGGTTTTACGCGCCACACCGCCCAGCGAATCGCCCGCCGGAGAGGGCCGGATAAATGCCTGTTCCGAGGATGAAAGCCGCTCCATACGCGTTTTGTCGCCCAAAATACTGCCCCGGCTAACGGAGCTTGACGGGTCTATCGCCAACACGGCCACCCGCCTGCCCTGCTCCACCAGGTGCATTCCGAGTGCCTCGATGAAGGTGCTTTTACCGGCCCCCGGCGCCCCTGTAACACCGATGCGCAAGGTTTTGAGTTTTGACTCGGGTGGTACCGGAGTGTTCAGGATTTGCTGGATGACCGTTTGCGCCAACGCCTGATGTGCCGGGCGAGTGCTTTCCACCAGCGTGATCGCCTGGGCGAGCACGACGCGGTCGCCGGCGCGGATACCCCGGACGTATTCTTCTGCGGAACGTTGTGGACGTGGCATATTTGAGTGTGTCAGGCTTGGGGCAAATGTGCGGCAGATTGCCCAATTGCACACCGGTCTGACGGTGCAATGGGTTAAAGTTTTTAAAAAAACAGGTTTATTTGCCATCCTGGGGCCGAAAACGCTGTTTGGCTTCTCACGCCGTCAAAGCAACACTTATTGTACCTTTGCTCAAAAGCGCGATTCCGCCATGTTTCTAATCCGTACTGTTTTTTTCTCCGCCCTTCTCGTAGCCGCTTTTGGCGCTTGCCAAAATCAGTCCACTCCCGAGAAATCTGCCGACGCCGGCAGTGCAAATGCTGCGCCTGCCGAAGTTACCGCAACGTCGCGCAAAACCATTGTTTTTTTTGGGAATAGCCTCACAGCCGCCTACCAACTGTCGCCCGAAATGGGCTTCCCGGCGCTGATCCAAAAAAAAATAGACAGTCTCGGTTTGCCCTACCTGTGTGTGAACGCCGGCAACAGCGGCGAAACCACCGCCGGCGGCAAAAACCGGATTGACTGGATTCTTTCCCAACCCGTGGATGTTTTCGTGCTGGAACTCGGCGGAAACGACGCCTTGCGCGGTCTGCCGTTAGACGAATCGAAAAAAAATCTTCAGGAAATTATAGACCGGGTAAAAGCTAAATACCCCGATTGTAAAATCGTGGTGGCCGGCATGTTGGCGCCTCCCAACCTCGGGCCGACATACACCAAAACCTTTGCCCGAATGTACCCTGACCTGGCCAAAGCCAACGGCGCTGCGCTCATACCGTTCCTGCTGGAAGGGGTGGGCGGTGAGCCAAACCTTAACCTCCCCGACGGTATCCACCCCAATGAAACCGGCCACCGGATCGTAGCTGAAACCGTGTGGAAAGTGCTGAAACCCCTGCTTTAGGGCTTGGCAGGACAATTGCATTATTCGAAATCAATCGAAACCATGGAGATCAAAAAGGCGCTTGCTCAAATAAAACAGCTCGTCAGCCAGGGTAATCTGGAGGAGGGCTACGACCAGTTGGTCATACTATTGGAATCTTCGGAGGAATACGCTGAATTGGCCAATATTGCCCGAGTCAACCAGGGCGATCTGTATCAGTTGAAGGCCCAGAATCTGAAAGGCACGATCTCTGGAGACGAGGCGCGCCGTACGACCAATCAACTGGCTGATAATGCCCTCAAAATCGTACGACTGCTGGAGTCCGGAAAAGTTTCCTTCGAGCAAGAGTCCGAACCAAGCCGTACCAAAGTGTGGCGTTACTACGCCATTGGCGGTGGAGCTGCATTGATCATCGCCGCTGTGTTGTGGTTTGTATTTTTATACCAGTCCGAGGATTGCCCCTCGTTTAGCGAAGAGGCTGAAACGCGCGTGATGATTCTTCCTTTTATGGGGGCACAGCGCGGCGAAAATCCGGCCATTGACATCATGGATGAGCTGAATGACTGGATTGATCAGACACCGGAATTACGTACCAAGACGATCGCAGACGTACACAAGCGCTACGATATTGATCAAAACTACCCCAATTCCGCGCAAGCCGTTGACATAGCGCGCAATTGCAGCGCACAAATGCTGGTTTGGGGCAAAGTCCGGAAACGCGAAAACAACAGCTATACCATTGACGTGCGCTACCGCCTGCTCGATGGCGGCGGCGTTCGCTTCGGCGGAGATACGACCATTAACCGCCTGCTCTCTGTAACGGAGGAAGCCGCTCTGACAAGTGACGTAAAAGCCGTGAGCCGGATGTTGTACATGGTACTGGCCAACTACAAACGATCGCCCATTGCTGCCAATGCACTGCGAGCCATGGACGCGGACCTTGCTGCCCTCAAAAGCGATGATCCGGGCGCGGAGGCCCATCCGGTGGACACGACCACCAGTTTCATTATGGCCGACCGTTATTTTGTGCAGAACGAGCCCGAAAAGGCAATTGCCGAGTATGATAAAGTGCTGGAGCATTTCCCGGATAATGCCACAGCACACACCAAACGCGGCGCCCTGCTGCTTCAGCTCAAGGATTACCGGGCCGCAGCGCGCGATTTGGAGGCAGTATCCCCTTCAAATAAAACGGTGGAGCCGGCTTTGCGCGAGGCGCGCATCAAGGCGTTTTTGGGCAGTAGTCAGCCGGAAAAAGCCAATCAGGAACTTCAAACAGCCAAACAATACGGCGACCTGGACAGTACCTGGATAGAGGATAAAGCACGGCAGGTGCAAGACAGTACTTCGGCACTTGAGCGGCGACGCGACAAAATGGAGCGTATTGTCGCTTCCAGCAAAAACAACCTTGACGCCCGCATCGGAGCAGCGAAGGCAAACCTTGGCCTGGGCGATGCAACCAGCGCAGAAACGCAGGCGAAAGAAGTTTTGAGACGTGATCCAACAAATGTGGAAGCCGTACAAATAGCCGTGGATGCCCAAATGCAAAAGGGCGATACAGCCAGGGCGTTGCAAACCATTAAATCCGCGGCAAAAGCCGGAGCGAATGTGAAAGTACTCAGACTCCAGCCGGCAATACAAGCGCTCCGCCCCAACGGGCAATAGCAGACGTTTATTCGACAAGTCCCCCTGCGGATTGTTTTTCGAACAACTCGGCGTAGTAACCGCCTTTGGCAAGCAGTTCTTCGTGTGTGCCGGAGTCGGCAATCCGGTGGTCTTCCAGCACAATAATTTTGTCAAACTCCAGCATCCCGTAAATCCGGTGGGTAATGATAATGGCTGTTTTGTCAGCCAGTGCCTGGCTCAGGTAGCCCAAAATCTGGCTTTCCGTATGCGTGTCCACCGCAGATAAACAGTCGTCGAGCAGCACGATATCGGGCTGTTTGGCAAATGCCCGCGCAATGCTGATGCGTTGTTTTTGACCGCCGGAGAGGGTTACACCCCGTTCGCCCACCAGGGTTTCGTAGTTTTTGGGCAAGCCCATGATGTCACTATGCACTGCGGCGCTTTTGGCAAAAAACTCGGCCTGTTCGCGGGCAATGTCAGCGTTACCGAAGGCAATATTTCCCTGTACGGTGTCCGAAAACAGAAACACATCTTGCGGGACATACCCGATGCGGCGGCGTAACTGGTACAGGTCATGTTCGCGCAAATCCTTGCCGTCGAGCAGGATACGGCCTTCCGTTACATCGTACATACGGAGTAACAGGTCGGCAATGGTTGTCTTGCCCGACCCTGTGCGGCCCACGATGGCCATTTTTTGACCGGGCAACACTTCGAACGACACATTTTCCAGCGCCCGGATACCCGTATCGGGATATACGAAGCCTACATTTTCAAAAACAATATGGCCTCGGAAGGTGGTTGCCGGGAGGTGGTGGTCGTTTTCTACCGTCGGTTTGGTGGCGAGAAATTCGTTGATGCGTTTTTGCGAAGCAGCGGCTTGCTGGGTCAGGGAGGCAATCCAGCCGATAGCGGTCACGGGCCAGGTGAGCATATTAATATAAATCACAAACTCGGCGATGTTGCCGGTGGTTATATTGCCCTGCACGACTTGCAGCCCCCCGACATAGACGGTGATGATGGTGCTGGCGCCTACCATGAGTATCATGAGCGGGTAAAAGAAGGCATCCACCCGGGTGAGTCCCAGCGTTTTTTGGCGATACACCTCGCTTTGTTCGGCAAAATGGCGACCCATAGCATCCTCTTGCGCATAACTCTTCACTACCCGGATACCGCTGTACACCTCTTGGGCGGTACTGGTGAGCACGGCCAGTTGCTGCTGGATTTTTTCGCTGCGCCTGTTCATCACACTACTCACCCAGTAAATCGAAATACTGAGAAACGGCAGTGGTAACAACGACCACAGCGTGAGCGGCACACTCACGCGCAGCATGGACGAGATGGTCAGTACGAACAAAAAAATCAGGTCGAGGCCGTACAAAATGGTAGGGCCAAGGAACATCCGCACCTTGGACACGTCCTCCGAAATGCGCGACATAAGGTCGCCCGTGCTGTTTCGTTTAAAAAAAGCCAGATCCAGTTTTGTGTAGTGCGCAAAGAGTTCCTTGCGCATATCGTACTCAATGAGTCGGCTCATCACAATAATGGTCTGGCGCATAAAAAACATGAACAGGCCCATCAGAAAAGCCAGCACGATGACTGCTCCTCCAAACCAGGCAATCTGTGTGCCCAGTTCCTCGTATGCTTCCGGGTGCGCCGAAATGCCGCCGGTGTCTTTGTAGTGCTGCACCTGCGTGACCACCGTGTCCAGTGCTTCCCGGATAATCTTGGGTTGCCACACGCGGAACCAGTTGGCAAAGCCAACAAACACGATCCCGAGGAGGAAGCGCCAGCGATATTTCCAGAAAAACTTGTTGAGGTAGGCGAGGTGCTGCATGGGCGGTTGATGTTGGTGTATTGGGGCCAGTAAGAACGCCCCGGGGGCAAAAGGGTTGCAAAGGTAGCCATTTCAAAAACCTGCCGCTCCGCCATCCTTTCGGCTTTCGCTGGCGCCGAAATATACCTTCCGCACGGGATCCCAACGGATAGCCTGATAGCCGCCATAGCCGCCGAGTCCGTAGCCAACCCGGTGGCCTTTTTGCAGGAGCTCGCGGATGGTTTCGTAAGGAATGCCGCTTTCGAGCAGGATTTGGCCGCCGCCGGTACTGCCGCCGGTGGCCGCGCCGGTGGGGTCGCTGTTGCCGCCCTGGTGATCTATGCGCGGAGCATCGCCGGCCTCCTGGATGTTCATCTGAAAATCAATGATGTTCTGGACAATCTGGACGTGGCCGAGCGGCTGAAAATCGCCGCCCATGACGCCAAAACTGAGGAATGGCTGCCCGTCTTTGGTAATAAACGCCGGAATGATGGTGTGGAACGGGCGTTTGCCGGGAGCAAAAACATTAGCGTGCGCAGTATCCAAACTGAACAACTCGCCCCGGTCGTGCAGCATAAAACCTAACCCGGTCGGCACCATACCGCTGCCCATACCCCGGTAGTTGCTCTGAATGAGGCTGACCATATTGCCTTCCCGGTCGGCTACGGTCATGTAAATCGTGTTGTTGGCGAACGGGTCGCCGGCGGCTACACGGGTGCCGGCCCGGTCGGGATTGATCAGTGCCCTGCGTCGGGCGGCGTATTCCTTACTGAGCAGTTCCTGCACGGGCGTTTTGGAAAACGCAGGGTCGGCATAGTACCTGGCCCGGTCCTCAAAAACCAGTTTTTTGGCTTCAGAAAACAGGTGAATGTGTCGCGCCGTGCCGTAGTCTTCCGGTTTGAAATCAAAACCTTCGAGGATATTCAACATTTGCAGGGCGGCGATGCCCTGGCCGTTGGGCGGCAGTTCCCACACATCGTATCCGCGGTAATTGACGCTGACAGGGTCCACCCACTCGCTGCGGTGTTCGGCGAGATCGTTGAGCGCCAGAAAACCGCCCTGTTCCTGCATAAATGTGGCGATGGTGCGGGCAATACTGCCCTTGTAAAATTCATCACGGCCTTTTTCAGCCAACAGGCGGTACGTCTTGGCCAGGGCGGGGTTTTTAAAAATACTACCCTTTTCGAGGGCTTTGCCCTGAAGGGTATACGTTTCCGTGAAATTCTGATATTCCGCAAAGCGGCGGGTACTGGCTTGCAGGTAGTAGGCGATGAGTTCGGTTACGGGAAATCCCTGCTCGGCATATCCAATGGCGGGCTGGAGGATTTCGCCCATTCCTAATTTGCCAAACCGACGGTGCAGTTCGAACCACCCGTCCACGCAGCCGGGTACCGTCACGGGCAACGGACCGTAGGACGGGATGCTCGTCAGGCCTTTTTCTAAAAAGTACGCGCGGGTGAGCGCCTTGGGACTGCGCCCGCTGGCGTTCAGGCCGTACAATTTTTGGGATTTGGCATCCCACACGATTGCGAACAGGTCGCCGCCGATACCGCTGCCGGTGGGTTCCATTAGGCCGAGGCAGGCATTGGCTGCGATGGCTGCATCAATGGCCGAGCCGCCTTTTTTCAAAATATCGAGGGCAACCTGAGTGGCGAGCGGGTGGCTGGTACAGGCCATGCCGTTTTGGGCAATTACCTCGCTGCGGGTAGCCCATGGCCGGCCCGTGATGCGGTCCTGAGCAAAAGAAACGAGCGGCAGCAGGAAAAGAAGTGCGAAAATCGGGTAGAAAAATCTATTCATCATGCATCGTTTGTGCGTGTTATGGGGCTTTGGGGCTTTGGGGTTTTGTGTTTTAGTGCTTTGGTTTTTAAAATACCCTGCGCACCACCGCGTCCCGGTAGCTTGCTCCGATGGGCAGTTTTTCCTTGCCTACGTGTACGAGGTTTCCTTCGAGCGTATCTATCTTGTCTATCGCCACAATATAGGATTTGTGGATTCGGATAAATCGCTCCGGGGGTAATTCTTCATCCAGGTTTTTCAGTGCATTGAGGGAAAGTAAACGGCCGGACGACGTGTGGAAGGCTACATATTCCCGCATACTTTGGATGTAGAGAATATCGTCCATTTTGAGCCGATGTACCTTGTGGTCGGCTTTTACCAAAATGTAGTCCTTGACGGGCGTTTCGGTTTCCAGAACGATCGGGGTATTTCCGTTACGGGACTGCAAGAGTGTTCCCGCTTTGTTCACGGCTTGCAGGAACCGTTCAAAGGAAAAAGGTTTGAGCAGGTAATCGGTTACATCCAGCGCATAACCGTCCAGCGCATATTCGGTATAAGCTGTGGTGAAAATGACCAGCGGCTTGTACGTCAGGGTGCGGAGAAACTCAATTCCGGTAAGTTCGGGCATTTGGATATCGAGAAACAACAGGTCAATGGGCTGCTGCTGGAGTACACTCATAGCTTCGAGCGGGTTGGCGCAGGAAGCGACGAGTTCCAGATGGGGCAGCCGCCCAATGTAGTTCTGGAGCAGGGTGCGGGCGAGTTCTTCGTCGTCCACGACAAGGCAACGGATGGGTTTCATTGTGTTATGGTTGAGAAAGGTTGAGAAAAGTTGAGAAAGGTTGAGAAAAGTTGAGAGGGTTGAGGAGGGATGTTGGGAAAGTTCAGAGCTTTCTGAACAGTCTTAAGCAGCAGCCGGGCTCTCAACTCAACCGTCTCAACCCTCTCAACTTTTCTCAACCGTTCTCAACCAACAATTTCAGTCGGACGCGGAAAGTATCTGGTCCGGGTTCAATGGTTAGTTCGTGTTGGTCGGGGTAGAGGAGTTCGAGTTGGCGGCGCACGTTTTTCAGGCCGATGCCGCCGGATTGGTCCTTGGTGTGGGCGGTTTCTGGCACGCTGTTTTCCACAGTAAATTGAATATGACCGGCGGCAGTTTGCAATTCGATGCGGATCCAGCCGTGTGCGCGATCCTCAATTTTGCTGTGTTTGAATGCGTTTTCCACGAAAGGAATCAGAAGCATTGGAGCGATGGACAGCGCCGGCCGCGATTCATCAAGGCTTACCGTCACATTGAGTCCCCGGCTGTCTTTGAGCAGGTTCAGATCAATGAAGTGCCGCAAGTATTCAATTTCTTTGCCCAGTGGTACACGGTCGGCTTTGCAGTCGTACAACATATAGCGCAGCATACCGGATAGTTTGAGCAGGTTGTCGGGCGCCTGATCAGACTTGATGACCGTCAGGGTATAAATGTTGTTCAGGGCGTTGAACAGGAAGTGCGGGTTGATTTGGGATTTGAGAAACTTTAGTTCAGCCTCCAGTTTTTCGCTGCGAAACTCCGTGGCCTCGCGCTCCTTGCGGTTGGCAAAACTGGCCACTTCAAACAGGGCGCTACCGATCAATGCCGTGAAATAAGGCATGGCCATACCGATATATTTCATGCTGCGGTACCCCGGATTGTTATGTGGATTGCCGCCGCGGCCGGTACTGTCATTGGTGCGTGGCCGGGTAAAATGTTCGGCCCAGGGCGCCGCATCCCAGTCCACCAGCAAAACAATGCCCACCAGAAGCGCCAGTCCCGCCAGGATGTAAGCGACCTGTTTTTTGTTAAAATAAAGTCTGGGGAGCAAAATTTCCACATTAGCCCACACGACGAGGGCGATGCCTGTGAGCACTACGGCGCTCCGCACGACGAGCCGCTCGGTGTTTTCCCAGTTGCCGGCGAGGGCCACCGGCACCAGTACCCACAGGGCACCCCAGAATAGAATTTGTAACCAGGTATTTCGACGCGGTAAATGCATAGTTGCAAAGGTGCCAAACGTCTTGCATCTGCCCAATTATTCTCAACCAACACCGGTGTGTTGCCTTTCAACCCCGGGATCGGCTCAATGTCCGGCTGATTTTTGCAAGAAATTGGGTTTATGAGATAAAGCGGGTGTTTATGGGTGAATCTGCGGTGTTCATTGAATTTTATAAAAGCAGGAAAGCACTTGTTGCACCTTTGCGACTGCTTATTCAAATACAAAAACACACGATTATGAAAAAGTACATGTTTCAATCGCTTCAGTATTCCATAGTGGCTTTGTTCCTTCTGGTCGGCGGAGTACTCTACGCTCAACCCGGCGGCGGTGGCCGCGACATGAACCCCGAACAAAGGGCTAAACAGCAAACTGCTCAAATGACGGAGCAGCTTTCCCTCTCCGAGGCGCAAGCCGGCAAGGTGCAGGAAATCAACCTTAAGTACGCCAAACAAGCGCAGGCGGCGCGTGAAAACGCCGACGGCGACTGGGAATCCATGCGGGGGAAAATGACCGCTATGCGCCAGGAACAGGATAAGGAATTGCAAACCATCGTGACGCAGGAACAGTGGCAGAAATGGACCGCATTCCGCGAAGAACAACGCGCCAACCGCGGCAACTGGGGCGATGGAAACCGCCCGAAAGCCGGTCCGCCTGCCGAAACAGGCAAGAAGGATAAGAAAGGCAAAAAAGCCAAAAAGAGTACGCCGGACTCTGATGACAAACAGTAAGCGTACGTAATTACTATTTCAAAATGGTTCAAGGGGTTTATGGGTGTTGAGCAATACAGGCTCAACATTCATAAACCCCAAAACCCTGTAAACTTCAATGTATGAAAAATCTCGCCCTCGCTCTTTTTCTGCTGCTCGCCAACCTGCTGAGCGCCCAAACGTTTTCTATCAAAGGCAGAATCGTTGATGATGCGAATAGCACGCTGCCCGGCGCAACGATCAGTTTGCAGCATCCTTGGGGCGATGCGGTGAAAAATACCGCCACCGGCGCGGACGGGGCATTTGTACTCAGCGGAATTGGCAAAGGCGGCTACCGCCTGGTCGTCACGGCCATTGGTTTCAGTGCGCTAAAACGTGAGGTCACGGTGTCTAATGCCGACGTGCAGTTGGGGACGTTGACCCTGGAACCCGATCCGGTTGTTCTCAGCGGGGTGGATATTAAAGCCACAGTGCCCATTTCCCAGCAAAAAGGTGATACCACAGAGTTCAATGCCAATGCCGTTAAAGTGATGAAAGATGCAGACGCGTCGGATCTTATCGAAAAACTACCTTCGGTGACGGTAGAAAACGGCGCGATCAAGGCTCAGGGCGAAAATGTTACGCAGGTGCTGGTGGACGGCAAACCCTTCTTCGGCAATGATCCAGCCGCTGCGTTGCGCAACCTGCCTGCCGAGGTTATTGACAAGGTGCAAATATTCGACCAGCAGAGTGAGCAGGCGCAGTTTACTGGATTTCAGGACGGAAATACCACCAAAACGATCAATATCGTCACCAAAACCAATATGCGCAGTGGCCAGTTTGGAAAGGTGTACGCCGGCTATGGTTACGAGGATAAGTACCAGGGCGGCGGCAACATCAATTATTTCGACGGCGACCGGCGTATCTCGTTCATCGGGATGACCAACAACATTAACGTCCAGAATTTTTCCTCCGATGACTTGCTCGGTGTCATGGGCGGCGGTGGTGGCGGGCGCCCAAGTGGTATGATGGGCGGACGCGGCGGCGGCGGGCGCCCGACCGGCGGCGGCGGTGGTGGCGATTTTTTGGTGCGCCCACAAGGCGGTATTGCTACCACGACAGCCGTGGGCATCAACTATTCCGATAAGTGGGGCAGCAAAACCGAAGCGAGCGCCAGCTATTTTTTCAACAAAAGCAATAGTTTCTCCGAGTCCAATACCTTCCGCCAGTTTCTCAACAGCGACGGCGGCCTGGCCGAACTTTACGGCGAGGAAAACAACTCCAATACGGACAACATCAACCACCGGTTCAATGCCCGCATCGAGTTTAAGCTCGACAGCATGAACACCCTGTTGTTCCGGCCCCGCCTGAGTATCCAGCAAAATGACGGCAACTCCACTACGCTCGGACAAACCAGTTTCGACAACAACCTCCTGAGCCAAACAGACAATATCTTCCGCTCCGACCTCACCGGTGTCAGCCTGAACAGCGACCTGCTGTGGCGCCACCGACTGGCCAAAAAAGGGCGCACCTTCTCGATCAACCTGAGTTCCGGCTATGCACCCAAAAACGGCAACAGCACCCTGCAATCCCAGGATGTGTACTATACCGGGCAGCCCATCCAAAGCAATCTCGACCAGTATTCCACCCTTGATCTGAACAGCTGGAACGCTGCCGGCAATATGGAGTACACCGAACCGGTGAGCGAGAATGCCCAACTGTTGTTCAACTACCGCCTCAGTTACCAGCAGGAGGCATCCGATAAATACACCTACGATTTTTTTACCCCCGACGAGGGCTACACCCTGCTCAATGAACCGCTGACGAACGTTTTTTCCAATGATTATGTGACCCACCAAACCGGAGCGGGCTATAACTATAGCAAAGGGCGCGACGTGAATTTCAATATTCGCACCAACGTACAATGGGCTGATCTGGCCAATGAAAAAACCTTTCCGCAGCCGGCCACCATCAACCAGACATTTTTCAATGTGCTGCCCTCGGCTATGTTTCGTTACAGCCTGGACAAAAACCGCAACATTCGGTTGAATTACCGCACCAGTACACAATTGCCCTCTGTGGAGCAGTTGCAGGATGTGCTGAACAACACCAACCCGCTGCAGCTCAGCGTAGGTAATCCAAACCTGCGTCAGTCGTTTCAGCAAAACCTGTTTATGCGGTACCAGGGCTCCAACCCCGAAAAAGGCAGCACCTTCTTCGTCATGGCCGGCGGTGGCCTTACCGATGCCTACATTGCCAATGCCACCTACCTGGCCAGCAGCGATCACCCCATCCTGCAGGAGTACAATGTGCCGCCGGGCGCCCGTATTTCCCGCCCGGTCAACCTCAACGGGTACCGGAACGCACGTTCTTTTTTGTCGTACGGATTACCGGTTAAAGGGCTGAAAACCAATGTTAATGTGGATATTTCGTACAACTATTCCCGTACCCCGGGCCTTGTCAATGACGTGCCGAACTATGCCAACAACAACATCGTCGGATTTGGTCTCACGTTCGCCAGTAATATCAGCGAACGGGTGGATTTTACCCTGTCTGCCAGACCCAGTTACAACACGGTAAAAAACACCCTGCAAACCGCCGGCAACACCGAGTATCTCAGCCAAACATCGCGACTCAAGTTCAACTGGATCATCTATGAAGGGTTCGTGTTGCGCACTGATGTGAGCCATACGTTCAACTCCGGTTTATCCGACGGCTTCAACCAAAATTTTTGGCTCTGGAACCTCGCCATCGGTAAAAAAGTATTCAAAAACGAGCGCGGCGAGATTGCATTGGCCCTCAACGACGTGCTTGGCCAAAACCGCAGCATCAGCCGGAATATCACCGAATCCTACATTGAGGACCTGCAAACCAATGCGTTGCAACGGTTCGTAATGTTGTCGTTCACCTACAATCTGCGGCATTTCAAGACAAAGAAAGAACCATCTCCCCGTTCGGACCGCCAGGGCAGCGGCGAGTGGATGCCGGGGATGGGACGGGGGTAATCTTGGCCCGATTATTTGCGCGCCAAATACACCCCGAGCAGGATAACACCCGTGCCGATCAGGTCTGTCATGCCAACGGCCTCTCCGTCCAAAGCGCCAAGGGCCAGTGCTGCTACGGGCAGCAGGTAGGTGACGGACGTGGCAAAGAGGGCGCTGGTGCGTTGCAGGAGCCAGAAGTACAGGATAGATCCGCCTACGGTACCCACTGCCGAGAGGTAAAAAATGTAGCCGAGACCGTTCAAGCCCTCGGGATGCTGAAATGCCGTGCTCCAGCCGCCCGACCACCACAAGCCGACCAGGAAAATGGCTCCGGTGATCACGAATGCCGAGGAGGCAATAGCTGCCGGATGCAGGTCGCGCAGGTCGCGGTTTACCACATTGGCATTGATGGCGTAACACACCGTAGCCCCGGCGCAGAGGGTCGCGTAAAACCAGTTGCCCTGTACAGCGCTGCTGCTGTTGAACAGAATGAGTATGGCCGCTCCAGCCAGGCCCAGCACCACGCCCAGTATTTTATTTTTATTAAAAACCATTTGAAAAAACACCACACCAAGCAAGAGCGTGAATAAAGGCGTCAGCGAATTCAGTACGCCGGCAAGGCTGCTGCTCACGTGTTGCTGCGCTACGGCAAAAAAGAAATTGGGAATCGCCGACCCGCAAAATGCCACGACCAGGAGCGATTTCCAGCGTTTCCAGTCAATTTTGGACCAGAAAATTGCTGCTATCGGCAGATAAACCACCAATGCGAGTACCATGCGCCACATGGCCATTTGCATGGGGTCGAAAATCGCTACCGATCGTTTGATGAAAATAAACGAAGCGCCCCAGATCAGGCTTAGCAGGAAAAGCAAAACCCAATCGAGGGTGGCAGGCGGGCGGTTGGACATGTCGGGTGCTGTTCAAATTTTGGGCTGCAAAGGAACAGAAATATTGGCCATTGGTTTCCGCCCGTGGGGATTCCTTCGCTGTCTGTTTACTACGGAATCTCCATCTTTGCGCAATTACAGTTTGAACAAACCTATCGATACGATGCTTCAACGCCTGCCACTGACAATCTGTCTCTGCATTTTCCTTTCGGCCGTACTCTCTGCCCAAACCGTGCCCGATCGGCCCAAACTCATCGTCGGTATTGTGGTGGACCAAATGCGCTACGACTACCTCTACCGCTATCAGTCCAAGTACGGCCCCGGTGGTTTCAAGCGCCTGTTGCGCGAGGGATTTTCTTGTGAAAATGCTCAGTTCAATTACGTGCCTACCTACACCGGGCCGGGACACGCGGCCATTTATACCGGCACTACCCCCGCCGTCAACGGCATCATAGGCAACGACTGGTACGATCGTTCCTGGCGTCGCAGCCGATACGTAACTGCCGATACCACCGAATACCCGGTAGGCACTGATGCCCAACGCGCCGGCCGGCATTCGCCCCGCGCATTGCTCAGCACTACCATCACCGACGAGCTGCGCCTGTCCAATAATTTCCGCTCCAAAGTTGTCGGCGTGTGCCTCAAAGACCGCGGCAGTATCCTGCCCGCCGGGCATATTCCCAATGCTGCGTACTGGTTTGACGACAAAACCGGCAACTGGATCACGTCCACGTATTACCCCGATTCCCTTGGCCTGCCCCAGTGGGTGCAGGATTTTAATGCCCGGCGCTTGCCTGATACTTACCTCTCCCAGCCCTGGAGCAAACTCCGTCCCGAGCCCTACGAGGAAAGTTTTGGCGAAGCCTGGGACAAATACGACGACGGCAAATACCTGGCAATCCCCGAGAATTTCCCCTACGACCTGCCTGCCATCAAACAAAAAACAGGCTACACGCTCCTGCGCTTCACACCCGGGGGCAATATGTTCACCGTGGACTTTGCGCTGGAAACCATTGACAAAATGGAGTTGGGGCAGGATGAGTACCCCGACGTGTTGTGTCTGAGTTTTTCCGGGCCGGATTACTGCGGGCACCAGTTCGGTATCCATGCCGAAGAAACGCAGGATATGTATCTGCGGCTTGATGGCCAGATCACCCGCTTGCTGCGTGCCCTGGATGAAAAATTTGGAAAAAACAATGTGCTGGTTTTTCTGACTGCCGACCACGGCGGTGGCGAAACGCCCGCACACCTGCACGACCTGGAAATCCCCGCCGGGGTGTTTCCGGAAAGCACCAGCGTGGGGCAGTTCAACCAGGCACTGACTGAAAAATTCGGCCGTCCCGGAACGTTTGTACTCGATGTGGCCAATCAGCAGATTTGGCTGGACCACGAGGCGCTTCATGCTGCTGGAATCGAATTGGAGCATGCCTGCGAGGCGCTAAAAACATTCCTTCGCAAACAGCCCGGAGTTTACGATGCCTATACGCCGGCCGATATGTTGGCCTTGCCGTCCGAGTATCCATTCGCACCGGAAATTCGCCGTGGTTTGCATCCCCGCCGATCCGGCGACGTACTGTTTCAACTCGAACCTGCCTGGCATGCCGACGACAAGTTATTCAGCCTCGGGGGCACCACGCATGGTTCCCCATATCCCTACGATGCGCATGTTCCACTGATTTGGTACGGCTGGAAAATTCCGTCCGGGGAAACATTTGCGCCCGTAAGCATTACCGATATTGCACCTACACTGGCGGCCATGCTGCGCATTATGCGGCCGAATGGCAGTACCGGGAGTATTATTCAACAATTAATGCGGTAGCGTTCAGGGCGTTTCCTGCCTGGGCAACCCAACCCCGTGCCCGCCCGTAAATTTTGGTTTCCAGGTCTCTGAAATAGCGAACGCCCGAAACTTGGCATCCTCGGCCACAGTGCCGGCGAACAACTCATCCACCGAGGACTGGAACAGTAGCAGCCAGCGGTCGAAGTGCTCGGCCGTCAGCGGATGTGTGGCGTGCAGGTCGAAGTGCTTCTGGATGGGATTGCCCTGGTACCGGGTGCCTCCGAGCAGCAGAAATTCCCAGAAGTCGTACATGACAGGCAGGTGTTTGGGCCAATCCACGTGGGCGATGTCGTTGAAAATATAGCCGATGACGGGGTCGGCCTTCACCTTGTCGTAGAAGGTATTGATCAAGCGCTCGATGTCGGCGCGGAAAGCGATGTCCGGTTTCATGTTTTTTTAAAAATCACAGGTTCCCCCGTGTTGTTTGAGCCACTTCTCTTTTTCCGTGTAGTCGGGGATATGGCGTTCCACGAGCGCCCAGAAACGGTCGGAGTGGTTGTGTTCCACGAGGTGGGCCAGTTCGTGCAGGATCACATAGTCTTGCACGTCTTGCGGGGCGAATAGCAGTCGGGTAGACAGGTTTATATTTCCGTTGTGGGAGCAGCTGCCCCAGTTGGAATGGTTGTATTTCAAAAAAATGCCTTTGATGGGCTTTTCGAAAGCATGGCGGTTCCAGAAGTGTACACGTTGCTCGATTTCACTTTGAAAATCGGCGGCTACAATGCGTGAGAGCAGGGTTTTGATGGCTTTTATTCGATTGGCCGGGGTGGCGCGGTTACTGAGTTGCAGCGCGATGGTGTTGCCGACTAATTTGCCGGTGTGCGAGCCGCGGTCTTCCTCTGCAATGTCCAGGATATACTGCCGTGTACCCACCGTCAACACGTCGCCCGTGCGGTATTCCTTTGGGGTAAACGGCGTGAGCAGGGCGGTTTTTTGGGCGGTCACCTTGCCGACCCATTCCTGAAGTTCGAGAAGTCGCGCTTGCACTTCCGAAGGGTTCAAGCCCAGGGGCAAACGCATGATAATGCGTTTGCGCGTAATGGAAAACCGATGCCCCCGGCGATGTTCGAAGACAACATCCACAGGCAATTCTTGTCCACTGACCGTAATGCCGGCCTTATATTTTTCTTGTTTCCGGCGCATAAGAGCTGCAGGAGGGTTTTGGGTTAGATGGTTTCTGATTGGAGCGACAAACGTACGAGGTTTTTGGAATCGGGGGGTGAGCGGTATTTGCCGCCGCCGGCAGTATCCAAAACACAACCATGCCCCGTTGCGTTTATAGGTCGTTTTTAAAATTTCAGTAATCCCCCGAGCCAATTGTCGTCGGCCAACCGCCAACGGCATATTTCCCTACCTTTGTAGCCGCTTTTTTTAGGCCAAATATTTAAACACATGAACATTAGTATGCTGCGAATTGCCGCCTTGTTGATCGCTGTACTTGGTTTTTGCACCGAGATGCACGCGCAAGTTCCCAACCCCAACCTCGCCAATCAGTACTTCCTGAATGGCGAGTATGAAAAGGCGGGCGAACTGTATGCCCAGTTGATGGAGAACGACCGCGGCTTGGCGGACTATTATTTCGAGCGTTACCTGACCTGCCTGCTCAATCTCGACCAATACGACGAAGCTGAGAAGTCGCTGAAAAAACAACTCAAAAAGTCGCCCGAAAACACCAAATTGTATGTGTTTTACGGCAACCTGTACGACCGCCTCGGCAAGACCGAGGAGGCTACCGTGCAGTACGAACTGGCAATATCCAAGATGTCGGCCGACTATGCGGCCGTAAATACGCTGGCTAATTCCTTTATCACTACCGCCAAGTACGACTTTGCCATAAAAACCTTCGAGCGCGGCGGGGCGCTATCCAAAGACCCCAAGCGCTTCGCCTACAACCTCGCCGAACTGTACCGCCGCAAAGGCAATACCCCCAAAATGGTCGAGTACTACCTCAGTAGCCTCGATGCCGAGCCGGGGCGTTTGGTGACCATCCAGACCCAACTGGCCCGTTACTTAGCCGAATCGGAGTACCCCGAGTTGCAAGCCCAACTCTACACCCGTTTGCAGGAAAAAGACAATCCGGATTATATCGAACTACTGGCATGGTCTTTTGTGCAGCGCAAAGACTATAAAAATGCCCTGCGCCAGTACAAAGCACTCGACAAGCGCCTCGGCGAGCCCGGGCAGCGTATTTTCAAATTGGCCAACGATGCCACCAATGCCCGGGACTTCGACACTGCTATTGCCGGATACGAGTATATTATTCAGGAGAAAGGCCCACAAAATCCGTTCTTTTTTGATGCCAAACGCGAAGCGATGAATTGCCGTCGCCGCAAAATCACAGAAGGGTTTGACTATACGATTGAAGATTTACGCATCCTTGAATCCGAGTACGAGAGTTTTCTCGCCCAGTATGAACGGGGCCGCAATACTGCCCACATCGTGATTCAACTGGCCGACCTGGAGGCGTTTTACATCAACGACCTGGAGAAGGCGGTCCGTTTGCTCAACGAGCTCGTCAATACCCCTGGCCTCAACCGCAGCGTCATTGCTCGCGCCAAAATAAACCTCGCCGATTTTTACCTCATGAGCGGTGAAATCTGGGAAAGTACCCTGCTGTACAGCCAGGTGGACAAGGAGTTTCGGGAGGAAATGCTGGGGCAGGAAGCGCGGTACAAAAATGCCAAACTGTCGTATTTCAACGGCGATTTCGAATGGGCACAGGCGCAATTCAACGTGCTGAAAGCTTCTACGTCCAAACTCATTTCCAACGATGCACTCGACTTGTCGGTGTTTATCATGGACAATCTGAATACCGATACCACCACTGATGCGATGGCGCTGTACGCCGAGGCCGAACTGCTGATGTTCCAAAACCGGCTCCAGGAAGCCTTTGACCGGTTAGACAGCCTGCGCGCTGCATACCCGGAAAACAGTCTCCAGGACGATATTGGCTACCTTCAGGCGCAGATTTTCGAAAAAAAGCGCGACTACGTCAAGGCTGCCGAACTGTACCAGCAGGTAGCGGAAAAATTTCCGGAAGATATTCGCGCCGACAATTCCCTGTATGCTCTGGCCATGTTGAACGAGGAAAGGCTCAACAATGCCGAAAAGGCCAAGGAGCTTTACGAGAAAATTTTTGTGGACTACTCCGGCTCCGTATTTGCCGTGGAAGCACGCAAGCGTTTCCGGATATTGAGAGGAGACAAAGTGCAGTGAGTTTCGGACATATTCATTTCGATCCCTCAATGATAATCGGCGGCGGGGGTTCCGTAGCTTTGGTTTCCGCTTTTTTTAGCTGCTGCGCGATGAACAACAATACGATCAACGCGATAGCTAAAAGGGCGATGATGTTGCGCACGGGGAACGGTTTGTGGTTGTGTCGTCGGAACATATCGGGTGGGTAGTACGGTGGACGTGTCTGTTGATGATTTTCGGGTGGCGAAGGTAGGCAAAACGAAAAAACAAATTTGGATAGCAACCTGTGGCCCACGGGCAGTATCGGTTACAACTCAAAACATAAAACCCGCAATCAGCATGTCGGACGATCTTTTACAACAAACAACTGCGCTTGTCCGCGAGCCGTTCGAACTGGAGCACACGCTGCCACCCGCCAACGAGGAAGAACTGCTCGCTCTGATGGCAGACCGAATCGCCGACATGCTGGAAAAACAGCCGGAATATCTGATGAGCCTCCTCTACCGGCTTGATGTACTGGAAAAGAAAATACATCCAGTCATGCAGCCCGATGCGCCGGAACCAGCCAATTGGGGCCTCGCACGGCTCGTGCTGGAGCGCCAAAAACAACGCATCGAAACGAAGCGCACCATAAAAACAAAACCCCTGGAAGATATGGAGGGGTGGGAATGGTAGGCTGTTTTGAGTTTAGAATTTTGAGTTGTAGAGGTGGCGGTCGGGCGTGGCGAGCCACCGGAACACCGTACCTTTGCCGCCCAAGACGTAACAGTAATTTTACTTAACCAAATATTTGACAGAATATGCAATCCAACGGTTCTGATACTGCCCACAAGCCCCGCACTGCCCGTGAAGACCGCTACCAACACCATGATTATTATGGCATGGATGAACTGCTCGCTCCCGAGCACTTGCTCGCCCGCGATGCCGTTCGGGAATGGGTAAAAGCAGAGGTAAGCCCCATCATCGAAGACTACTCCAACCGCGCTGAATGCCCTACGCATCTGTTCAAGGGTTTGGCCGAAATAGGTGCATTTGGTCCATCTTTGCCTGCCGAATACGGCTGTGGCGGCATGGACGAGATTGCTTATGGTATCATCATGCAGGAACTTGAACGCGGCGACTCCGGGGTGCGCTCCATGGCCTCCGTGCAGTGATCCCTGGTGATGTACCCTATTTACAAATTCGGCTCGGAGGAGCATCGCCGCCGCTACCTGCCCAAACTCGCCGCAGGCGAACTGATTGGCTGTTTTGGTCTCACCGAACCTGACCACGGCTCCAATCCCAGCGGTATGGTGACCAATGTGAAGGACGACGGCGATGCCTACATCCTCAACGGCGCCAAAATGTGGATCACGAATTCTCCCGTAGCCGATATTGCCGTGGTTTGGGCCAAACGCGAAGATGGTAAAGTGCTGGGCATGATCGTGGAAAAAGGAATGAAAGGCTTTTCAGCGCCGGAAATTCACGGCAAATGGTCACTTCGCGCCAGTATCACCGGAGAACTGGTGTTTGAGGACGTACGTGTCCCGAAGGCCAATGTCCTGCCTGGTGTGGTGGGTATGCGCGGCCCGCTGACCTGCCTTACGAAGGCTCGATACGGTATCGCTTGGGGCGCCATTGGTGCAGCGCTGGATTGTTACGACTCCGCCCTGCGCTATTCCAAAGAGCGCATTCAGTTTGGCAAGCCCATTGGCGCTTTCCAGCTCACACAGAAAAAACTGGCCGAAATGATCACCGAGATCACCAAAGCCCAATTACTTACCTGGCGCCTTGGCACGCTGGCCAACGCAGGCACGATGACTTCCGCCCAGGTATCCATGGCTAAACGGAACAACGTCCACATGGCGCTTGAAATCGCGCGCGAAGCCCGGCAAATACACGGCGGCATGGGTATCACCAATGAGTATCCCGTCATGCGCCATTTGATGAACCTCGAAACGGTGCTCACCTACGAAGGCACACACGATATTCACCTCCTCATTACCGGCCACGACGTAACCGGCCTGGAGGCATACAAATAGTTTTCAGGGTTTCTGGTTAGGAGGGTTGGAAGGTTAGAAGGTTTCTGGTTAGAGGGTTTCTGGTTACTCCAACCAGGGACCCTCTAACCTTTAACCAGAAACCTTCCAACCAGAAACCTTCTAACCTTCTAACCAGAAACCTTCTAACCCTCCAACATTCCCTTTGATCTGATACGCCTGTTTTTCATCGAAAATGAGGACATAAAAGGGGATACAGGGCGTTTATTGAGGTGTTGCGCAGCATCCATAAATATTTGGTTGTTCGTTATGGTTGATGATTCGGCCATTTCGGCATGGTTTTGTGGGTTAATGGCGCCTTTATTTTCAAAAAAACAGCAGCAGACTATGTCTATTATGAGCAAACTGTACTGGATCGTGGGTGTGGCGTTGGCCATTCCACTTTCCCTTTCCGCACAGCAGAAGGATGCCCCGATTCCTTTTGCCAACCCTTCGTTTGAGGGGATTCCAAAATGCTGCGAAGCGCCGTCTGGTTGGTATAACTGCGGGAAATCTGAAGAAAGCCCACCGGATATACAACCGGGCTTTTTTCAAGTGACCAAGGCTCCAAGCAATGGCGATACATACGTGGGTTTGGTGGTCCGGGACAATGATACCTGGGAGGCAATTGGACAGCGGCTGCCCCGTCCGCTCGAAATCAATGAGTGCTACGAGTTTTCGCTGGATTTGTGCCGTGCCGAACTCTACCTGAGCCTGAGCCGTACGACTGGCGATGAGGTCAATTACGCTTCACCGGCTAAAATTCGAATTTATGGCGGCATGGGATATTGCGATCAGCGCGAACTGCTTTATGAAACACCGCTGATTACTACCACTCGCTGGTTGACATACACCTTCCGGCTCAATCCCAAAAAAGGAACATACCCGTTCCTGTATATCGAAGCGTACTACAAAACACCGACCTTGTTTCCCTACAACGGCAACATATTGATGGACAATGCGACGCCGATCAAGCAGATTGACTGTAACATGAAGCCCATGAAGGAGCCGGAGCCACCAATTGCTGACAAGCCACCAACGCCAACCACCACCAAAAAGCCGGATACTTCACCTATTGTTTTGAAAGCGCCAGCGCCAGCTCCTTCCGCTGCCGCTGAAAAGATCAGTAGGGAAGGACTGAAACGCGGCAGTACGATCCGGTTAGAGAATGTCTATTTCGATGCAGACAAATATGTCATCAAAAATGAGTGTGTCCCTGCGCTGATGGTGGTGTACGATTTTCTCGCAGAAAACCCGGATGTAGTGCTGGAGGTCGGAGGGCATACCAACAACCGAGCTTCTCCGGAATTTGCCGAAACGCTCTCTACCAGTCGGGCCAAGTCTGTGGCCGATTGGCTCATCGGAAAGGGTATTTCTGCCGAACGGGTACAGTATAAAGGTTATGGGAAGAAATATCCCGTTGACACGAATACGACACCGGAGGGGCGCAAGCGCAACCAGCGCGTCGAAATCAAAATCCTCAGTATAAACGGGTAACCTACAGTTGCCAAAAACGCATAAAAAAACAGGCGTCATCCCGGAGTTGCGGGGATGACGCCTGTTTTTTTATCGAAATTGACCTTTCTGGTTTTCAAAACCCGAGAGGTCAGTTTTGTTTATCGCCGGATCATTTTAGTGGTCCGCCAGTACTGTCCTGCCGCGCGTGCCCGCACGACATAAAAGCCTGTGGAAAGGTTGGAAACGGGAATGGCTGCTCCGGGTTTTACTTGTTCATCGCGCTGCACCGAGCCGTCCAGGCCAAGGATCTGAACCTGCAGGTTGTCCTCGTTTTCCATGCCGGATATCCGGATCCAGTCGGTAGCCGGGTTGGGATACAACTCAAGGGCGAGTTCGTTGTCTGAGACTGCCGATCCTGTGGAAGTAACCGATCCGGAGAAAAGCCACTGATAAGCATCGGCAAATTCGCGGCGCCAGAACCATTCTGCATGCTGGCCATCCTGGGGAATTTTGATGGTCATCTCGGAACTGTCGAAACCGGCCTGAAGCATGGCTGTATTTATCTTTTGCACATCCTGCAGGACGTAAGCAGGCTCTTGTCCGCCTGCAAGAATATATGCTTTGATGTTGTTGCGCTTGCCCATGCCCAGAATGTGGTTGGCCGAGTTGTTGCCGGCAAACCAAAACGAAGGAGAAAACGCGCCTACTTTTGAAAAAACGTGCTGGTATTCCATGATACCGTACGTCGAAATCAGCGCGCCCATACTACTACCCATGATGCCGGTATGTTCCCGGTCAGGCATGGTTCGGTAGTTGGCATCAATGTGCGGCTTCAGGGTATTTACAATAAAACTCATGTACGCAGCACCTTGGCCGCCGCCGCCATACAGCGGGTTTGCCCAGGGAGAATATTCATCTATGCGGTGCAACCCGCCGTTGTCAATACCCACCACAATGCAACCGTGGTCTCCTTCCGCAAAAAGTTCGTCCAGTGTTTCGTCTATTTCCCATTCGCCGGAGAGGCTGGTAGCCGAGTCAAACAGATTTTGGCCATCCTGCATGTAGAGGACGGGGTATTTTTTCGAGGTGGTCAGGTAGTCTGGCGGCAGGTACATCCAGATGCGTCGAGTCCGGTTCAACTGAGGCATATAGAAGTTGTTGCTCAAGATGATGACGCTGCCATTGCCCGGATCAGGACTTGTATTTTGCAGGTCTTCCCAGGAAAGGATGGCCGTTTCTACCGTTTGCGGAAGTCCCGTATAGGTTACCACATGGTCAGGCTGGAAGCCACCCGAAGCATTACCCTCGGCATTGGACCAGCCGCCCCGGGTGAACTTAAACCGAACCGGGCCAACTGCCGGATTCAGAGTGATGGCGTATTTGCCATTTGCCAAAGGGGTTAATACGGCATGTACATCCCCCGGATTCCAGTTGTTAAACGTCCCGGCAATATATATTGACGTACCCATCGGCGTATTCGCCGGTATGGAATTTACCAAAACGGTCAATTGGGCCGTTAGTACAGCAGGCAGAAGGGCCAAAGCCCAGCAAAGGACACGTGAGCGGTACAAATTAAGCATACGCCAGATTTTTTTGTTTTCTCAAAAGTAAAGCATGGCGGGAGGTAACTGTTTGGATTAAAAATCTAACCGGTAATTGGTAAAAAATAAGACCAGCAAAAAGTGGCCCGATTTTAGTGTTATGTCAATTATTACTCATATTGCTGATCTTTGGCTGGCGCAGGACGCTCTTTCCTCAAATCACTGCCGGTCGTAATAATCAATGCTTTTCATCACGGCTATCAAATAAAAGACCGAATGAAAACAGACTAATCAACGAGAAAAGGAAGAAGCAATACAAGCCAACTTCACGGTTCTGTTTGAAAATGAGGGGAAGAGAATGGAAACGGGGAAAGATTAGAGCACTTGGGGGAGCAAAAGAAGTAGCCTTGAAGACAGTTCAATTGTAGTGCTAATGTCGGGTTATTACGGAAGACCCTTTTAACTTTCGACAAAAGTACCACTTTAGATAGCGAATGTCAAAACAACACCCTGAAATGACGAGCTATATAAAGGCAACAATGGGCGTTTGTCAGGTGAATGACAGTGTGTAAAGCAAATGTAAGGCTCTGAAAATCCAGCATCGCAAGCACTTATGCAGGATACGCTCCCAAAAACAAGAAATGGTTACGACAGGAGTGATTGACCGTCAAAAGCCTCAAATGACTAAATTATTCAAAAAAAACAGTTTTTACAACTGCTTGAAAAATAGCCTCTTGAATGTTAATGCAATGCAAAGCCAAAATAAATGTAAAGAAAATGCGGTTTAAACCGGCATACATTTGCTGTTCTTTTCCATAAAATAAGGCTCCTGAAGTTGAGCATGTTCCCTAAAGAACGACAACTACTCCCCAGAAACATTCCTTGTAGCCAAGAACTCGATTATCATGACAAATAAAATATCCATTTTCATCTGCCTGTTGCTTTCTCCATTTGTGTTTATGCTGGATTGGGGAAGCAGGTCCGTTACGCCGAGTGCTGCGGCGAATGCGGATATTGTTACGGCTGCAGACTTAAGTACCGACGCATTGGCAAGGTTGGCTATGATGGCTCCCCCATCGCGGACCAAGCCTCTCATCCTGAAGCGCCAGGTACGTCCCTCCGTTTTGCACTACACCACCCCCGATACGCTTCCATACTTGCCTTTCGACCCTCCTATGCTCCAGGCACTGTACGAACAGTCCAACTACCTGCGCCGGTCGGATGTCAAAGAGTACCCCGTAAAAGGAATCAGCAAGTCGGAAATGTTGCGTACGGTGGAACTGCTGCAAGATTGTCAAATGCTGCAGCCGGAAGCCCTGCTCGACCGCTTTGATTTTTACAAGGTAAAAACCGATCTCAAAAAAGACAAGGTGCGTATCACTGGCTATTACACGCCGCTGATGGAGGCAAGCCGGGTGCGCACCCCCGAATTTTCCGTACCCCTGCTGAGTCGCCCCGAAGATCACATTCCCTCGCCCGCAGCCATCGAATCGGGCGCCCTCAACGGCAAAGGACTCGAGCTGGCCTGGGTACGTACCAAACGCGAGGTGGCCAATGCCCAACTGCAAGGTTCTTGCTGGGTGGAGTATGCTGACGGCAGCCGCGAACAATTTGGCTTCGGTGGCTCCGTGAAAGGCGCCGGTGGTAAATATGTGTTTTTCCAAAAAATGAGCAACGAAGAGGTTATCGGTTCCGGTTACTTCCCGCTTACCGCCGGTTATTCGGTAGCCGTTGACCCGCGTTTTATCCCGATCGGTACCACGCTTTTGGCCGAACTGCCTGATATGGATGCCGCCGGAAACCTGAAAGGTTATACCTATCGCATCCTCTTCGCGCAAGACCGCGGCGGCGCGATCCTCACCACCAAACGGTTGGATTTGTACAGCGGCATCGGTCAGAAAGGCCTCCAGGAAGCATACAAAATCAATGGATTTGGCCGACTGTGGGTGCTGTTGCCGAAGCAATAAACTGCCAGATACACCCAAAAAGAAGGAGGCTCACAGCATGTCTGTGAGCCTCCTTCTTTTTGGTGCGCAACGGCCGTACTCGTCGCGATACACACTACTGGGCATCGTTGTTTTTGGTCATCCAGACCTTCCAGGTTTGACAAACCTGGAAGGTCTCGCGTTCCGAAAGCAACCATTAGTGCGGTCGCGATACCCTTTACGTCAACTCGGACAACTGCAGCCAGCGCATCTCCTTTTCGTCCAGATCGCCCTGCACTTTTCCCAGTTCTGTGGACAGCTTGCCCGCTTCATCGGCACCGAGGTCGGTGGCGTTGAAACGCTCCAGAATCTCCTTTTTTCGCCGCTCGAGCGTGGCCATGTCCTTTTCTAATTTTTTTATCTCGTTGCGCTCGGCGCCCGTCAGCCGGGGCGCGGGCGCCGGCGGGCGCTGGGCGACTTCTCCCCCTCCCGTAGCGGTTGTTGCCGCAGGAAGGTTTCCGCTGCGTTTGCCGGCGCGGTACTCGGCATAGGTGCCGTTGAAATCCTTGATTTTTCCCTCCCCTTCGAATACAAAAAGGTGGTCCACCAGGCGGTCCATAAAATATCGGTCGTGCGTGACCACGACGAGACAGCCGGGGTAGTCTTCGAGAAAATCTTCCAGCACCTGCAAGGTGAGTACGTCCAGGTCGTTCGTCGGCTCGTCGAGGATGAGGAAGTTGGGGTTTTTCATCAAAACCGTGAGCAGGTAGAGGCGGCGGCGCTCGCCCCCGCTGAGCTGGCTAACGTACACCTGCTGCTGCGGGCGGCTGAACAGAAAACGCTCCAGCAATTGCGCGGCACTGAGTTCCTTGCCTTTTTCGAGGGGGATGTAGTCGGCTATGTCGCGAATGGCATCAATCACCCGCTTGTCTTCCTTAAGCTGGATGCCTTCCTGCCGGTAGTGGCCGAACAGGATCGTGTCGCCAATGACCACCTTGCCGGTGTCGGGTGGCAGCAGGCCGGTGATCATTTGCAGGAAAGTGGATTTGCCGGAGCCGTTTGGCCCGACGATGCCCACTCGCTCGCGGCGTTTGAATTTGTAGGAAAAATTGTCCAGGATTTTTTTGTCGCCGAAGGACTTGCTGATGTTGTGCAGCTCCACCACCTTGCTGCCCATCCAGTTTTCCTTGATGGCGATGGTCATTTCGTCCGTCTTCTTTTTCAGCGCGTCGTTGGTTTCCTTGCGGTCAAAATAAGCGTCCACACGGGCTTTCGCCTTGGTGGTACGCGCCTGCGGACTTCGGCGCACCCAGTCGAGCTCGTTTTTGAGCAGTTTGTTCTGGCGCTCGTAGGTCGTGGATTCCACCTCCTCGCGCATGGCCTTTTTTTCTAAATAATCCGAATACGAGCCGGAGTAGCGGCGTAGTTGGCCGCCTTCAAGTTCGATGATGCTGTCGCACACGTTTTCGAGGAAATACCGGTCGTGCGTGACCATGAACAGCGTGATGCCCGGCTGCTGGAGATACTCCTCCAGCCATTCGATCATCTCGACATCCAGGTGGTTGGTCGGCTCGTCGAGGATGAGGAAATCGGGTTCTTCGAGCAGGATTTTCACCAGAGCGAGGCGCTTTTGCTGGCCGCCGGAGAGGTTTTTTACCTTTTGTTCGAAATCCTCCATGCGGAACCGGAACAGCGTTTCTTTTACTTTGGCCTCGAACGACCAGGCGTTGAGCTGGTCCATTTCGCCGATGGCGTCTTGCAGGTCGGACGTGTTTTCGGGGTGGGCGAGGGCGTGTTCGTAGCGTTGCACGACTTGCACGAGCGGGTTGCCGGGGTCGAGCACTGCGCCGAGCACGTCCATTTCGGGGTTAAACTCCGGCTCCTGATCGAGCCAGCCGATGCGGATGCCCTTGCGCAGGATGATTTTGGCGTTTTCGCCTTCGGAGCCTTCGCGCCCGGCGATGACCCGCATGAGGGTCGTTTTGCCCGTGCCGTTTTTGGCGATGAGGCCGATTTTCTGGCCCTTGTCTATGTGCAGGGTAATGTTGCGAAACAGCAGTTTTTCGCCGTAAGACTTGGTGACGTTTTCGAGCGTAAGGAAATTCATGGCGCAAAGGTCGCAAAATCTGCGCCTTCCCCGTCTGCCAATCGCCCCGGTATCCGGCAATACCCGGATTTCTATTGTCCCTCGCCCACGACTTCCATCACCGTCCGAAACGCGGCGTACTTGCCTTCGTACCGCTGCTGGTGTTGGCGTTGCAGTTCGGGCGCGAACGTGTCCATGTAGCGGCGCAGGTGTTCCATGTCCTCCACGAGGTATTGCATGGAGTAAATTTCCGAGTCTTCGTGCTCGTGGCCGATCATCCGGCTCATGCGGTAAGAGCGGAACATGCCGGTAGCCATGACATCGGGGATGTGCGTTTCGCGCATCCAGCGCAGCCAGTCCTCGTGTACATCGAGGTCTATTGTAACAGTGACGTTGTAGAGGAGCATTTTTTTGTTGGGTTGAGGGATGGTTGAGAGTGGTTGAGAGTGGTTGAGATGGTTGAGGGGGTTGAGAGGGTTGAGCGTTGAGAGAAATTGGGCGACTGTCGTCCAACTTTTTGACCCCGCGCCAACCGCTTGATTGTCAAATATTTTGAAACGTGCTTGGTGTTTTACCACGCCCAAACAGTTTCGTGTGCATCATGGTGTGCACTTGGTGAAAACACCAAGCGCGGCGTTGATGAGTTGAGATTATCCCTGAAACGCCGCGCGTGGGTCTTTTGACCCCGCGCCAACCGCTTGATTATCAAATAATTTTAAACCAAAACAAGGCCCCAAACGGCATCTAACGCTCAATCTCCTCAACGCCTCTCAATCTCCTCAACTCCTCTCAACCTACTCAACTCCCCTCAACCCCCTCAACCATCTCAACCCCCTCAACTATCTCAACTCCCCTCAACCCCGCTTCAACACCGCCCGCTGGAATACACTGAACGGGAATGTTTTCACTTCCGGGATGGATTCTCCATTGTGGGTGCCATTGCCGGTGGTACTGATCGCGGACTCCATACCCGAGTAAACCTCAAAGATCATTTCATCGCCGCGTTTCTCGTAGGTGCAAAGGACGCGGCTGGTCTCTACGGTGAACCAGCACAGCAGTTTGGGGCCGAACAGGTAGCTTTCCATGGCGATGCCGTTTTTCTCGTCCACCTTCCAAAGGCCGTATTGCGGTTCCACGGGTACCAGTTCGTAGGGCCGCCAGTCCTGCTGTTTGGAGCCATAAACCAGTCCAAACGTGTAGCGCCCCGTGGTGGAGGTGTCTATTTTTTGGATTTCGACCCACATGGGCACAGACTGCACTTTACCGCCGCCGTTGAAAATATCCAGGGTTCCCTGCCAGGTGCCTGCCCAGGATGCAGGGAATACCAGCGTGTCGGCTGCTTGCCCCGGCAGGGCGGCGTGGAACAGGAGAAAAAATCCACACAAAACCAATAATTTCTGCATAAGCATTGATCTTTAGGCCGCAAAAGTACCACTATCCCGTTGTCTAACGAACCGCAATTTATGAAACTGCCCTCCCTTTCTTTCCTCGCGCAAGCCTTCGTGGATGCCTGCGTCCGCTTCCCCGCAACTATGCTCTGTGCCTTCGTCGGTACCGGAGCTGTTATGTCGGCTATCGAGTTTGACCGCAGCAACAATGACAACTATGTGCGGATCTGGCTTATCGCCCAGCTCGGGTTGTCGCTGTGTACCGGGCTCACCGTTTTTGCCGAGGCGCGGGGCTGGGACCGGCTGCGCACCTGGGGCATTCAGGCGGTTGGCTTGGCCGTACTGGCAGTGTATTTTGTGTTGTTCGACATGGATGCGTTCGCCTTCGAAAGTGTGGATATCCCGCGGTATCTGGGCTTTCTGGCCGGCGCGCACCTGTTGGTAGCGGTGGCGCCGTACCTCAACCGGACGCCAATAGCCGATTTCTGGGAGTACAACAAACAACTGTTCGCCAATTTCGTCGTGGGCGCCGTGTATGCCCATATCCTGTTTGGCGGGCTGGCACTCGCGCTGCTGGCCGTGAATGAACTGTTCAACCTGAACATTGACGGGAAAATGTACGCGCACCTGTTTGTACTGTTGGCCGGGGTGTTCCAAACGGCGTTTTTCCTGTTCCATTTTCCCCGCCACTTCGGGTTCGACGAGCAAGACCGGAGTTACAACGTCGTTTTCAAAAACCTTTGCCAGTACATTCTCATACCCATCGTGGGCTTGTACTTCCTGATCCTATACGCCTACTCGGTCAAGATCCTCGTCACCTGGAACCTGCCGCACGGCTGGGTGTCCTCGTTGGTGCTGGGCTTTTCGGTGGCCGGCATTTTTACCTACCTCATCAATTCCCTGCTCCCGCAGTACTCCGATATCAAAATCGTACACGCCTACCGCAAGTGGTTTTGGTGGGTACTGCTGCCTATGGTGGGCCTACTTTTCGTAGCCATTGGCCGGCGTATTTCCGACTATGGCATCACCCCCGAGCGCTACTATGTGGCCCATGCTGGGGTATGGCTGCTGGTTATGTGCGGGTATTTTTTGTGGTCAAAAACCGACAACATCAAGTTTATCCCCATCTCGCTGGGGCTGTTTGTGCTGGTGGCTGTAGTAGGGCCGTTCAGTGCGTTCAACGTGTCGCAACGCAACCAAACCGCTATTTTGCAGGATTTATTCGAAAAAAATAACCGCTTCGAGGGCGGCTTGCTCCAAACCGGCGGCGCAGCAGTACCCGAAGCGGATGCCGGACGCATTCAGTCCAGCCTCGTATTGCTCAGTCAGCAGGATGCTCTGGGCCGCATCGAATCGTGGTTCCCGGTGCCGTTGGACAGCATTGCCAGGGACACCACCCAATACGGGCACTATGAACGGGCGACGTACATCGCCAAGTGGCTCAACGCCGCGCCAAAGGGGACGGCGCCATCCAACAAGAAAATGGTGACGGTATATCCTCAGCAGCGATCCATTCAGAGCGGCAATATCGCCGGGTACCGCACCTTCCACCGGATTCAACTATACGGCGGCGACGAAACTGCCAACCACAATCGCCCCGGCCAAACAACGGTATTTTCAAAAGATCGAAAGGCGTTGCTCCTGCTGAGCGCTGATGGCAAAAACGTCGCGGATTCCCTCGACCTATCTGCTGCCATGCGTGTCTGGAGGACTGCTGCCGGCAAGGAAGACTACTACAATTTGCCCGACAGCCTCGACGTGGTGGCACTGCAGGGCAGGAAAACCGTCGCCCGCTTGTACCTGCAGGAGGCTCATTTCGATAGAGAAAAACTCCGGTTGAAGCGCCTGACCGGGATTTTGTTTGTGAAATAAAAAGTACTCGAAACCTCCATGTGCGGCCGCTACTCTTTCGCCCCCAAACCCCAGCAACTCGACGCCCAACTGCCCGACGTGCAGCGTCCCGCCGAGTTGGAAATCAGTTACAATATCGCACCGACCCACCGGGCATACGTGGTGACCAATGACGCGCCGGGCCTGTTGCAAACCATGCAATGGGGCCTCGTGCCACACTGGAGCGCCTACGGCAAAAATGCAGGCAATCTGATCAACGCCCGCGCCGAGGGTATCGCAGAAAAACCATCCTTTCGCGAGCCGGTGCAACACCATAGGTGCCTGGTGCCGGCGGACAGTTTTTACGAATGGCGCACCGAACCGGGCGGACGAAAGGCGCCCTACCGTATCATGCCCAGGAATGGCGAACTGCTGTTTCTGGCCGGTATCTGGGACGAGTGGCAGCAAGGCGACGAACGAAAACGCACGTTTTCCATCATCACTACCGCCGCCAACCACGACATAGCCGCCCTGCACAATCGGATGCCGGCCATACTCACTACCGCCGAAATGCAGCAGGCGTGGCTCGCGCCCTTACCGTTGGACGACGTGCTGGCGCTGCTGCTCCCGGCGCCCGACGGGATGCTGGCGCTGTATCGGGTTTCCGAAAAACTGAACAGGCCCGGCTATGACGAGCCGAGCCTGCACACGGAGGTGCCGGAGCAACCTACCTTGTTTTAGAATTTTCAAAACCGCACACCCAGCCCGGCATACCACGTCCGGCCCTCGCCCGGCAACAAACCCGGACCGGGATAACCGCCCGAGCGGCGGGTAGCATAGCGCACATCGGCGAGGTTGTTCACGCCCGCCCGCAGGGAGTAGTTGCTGAGGAAATGCCAGGTAGCAGACAGGTCTTGCACCGCGTAACCGGGAATACGCCCTGTTTGGCCGTTGGCGGATGGAGCATCCGTATTGGCAGCATCGGTAAACACCGCGCCGACATTGCTGAGCTGCCAGGTAGCCGAGAAGCCTTTCCGGGCAAAAGTAGCTCCGTAGCGGTGCACATAGCGCGGGGCGTTGTCCACGAATTTGTCTTTCAAATTGGTTTCGGTGATCACGCCATTGCTGACGGTGGTTACCGGCAGGTCGGTGAAACGGGCATCCGTCCAGGCCAGCGACGCGAACAGGTTGAGCGCACCCAAACGTTTGGCTGTCGGGATCAGCGCCAGCGGGTTTATTTCCATGTAGGACTCCACGCCCTGGTGGATGCTCGTGCTCAGGTTGGTACGGTACTGGTACACCGAACCATCGTCGGCCAGTCGGGCGATTGTACCGATACGGTCGGCGTAGCGGAGGTAAAACACGCTCACATCGAAGTTCAGCACGTTTTTCCAGCGTCCCCGGTAGCCGAGGTCGGCCACCCAACCCCGGCCATCTTTCAGGTCGGGATCAATGACGGCAGTAGTGGCCGGCGGCGTCAGGTCGGTAAAGCCTACGGGGCGGTACGACTGGGAGATATTCGCATATACTTCCGAGGTAGCGGTGGCATGGTACTCGGCGCCAAATCCGGCCAGCAGGAAAGTACGGGTGCGTTGTTCCGGGGTCATGTTTTGTTCCACACCGGCGCTGTTGATATTGATGCGGCCCTCGGCATTGTTCTGCACGTTTTCGACACGGAAGCCCGGTACGAGGGAGAAGCGTTTCCCCACCCGGAAAATGTGTTCGGCGAAGGCGGCGGCGTTTCGGGTTCCAAAATTCAGGTCGCGGGGGTACTGCTCGCCCCGCAGGTCGGTGTTAAACTCCGAGCCGGTATCGCCCAGACCCGATTGAAGGCGATGGGTATGCCCATCGAAATAGCGCAAACCGGCGGCGAGGGTCTGTTCGCGTCCGCCGATGGTGTAGTTGGTCAGGAAGCGCAGTTCGCTGCCCCAGTTGTTATAGCGGTCGCGGTCGAGTTGGCGCGGGTTGTATGCGCCGGTAGCCAGGTTTATCGTGTCCGGGATGTTAATGGCGCGTACGAAACCGATGCTGTTGCGCTGGCTGAACAGACCAAACACTTTCAGTTCGAGGTGTGTTTTTAGAGAAAAATCGTATTGCAGGCGAGCCGAGGCGAGGTTCCAGGGCGTGCTGAACCAGTTTCGGGAACGAACCGACTGGCGGGCATCGGCAGCAAACCGGGCATCGGTGAGGCCTCCGGCCTGTTGGGATTTGTAGTCGGTGCGGGTGTATTCGGCCTCGGCGCGGAACTTGGGGGAAAACTGATAGCCGAGCCGCAGGAACCCGTGGTTGATGGTGTATCGGCTGTTTTCGCGCCAGCCGGCCCCATCGCGGTGGTGGAAATGCCCGATATAATCAAACTTGCCGATGGTGCCGCCGACGGCGTTGTAGGAACTAAACAGGCCATAGCTACCCACTGTTTGACGGCTTTCGAGGCTGATCTTGCGGTCTTCGGGCGCCCGGCGCAGTTGATAGTTTAACAAGCCGCCAAACTGCGGGCCCCACTGCAGGGAAGCGGCCCCCCGTATCACCTCGACCTTGTCCACTGCTTCCATCGGCGGGTTGTAGTAGGCTTCCGGGTAGCCCAGCGGATCGGCGCTCACGTCGTAGCCGTTCTGGCGCACGTTGTATTCCCAGGAGCGGTTGGGACTGAGTCCACGCGTGGCTACGCTAACCTGAATGCCCGAGGCATCGCTTTCCCAGACGTGCGTGCCGGGTACTTTGGCAAAAATCTGCCGGGTGTTGTTGGTGGCAAGGTTGGCATCGAGGCTGTTCATGGACACTACCTCCATTTTTTTACCGGCATTCACCTGCAAAACACCGGCCTCCGGCAAACGCCCGATACCCCGAAAATCGCGGCTGCCGTACACCGTCACTTCGCTTATACTTTTTTGGGCCGGCTGCGCCGAGAGGACAAGTGCCAGTGTTTCGCCAGAAGCCAACTCGACTGAATAGGACAGTGGCTCTATGTCCACAGAACGGACTTCCAATAGGTAATTTCCCGCTGCCAGTTGTTCAAACCGGAACATACCCTGATTGTCTGTAGTGGTGGAATTTCCGGAGGGTTTCAGCACGACCGTAGCCCCAACGACGACATGGCCGGTAGCTTCCACACGGCCCTTGAGGATGGTTTGGCTCCAGATCGTGCAATGTGAAAGAAAGATAAAAGTGATCGTGAAAACAATACGTTTCATACTTATGCTTATTTGGATCAAATCAAAATAGGGCGCAAAGATGCTACACGGCGTTGAATTACCAAATGACAAATTGAAACGAATACGATGATTTTAATTTTTGGTTTTGCCGGGCGATTTATCACCGGAAAAGCCGGGAGTGTTCAGAGAACTGTGTCAGCCCGTTGAGAGCAAATTTAACACAGACAAACGCAGACTGCTGCGCAGACAAACACAGAGATTTGATTTTAAATAAGTTACACTCTGTTTTTGTCTGCGCAGCAGTCTGCGTTTGTCTGTGTTAAAAAATATCTCTCGGTAGGTTTGACACAGTTCTCTAAACACTCCCGAAAAGCCTGGATTTAAAAACAAAAAAGGCACACAAGACGAGCTGTAAACCTGCTCTACCCTGTGTGCCTTTAATCGCGAAGTACTTCAACAGTACTATTGCTTCACCAAACCGCCTTCGAACCGTTCTGTACCCGATGCTACTTGCACCGAATATACTCCGGCGGGCAAGTCGTGTACATCCAGCGGCTGTGCCCAGCGGCCGGCAGTTTTGTACGCCGTGAACGCGCGAACCTGTGCGCCGTTTTGTGCGACAACCGTTACCTGTACCTGGCCCGACCAGTCGCCTTCCAGCACCAAAATGGAGCGTTCGACGGCGGGGTTTGGCATCAGGCGCAGGGGTTGAACCTGTGTACCGGGCTGGTGGGTTCCGATCGTTTGGAACTCGTAGCAGCCCTGGTCAGGGATACCGCCGCGCGGGTTGCCCGCGATATCCGTGGTGGGCGCGCCGGCAGCGATTCCTTTGTCAATGCACGGGCTTCCGGCCTGCAGGCGGTAGTCGAAACTGCCGACCGGGTCAACGAAGAGCGGGTCGAGGCCGATCTGGTCGTTGGTTTGTACCAGTACGGCAGCCAGGGTCTGGTCGCCGCCGAGGTTGCCCCCCATGGAGGTTACCGTCGGTGTACCCGCTTCGATTTCATAGTCGGTTCCGAAGTTTCCGAACAGAATGCAGTTTTGCAGCACCAGCGTAGCTTGTCCTCCGAGCGAATCCTGCCATTGGGCGATACCGGCGCCAATGGGTGCGGAGTTGTCGGCAAACGTACAGTTGATGGCGGTTAAGGGCGAAGTAGAAGCGGATGCATTGTTGATGATCGCGCCGCCGGCGCCTGTGCCGAAGTTTTGATTGGCGAAAAACAGGCAGTTGGTCAGCTCTGTATTAGCATTGGAAATATTGATACCCGCTCCCTGGGTGTTGGCGAAGTTGTTCTGGATAGCCGTGTTGCGGATGATGAGCGTGCCTACATTGAAGGTATCGTCGGTGTAATTGATCGCGCCGCCGGTATTGGCCACATTGACCTCAAAAATGCTGTTTTCGATCAGCAATGGAACACCCGCGGAAATGTTGATCCCGCCGCCATTGTCTTGTGCATTGTTGCCAAAAATCGAGCAACCCTGCACCGTTAATTTAGAGTTGGTGTTTTGCACAAACAAGCCGCCGCCGAAACGGGCATTGTTCGACTCGATGGTGCAGTTTTTCATCGTGGTATTGGCAGTAAATGCGGTGGACACCGCGCCGCCGCTGGTAGCCGCAGTATTGCCTGCAAACACACAGTTTTCGTAGGTGCCCACGGTACCGGCATTGTAGTTGGCGGTGCCGGCACCGAAAGCTGCTGTACCTGCCTCAAACCGGCAGTCGGTGAAGTGGTACAGTGTGGAGTCGGCGTTGTGCACATAGCCGCCGCTGGTGGTCGCGCTACCTTTTTTAAAGATGCTGTTTTTGACTTCGTAGTTGGACTTGAAGCTGTACAGGGTACCGCCGCGGGCGGCAGTGGTGTTGGCGCCGGGCGCAGCGCGGTTGTCTTCGAACAGGCAATTGTCAATGACATTTTTGTTGCCGGGGACGCTCCCGGTCATGTAAATGGCCCCGGCGAGGTGGCCGGCGTTGTTTTTGAATATGCAGTTTTTGATCAACGACGTCGTCGTGGCGTTGAAGATAGCGCCACCGGTGGCCACGTTGGAAGTATTGGTAGCATCTACGGCTACATTGTCTTCGAACAGGCAGTTGTCAATTGTGAACGGGAACACGCCGTTTCGCCCGTCGTTGTACATCGCCGAATAGTCGTTCGAGCGGTTGCCTTTGAAAATGCTGTTGGTCAGGGTGAACGTTGTTTGCCAGGTGTACAGGCCGGAGCAAGGGTTCAGGCCGGCGTCATTGTTCAGGAACTGGCAGCTGTCCACCACCATATTGCCGGAGGTGATGACGTAGAATGTGCCGCGGATGGTTTTATTTTCCTGAAAAATGCACCGGTTTACCTCGCTGCCGGCAGACAGGTCACGGAAGAAAATGCCGGCGCCCAGCAGAGTGGCGTTGTTTTTATCGAACAAACAATTGTCCAGCAAAAGCCCGCTGGCAGTCGTGTTGACGGCCGCGAGCGCGCCGCCGGTTTCGGCATTGTTATCGGTAAAACGGCAGTTGCGCACCGTCGCTTTAGCGGTAGTCAGCAAGCCGCCGCCCCGGCGGGTGAGGTCGGGATTGGCGGCTCCGATCAAGGTTTGTCCCCCGGAAATGGTGAATCCATCCACAATAGCGCGTGCGCCCGTACCCAAACCGTCCACCACTTCCACGACGTGTGTGGAGTTGTCCGTACGGTTGGTAGCGTAGTTCCCGACGACGTCGTCGCCTGTCAGGTCGCCACTCAGAATGGTCACGTTGGTTGCCGGATTTCGGGCCGAAAGCATGGTTTCGCTACCGTTGAATCCGCCATAAAGGGCCACTCCGGCCTGTACGGTGAAGGAAGCATTGGGCGTAGCCGATGCGGGCTTGTGTGTTCCGGCAGCTACCCACACCTGATCGCCGGGGACAGCGGCCGCCAGCGCGGCTGAAAGCGCGGTGTAGGCATTTTGCCAGGAAGTGCCGTTATTGGCTCCGGCTGCGTCGGATTTGACGTAGATGGTTTGTTGTGCGGTTAGGCTGCTGCCCAGAACGAGGCAAAAGAAAAAGAGTAAAATTCGCTTCATCATTAAAAATTAAGAGTGTGAACGGTTGCCTTTTGTCAAACTAATGGACATTTTGTTTTCAGGGTATCCAGACCTTCCAGGTTTGTCAAACCTGGAAGGTCTCGTTCCGGAAATATCCATTGCTGCTGCTGCTTCTATTAAAACAAGCCTCTAATGTCTTGTTTTTTCTTCCGCCGCGCACCGGCACGCCGACAAAAAATGCGTACACCCGGTAAAAATTCACTGGATAGACAGGAATAGCGCCCGCTACACGGACTCTTTTAAACTCGATAAACTATGTAAATCCCAGGAATCCAGCCCCGCCAACTTTTGCCACCGTGGGCATTTTCCCGAAGGTACTACTTGTCAAATGCCCGGACGCACTACCTTTGGCCGCTTTCTCAAAAATACTGTGTTGACTTTTCCGTGTTTTTCTAACTAAATCATTACTCTCTGTACAATGCGTCAAACAATTTTACACCGCTTCCGGCTTTTGGCAGGCGCACTGATCGGCCTCGCCGTTTCAGTACAAGCGCAAGACCTTGCACCTGCCAAGGAAACCGCTCTGCGTTTCCTGCAAAGTAATCCTACCCAGTTTAATCTTTCCCGGCAAGATGTGTCGGATGTCCGCATCACGGATGCCTACGTGTCCAAACACAACGGCGTCACGCACGTGTGGGTGCAACAGCAGCACATCGGCATCCCGGTGTACAATGCCCTGTTCGGTCTGCACGTGAAGCCCAACGGCGAGGTCATGCACCTCGGCCACCGCTTTGTGCTTGACCTGAACCAGCAGGTGAACACTACCCTGCCCTCTTTAGCAGCCTCCCGCGCGCTGGAAATCGCCGTGACGCACCTCGGCTTTTCGGCTGCCGAAACGCCTGGCCTGAAGCGCAAAATCAGCGACCGCAGCTGGGTGTTTGACGCCGGCAACGTCGCCCGCGCCGAAATACCCGTCGAGATTTGCTACGACCTCAACGATCTCGGCAAACCGCGCCTCGCCTGGAAATTGTTCTTCGACCAGGCCAACTCGGCCGATATGTGGACCATCACCGTGGACGCTCAAACCGGCCAGATCATCACGCAATTCAACCACACGGTGTATTGCAAAGTCGGCCACCCACACCGCCTCGGGGAAGTGTGCCCGGATGAAGTCGCCGAAACACAAAAATCAACCGTCAAAACGCAAAATACCGCCGGCGGCAACGGCTTGGCCGACGAGACGTACAACGTTTTCGCGCTGCCTGTCGAAAGCCCCGCACACGGAAGTCGTACACTGGTAGTTAACCCGGCCGACCCGATCGCATCGCCCTTTGGCTGGCTGGACGTTAATGGCCAACCCGGCGCCGACTACACCTACACCCGCGGCAACAACGTGTGGGCGTATGAAGACCGCGCCAACGACAACACGTCAAGTGCCAATGAATCTGTTGATGGCGGCGCCAATGCCAACTTCGACTTCCCGTTCGACCCCAACGGCGAACCTGCCGACAACCTGGAGGCATCCGTCACCAACTTGTTCTACATGAACAACATGATGCACGACATCACCTACCGCTTTGGTTTTGACGAGCAGGCCGGTAACTTTCAGGAAAATAATTACGGAAACGGCGGTGCTGCAGCTGATGGCGTACGCTCCGAAGCCCTCGACGGCGGCGGCGAGAACAACGCCAACTTCGCCACGCCCGCCGACGGTGGCCGTGGCCGGATGCAGATGTTCCTCTGGAGCGGCCAAAGCGGCAATATCGTGACGGTAAATGCGCCGGTGCTGGTGCAAGGAACCTATTATGCCCAGGCCGGCAGTTTTGGCGCCGCGATTGATGCTGATCCGGTTACCGGCGAGGTGGTTATCACCGATGATGGCTCGGGATCCAATGACGCCACGAAAAACTGTACGACGCCGGCAAACAGCCTGCAAGGCAAAATCGCTATGGTTGACCGGGGCGTCTGCGAATTTGGCCGCAAAGCCCTCACTGCCCAGCAAAATGGCGCCATCGGCTGTATCATTTGCAATTTTGAAGATGCCACAATCGGTATGGATGGCGGCGCTGTTGGCGGCCAGGTTACCATTCCGACCGTCATGATGACCAAACCGGCCTGCGACCTGTTGCGCCAGTACGTCGGCACCGGCCTGAATATTTCGTTGGTACGCCCGACCATCACTGGTCCTAACTTGCTCGACGGCGCCCTCGATAATGGTATCGTTTCGCACGAATATGGCCACGGCATCTCCAACCGCCTCACCGGCGGCCCCAGCCAGGCAGGCTGCCTCGGTAACGCTGAACAAATGGGCGAGGGTTGGAGCGACTGGTTTTCACTGATTAACACCGTCAAAGCCAGCGACGTCGCTGCGCAGCGCCGTGGCGTTGGCACCTTCGTTTTCCGCCAACCCAACGACGGCGTTGGTATCCGCCGCGTCCCGTATTCCACGGATATGACCGTCAACCCACACACCTTCGCAACCGTAGCCGCCAGCACGGGCGTACACGCGATCGGCGAAATTTGGGCTACCGTAACCTGGGACCTGTACTGGGCTTTTGTAGAAAAATACGGCTTCGACGCCGACCTGAGCAACACCGGCAGCGGTAACTTCCGCGCCATCCAGCTCGTCATGGACGGCATGAAACTGCAACCCTGCAGCCCCGGCTTTATTGACGGCCGCGACGCTATCATCGCCGCCGATATGCTCAACTACGACGGTGTGGATACCTGCCTTATCATGGGCGTATTCGCCCGCCGCGGCATGGGTGTCTTTGCCAGCCAGGGTAGCAGCGACAACTCCGGCGACGGCGTCGAGAGTTTTGACCCGATCCCGACCTGCGTGAAGGAGCTGAAAATCAGCAAAACGACCTCCACGCCGATCATCACGGCCGGCGACAACGTCGAGTTTACCATCAAAATCATCAACCACAAGGACGAAACAGCGGAAGGCGTGGTTGTAACCGACCCGCTGCCTAACGGACTCTCCTTGGTGTCGGCTTCCAATGGCGGCACCAACGTGGGCGGCGTTGTTACCTGGAACATCGGTGACATGCCTTCCTTACAGGAAATAACCCTGACCTACACCGCCAAATCAGACCCGACCGCCGCCTCCCTCCTGTACTTCCGCGACGATATGGAAGAAGAAGGCGACCGCTGGATTTCACTCATCAACAACGACAAAGGCAACAACCTCTTCTACTTGCAAGGCGACTCTGTAAAAACGGGTAGCCAGGCATGGCGAGCTGATGCACCGGCTACCGAAACCGATCAGGCGCTGTTGAACTACTCGCCGGTGGCCATCAACGGCACACAACCGGTACTGCGTTTCTGGCACAACTACAACACCGAAGCCGGTGCTGATGCCGGTTTTCTGGAAGTTCAAATTAATGGCGAATCGCAATGGCGTCGTTTCGATCGCAGCCAGGTTATCCGCGGCGGCTATAGCGGCGGTATCCAGTACGGCACCTTCGCTATTCCGTACCTCAGCGGTTTCTCCGGCAATTCCAACGGCTGGGTGCGCTCCTATTTCGATATGAGCGACTATGCCGGCAAGGAAATTTCCTTCCAGTTCCGTTTCGGCACCGACGACAATACGGCAGCAGCCAATAGCGGCTGGGTAGTGGATCAGGTGGACATCATGGACATGCTGAACTACGACACCGAAGCTTGTATCCGCTCCGATGCCGGCGACGTGGCTTGTGCCCGTGCCCCCGAGCGCGGCGTGATCGTGGACGCCGGAGCGCTGGTCGGTACCGACGAGCCAACCGACAACGCCCTCGGACTGCGCGTACAACCCAACCCGGCTACCGATATGGTGGCCCTGTCGTTTGGCGCTTCCGCCGACGGTCCCGTGCAAGTGCAGATCATCGGCGCAGACGGCCGCATAGCCGCTCAGCACCGCTTCAACAATGTGTTTGCCGGCCAGGTATTCCCGCTCGACATCCAGCAACTGCCCGCCGGCCTGTACATTATACAGGTTGAAAGCAGCAAAGGCAGCAGCGTAGCGAAAGTGGTGAAGAAGTAAGCGGTTTCAAAAAGTGCATTTGCAAAAGGCAAAAAGTGAGGATCTCCTTGCTTTTTGCCTTTTGCTTTTTTGCTCCGCATAAACGTGCCTATCGCTTGCTTTCCCCCTGCACCCGTAACATCAAAATCAGGCCAAGGCTAAACCACAAAGCCAGTACCAGGATAGAATTGCGCATACTGCCCGTCACGTTGTCGAGGTAGCCCCACAGGATGAGACCGCACATCATAGCGACCTTTTCGCACACATCGTAGAAACTGAAGTACCCCGCGTTGTTTCCGGTTTTCGGGATAAACTTGGAGTACGTGGAGCGCGAGAGCGACTGGATACCGCCCATCACCATACCGATGAAAAAACCGGCAATGTAGAAATGCACCGCCGTGGTGATGAAATAGCTGCCGAGGCAAATCAGAATCCATACCACAATAGCGATAGTCAGGCCGCGGGTGTTTCCCAGTTTTTTCGATAGCCAGGCAAACAGGAATGCACCGCCGATGCCGACATATTCCAGGACAAGAATCGTGATGATGAGGTTCATCATCGGCAGGTGGACTTCTTTTTCACCAAAAGACGCCGCCATAAACATCACCGTCTGCACACCCATGATGTAGAAGAAAAAACTCAGCAGGAAGGTGCGCAACATTCGCTCGGACTTCAGGCGACGCCACACCTTCAGTAGTTCCCGGTAGCCATTGAGCAGGTAGTTGCCGGTTTGTTGGTTACCGTGTACGCGGCTGGGCAGTTTGCTGAACGTGATTTGCGCAAACCCGATCCACCACAATCCCGTGAGCAAAAAAGACAGGCGCGGCAGGAGGGAATCATCGGCGATACCGAGCGCTTTTTGATTCAAAATAGCGATCAGGTTGATGATCAGGAGGGTTGTGGCGCCGAGGTAGCCCAAGGCGTAGCCCCGCGCACTCACCTTGTCCTGGCGGTCTTCCGTGGCAATAGCCGGCAGGTAGGAATTGTAAAAAACAATACTCCCGGCATAGCCAATGGTGGCCAGCATCATGCCTCCAAGCCCCAGCAAAACGCGGTCGCTACCGGTAAAAAAAAACAGCAGCATACACCCCAGTGCGCCGAGGTAGCAAAAGAAGCGCATGAATTTTTTGTGGCTGCCGGAGTAGTCGGAAATAGACGACAGCATGGGCGAAAACAGGGCGATAATCCCGAATGCAATACCGAGGTTGATGGAATAGGCTGCCGTGTTTTCGATGTCAAAGCCCAGGACATTGATCCGGGTGCTGCCATTGACGCGGGTCACCGAGTTGTAGTAGGCCGGAAAAATAGCGGAAGTGATCACCAGCATGTACACCGAGTTGGCCCAATCGTACATGGCCCACGCGTTGATGATTTTAGGGTCATTTTTGGTGATGGCGGGTATTGTTGGTTGTTGCATCTGGTGATTGTTTTAAAAAGCCTCGCCCAGGAAAAAATAGAATCCGCGCTGTCGTTTGCCGGGGCCGTCCGAGTCGTTCCGCAGACCAAAAGCGTAGTCAAACCGCAGGTTAACCCGCGACTGGGGATTGAACAAAACCCGCAGCCCGCCGCCAACCGCCAGGTTGAAACCATCAAGCCGCACGTCGGATACCTCGTGAAACACTTGCGCCCCGCTGACAAAACCTACGATGCCCAGCCTTTTCCATACCTGCCAGAGTTTGGCTTTTGTGCCCTCCGGCCAGAACGGCAAGCGGTACTCCGTTTCAAAAGCAAGCATATTGTAATCCTGGTAGGTCCCCTTGAAATACCCTCGAATGAACTTGTGCCCGCCGACCCGCCCCAGCGCCCGCATCGGTATTTGGTCGTCCGTGAACTCCAGCATGCCGACCGCACGCAGCGCCAGGGTTTGGTTTTTAAACGTGTTGATGTAGTGGCGGGCATCCACGGAAAGCAGCGTAAACCGGTAATCGCTGCCTACGAACTTGCCGTAATTCAGGTTGTTCAACTCAATGACTGTGCCTTTCAGCGGATTGATCATCCGCTCGCGGTTGTCATAAAGCACCTGAAAACCAATACCCGAACGCACACCGGCTACCGGCAGACGCTGGATGTTGACCGAATCCGCCTGGACGTAAAAATATTCATCCGTGTGCGTTTTCATGTTGAACAGGTACTCCATATCATATTGCACGCCGGCATACAGGTTGGGCCGGATTTTGCGCAGCACAACCGGCGAAACCTTGATCCGGCCGGAGGTGTAAAACATATAGTTGACCGTATCCTGTCCGCCGTCGTCATTCTGCTTCAACACGAGCACGGCGGCATCGTTGCCGACGCCGTAGTTACGGTCGGGATAGCGGTGCAAAAAGGCTTCGCCGCGCGTGCGCCACTGCCGCTGCCGGGTAAAAACCTCCCACCGCGTTTCGAACACAATCTGCTTGTTCAGGGTGTACACCCCGAGGAATTCCAGATTGGATATGGGTGTGGAAAAATCGCCTTGGGACAAGTCAAAATACTTGATGCCAATAACCCCGAGCGTGAGTTTTGTTTCCGGCGCATAACTGATTGCAGGGAAAATATCGAGGCGTTTGAATACCCGGCTCGGCACCGTATCCACCAGTACAGGCGCACTGACCTGCGCGTCTGCTGTATGGAAAAGTAGCCACAACAGTACCCATGCGAATGTATTCCTCATGATCGTTTCGTTTTGTTGAGGCACAATTTCCTGTATGCCTGCGGATGTTTTCGATGATTGTTAACAGGGAAGCATGTGATCTTGGGCTCTCTTGTGATTTTGTACAATCCAATACAAAACGTCGCGTACCTTCGCCCTCCCTTACCGCCAAGCTACACACGACATGCTCGTGCCGCCCCCAGGTCCGCAAACGACAGGCAATGTACCTTTTTTTTGACACAGAAACCACCGGACTACCCCGCAGCTGGAAAGCCCCGATCACGCATACCGACAACTGGCCGCGCATGGTGCAGCTTGCCTGGATGCTGTACACCCCGGGCGGGAAGCTGGTGGAATCCGACAGCCACATCATTCGCCCCGAGGGCTACACCATTCCCCGCGATGCTGCGGCACTTCACGGTATTTCCACCGAAATCGCCCTGGGAAAAGGCGAAGACCTTACCCTCATTCTGGAACTGCTCGATGCACTGGTGGACGAGGCCTCCGTGCTTGTGGCGCACAACATGAACTTTGACGAGAAGATCATCGGCGCGGAATATATCCGGCGCGGGCAGGAGAATGTGCTGGAACGCAAACCCAAAATCTGCACCATGGAAAGCGCCACGCCCTACTGCCGCATTCCCGGCCGCTATGGTTACAAATGGCCCAAGCTATCCGAGTTGCACAATAAACTTTTCCGCATGCCCTTCGAAGATTCCCACAACGCAGCAGCCGATATTGCCGCCACGGCCAGATGTTTTTGGGAAATGAAACGGTTGGGGGTACTTACTGAAGATGCTGTTTTTAAATAAATGGACGAAAATACAGCAGGTAAAAACCCGGTGGCTCTTGTCAATGTTTCTGATACGGCGGGTTAAAACCCGCCGCTACTGTTCCCGTTATCTCGCACATCTTCTATAGTTTTGCATAAAAAATGCGCCATGTGGTTTCGCAAGTCTGAAGAGTCGCCCCTCGATCGCCTCGAACGCGAGGCCAACGATGATTTCCTGCTGCTGGAAGATCTCGGTCCCGAGTACTTTGGTGGCACCCACTTGTTGGAACTGCACGAGCGGATGCGCCTGCGTATGGCTCAATTTGACCGTTTGCACCGCCTTAACCTGCTCGTGGGCGCCACTGCCGCCGGCTGGATGCTACTCGGCGCCGCATTTCTGCTGATCGGCTGGCCCATTCTGGCCCGCGTAGCATTTGCCATAATGGGTATTGCCATTCTCGGTTTCCTTGCCGGGGTCTGGCTGTTGAAATGGAAATACGAAAGTCGCGGCGAACTGGAATACACCCTGCGCACCATTGAAGACGAACTGCGCCGACGGTCAGCGCTTAAAGGCCGGAGTGCGCGGCTCTGAGTACGTCATCCTCTATACCCTATGCAACCACAAACACAATTTCTCGACGCCTTTCGCAGCGCCTGCTCCGCCGGACATTTTCTAAAATGCACCCTTAGCAAACCCACCGCTACCGCGGCAGAAGGGCTGAAAAACATTTATCTGCGCCCGGTGACACTCAAATCCGGACCACATATCGCCTTCACATTCCGCTACCAAACCCGCGACGAGGTGAAGAATTTCACCGCCGTGGATGCTGCCCTGCAACTGGAGGCCCTGCTCGGCAAGGTGTTTTTGAACGCTGAACTGTTCAGCGCCGAAGCAGATAGTTCACTGGCCTTTTCCAAAAACGGTACCGCTGCTTTTTCCACAAAAAAACCAACCAGCACCACCCCACCCGACACCCGGCACGACCGCGAAAAGCACCGCCTGCTCGACCCCGCAGCACCGTGGTTGCACGCCCTCGGCATCACCAACAAACAAGGCCAGGTGCTGCCCACCGCGCAGGACAAGTGGAAACAAATCAACAAGTACCTCGAAATCATCGAGAGCCTGCTGCGCACGCACCCCCTGCCGCCGGATGCCCACATCGCCGACATGGGCAGCGGCAAAGGCTACCTCACGTTCGCCCTGTACGATTTTCTGACCAACCACCTCGGCCTGCAACCACAGATCACCGGCATCGAACTGCGCCAGAATCTTGTGGACTTTTGCAACCAAACCGCCCGCGCAGCAAACTTCGCGGGGTTGCAATTTGTCGCACAGGACATCGCCGCGTACCAACCCGAGCGCCTCGACATGCTCATCGCCCTGCACGCCTGCGACATCGCCACCGACCTTGCGCTGGCCACCGGCATACACGCCCGGGCTGGCATCGTCGTGGCTGCGCCCTGCTGCCACAAGCAGATCCGCCGCGACATGGACACGCACAACGAACTGGCGCCCATTCTCCGCCACGGCATCCTCGAAGAGCGCCAGGCCGAGATCGTGACCGACGGTATCCGGGCGCTCCTGCTCGAAGCCAACGGTTACAAAACCAACGTGTTTGAGTTTGTCTCCACCGAGCATACCGCCAAAAATGTGATGATCACCGCCATCGGCGACGCCCGCAGCGACGCCCGGAAAAAAGCCGCTGCACTGGAAAAAGTAGCCGCGCTGAAGACCGGGTTCGGCATCGGGGAGCACTATTTGGAGCGGCTGCTGATGTAATGGGTTAGCTTAGGATGTGCAGAAACCCAACACAGTCATTTTTATGCAATTCCAAAAAATTATTTATGTAATTTCAAAAAAACAATCATGTAATTTCAAAGTTTCTGGTCTGCTTCTTACTCGGTATTCGACAAGTTCAAGAATTAGACAACCCGACACTTGCGGGCAGCCTGTTTGAGAACCTTATCGTCGCCGAACTCTTCAAACAAAATTTTCACCAATACCAACTCCGGGAGTACTGGTTCTGGCGCGACTCCAACGGCAACGAAATTGACCTGCTCCAACAACGGGGAGCCGTGCTTGATATCCTTGAAATAAAATCTACAGAAACCGTGCTGCCCAATCATTTTAAAGGGCTTGACTACTTTGCCAATATCGCCGGAGCAAACGTGCATTCCAAAACGCTCATCTATGGCGGCGCGGAAAGTCAATTACGCTCGCACTACACCGTAACGGCATGGCGCGATATTTAGAGCGCACCGACAAAAGAGGACTCAAGTGGTGGTTAGCAATTGTACTTTTGCCGCAACAGAGCGGCGCGTGTAAAAGTGTCGGGGTGCCTTAAAGTCACCCCGCCACTCCTGCGCCGCCCCCCAACCAACCCGACCACCGCAACACATGTCCGACAAGAAAAAATACGTCTGCGTCCACGGCCACTTTTACCAGCCTCCACGCGAAAACGCCTGGCTGGAAGTAGTGGAACAACAAGAGGGCGCCCGCCCCTACCACGACTGGAACGAGCGCATCAACTTCGAATGCTACGCCCCCAATGCGGCGGCCCGCATCCTCGATCGGGAAGGCTGGATCATCAAGATCAAAAACAACTACAACCGCATTTCCTACAACCTCGGCCCCACCCTGCTTACCTGGCTGGAGGTCAACGACCCGGAAGCGTACGAGCTGGTCATTCAGGCCGACCACCGCAGCCGGGAACGCTACGGCGGCCACGGCAACGCGCTGGCACAAGTGCACAGCCACCTCATCCTGCCGCTGGCCAATTACCGCGACAAAGTAACCCAGGTCTATTGGGGGGTGCGCGATTTTGAACACCGGTTCGGCCGCTACCCGGAGGGCATCTGGCTGGCAGAAACGGCCGTAAATACCGAAACCCTCGAAGTGCTGGCCGCACACGGCCTCCAGTACACCGTGCTGGCGCCCCGACAGGCTGCGGCCGTGCGCAAAACGGGCGACACCGCATGGAAACCGGTGGACGCCGATTCCATAGATACCCGCCACCCGTACTGGTGCCAGCTGCCCAGCGGACGCCGCATTGCCCTGTATTTTTACCACGGCAGACTGGCGCAGGAGGTTGCCTTCAACGGCCTGCTCAACAACGGGCAGCTGTTCGCCGAGCGCCTGCTCCGCATCCTCGACGACTCCGACGCCCCCCAACTCGCCCACATCGCCACCGACGGCGAGAGCTACGGCCACCACCACCGCTTCGGCGAAATGGCCCTCGCTTCCGCCCTCACCCATATTGAGGACAACAACCTCGCAACCCTGACCAATTACGGCCAGTTTCTCGAACTGTTTCCGCCGGAATACGAAGTGCAAATCCACGAAGACTCCTCCTGGAGCTGCGTGCACGGAGTGGAGCGCTGGCGCAGCGACTGCGGGTGCAACACCGGCGGCAATCCCGGCTGGCATCAGCGCTGGCGCAAACCCCTGCGCGCAGCGCTCGACTGGCTGCGCGACCAACTCGCCCCCGCGTACGAAAAAGAGGCCGGCCGGTTTTTCAAAGACGCCTGGAAAGCTCGAAACGACTACATCGAGGCCATGCTGAACCGCTCCGACGAGGCTGTGCGCGCGTTTTTTGAGAAACACGCCCGCCGCGAACTCAGCAAACTCGAAGAAGTGACCGCCCTGCGCCTGCTCGAAATGCAGCGCTACGCCGTACTCATGTACACCAGTTGCGGCTGGTTTTTCGATGAAATATCGGGCATCGAAACCAACCAGATTCTCCAGTATGCCCTGCGCTCCATGGACCATGCCCAGGACTCCTGCGGACTGGAGCTGCACGCGGGATTTGAGAAACGCCTGCGCAGCGCGCCCAGCAACAAGTACGCCGACGGCGCCGCCAGCTACCTGCAAAACGTGCTGCCCGCCCGCGTGGACCTCGAGCGCGTAGCGGCCCATTTTGCCGTAGCCTCGCTGTTCGAAGACGACCCGGCACAACTTGATCTGTTCAACTATACCGTCAAAGTAGAAGCATTCGAGCGCATCGAGGCCGGCACTCCGCGCCTCGCGATCGGCCGCCTGCGCATCCGCTCGCGCCTCACGCATGCCGAGCATACGTACAGTTTTTCGGCGCTGTACCTCGGCCAGCAGCACATCATCGGCAACATCAGCGGTACGTTGAACCGCACCACCTACGACGAGGTGCACCTGCGCGTAGCCGACGCATTCCGAAAAGCCAACCTCGGCGAGGTCATCGGCATCCAGCAGGAGCACTTCGGGCCGCACAAGTTCACCCTGGCTACACTCTTTGCCGACGAAAAAATCAAGATCATCCGCGCCATTACCGCCAACAGCCTGCTGCTCGCGGAGGCTAATTTTCGCAACGTTTTCAACGACAACTACCAGCTCATGACCGGCCTCCAGGAAGCCGGCCTGCCCCTGCCCGATACCTGGCGCAACATCGCCTCATACGTGCTGAACGACGACTTGCTGCATTTTTTCAGAAACGGCCAAACGCCCAACATCCAGATCCTGCGCCGTGTAGCCGACGACCTGAAAAGCTGGAAAGTCAAACTCGCCGACGAAGAAGCTGTGCGCCACGCCGCCGGCCAGCGCATCCACCGGGAAATCAAACAGATCCAGCAGGATACCTCCTCGCTGTCTCGTTTGCAATGGCTGGCCGACGTGCTGGAAATCATGCAGGAAATGCAGCTTGTGCCCGATATCTGGCGCAGCCAAAATATTTTCTACCTGGTCACGAAAGGGCACCGGAAAGAACTTTGGGAGTTCTGGAACGACGAGTGGAAGGCCGTTTTCGAGCGGCTGGCGAAGTTGATGAAGGTGCGGTTATGAGGGTACAAATGACCTCGGTACCGGCGAGCGTTGATTACTTATAATTCTCAAGCCAAGCCCTGATACCGCCGAGCATTGGTTGCGCATAAAAAGGGAAAGCGGTCAGACGACCTTCGGTCGTACAGACCGCAGGACACATTGGTCTGTACGACCGAAGGTCGTCTGACCAATAGCACTGTATGCAGAGCCGAGGCTCGGCGGTAAAAGGGCTATATGTTTATAGCATGGAAATAATGGTACATTCGTGAACCCCGATACCGCCGAGCACGCCCTTCGCATATTCTGAACAATCCCCATATTTTGGGTACGCTACGTTTGTCATCCCGAAGGGAACTGTCCGCTCTACGTATGGCAAACCCCGCAGTTTCGACCGTAGAGCGGACAGTTCCCTTCAGGATGACAAACGTAGAGCATGGAAACTATGCGCTGCTTAGGCTCAGCGGTACCGAGGTCGTAATCAGTTTTTATGCGTTTGCCTGGCCCCCCGTCCGTATTGCAAGCGCGCAAACCCCGGCGTACAGCATTTGCCGAATCTGTATCCTGAAAAACACAAACGCCTGCTGCACAACAAAAAACGCCAGAATGGATGCCGGCGAAGTCATGCCGGCGAACGCCTCCAGCTGCCAGTACACCACCAGCAATACCAGCTGCAGGCCCGCGAAACCCGACAGTAAACCCGCAAAACCCCATTTGTTTTTCCGGAAAATTTGAAAGCCGCGTTTGAGGCTCGCAGCAATAGATGCATCGGTTTTAATTTTGACAAACCGGCTGACAACCGACCAGGCGAACAACACCGCCAGGCCTATCAGGTACATCAACAACCCGCACAACAGGAGCCAGACCGTATATTTTTCCGAAGGAAGGCCTTGCAACGCCGGCTGTACATATACAGCCACCGGCGTCCAAATCGCCGCCGTCCAAATCAAAGCCAGCACCAGAAAAAACAGGCCAATTTTTAGAAACGGAAAAAAATACCCGGCCCCTCCTTTCCAGAATGCCCGGCCTGAGCTTTCTTCCGGCGAAGCGGCGCATACCAACAACCCGGCGTCAATAAATACCGAAAACAGCAGCCACGCGAGTATCAGCCAGCGCAACTGACCGATGAGCGGGGTAATGGAGGCGCCGTGCACTTTCAGAAAGTCCGTCAGTACGGTGTGGTCATAGTTTCGCAGCAATTTATTGATCTCCAGAGAATGCCCTATAGAAGCCTCTAAAATACCGAACACCTGCATTCCCAGGGTAAACACCAGACAAAATTGAAAAACATAAACAATAGCAGCAATACGCCACTGGCGCATTCCGACCGAAAAACTATGTATAAAAATGTCCTGCATCTTCATCATTACACCAGGAAACTAGTGATTTGCAATAGATTTTGTATCCAGAAAACGGCCTTTGCAGCGTATTTCCAAAGCGGGGCTTTTTCGGGTTGCAGGGTAAGACTGTTGTTATTCCAGTCTATATCCAGGCTGATTTTCTGCTGCGGATCAATGTGCGCCGAAACGATTTTGGAAGTGCCCGAGTACTCGAACACCTGCACGCCTTCCTCGCCCGACCAGTTCCGGGTAAGGGTGGTTCCATCTTCAAACGTCACCAAAATTTCCACCGGAAAAACCCAGTCGCCTTTGCGTTGCACCTCGACTTTGGAAAGCAATCGCCGGTTGCCGCTCCCCTTGTCGTACGTAAACGTTGAACTGTTCTTTCCAAAAAAGCCTCGTGCGGCGGGCAGTTCCTCGTTAGAAATCCGGGTGACGGCGTAATCCAGCACGACGGCGTGGTAAATGCTTTTTTCAAACAGATCATACACCTGCAAGCCAAAAACGGTATCGGGCCCGGCCATCAATTCTTCCTTCAACACGGCCATAAAATCAGCGCCCCGGGGATGCCGGAATTTCCACTTTTCAAAATAGGTCCGGATGATGCGGTCCATTTTTTCCGTGCCGACGAGCGCTTCAACCGTACGCAGGGTCGTGGCGGGTTTGCTGTAAATCAGGGGTTTAAAATTTGAATTTGAAAAAAACCAGCCCGGGCGCGCCACTGTACCCTCCCGGGGATTTCGCATGGTGGTATACTCCAGCCGGGTAAGTTCGCGGTTGTCGAAGCGATAGCCGAAAACGTCCACCAGCGATTGCTTTTCGCCGTAGGCTGCGTCCATGATCCGGTCTTCAAAATACGTAACAAACCCCTCATCGAGCCATGCTTCCTCTTTTTCATTGGAGGCGACCATGCCCATAAAATATTGATGTACAAACTCGTGCACCACCAAGGATTCCATTGTGCGGATGCCCGCCGGCATCCCGTAAAAAGTGCCTGTGGTAATCAGCGTCGGGTATTCCATCATCCCGGAGAGCAGGCCGTGAAAGGGCGGATCCACTACCGTGATACTTGGGTAGGGATACTTCCCGACGTGTTTTTCGAGGTATTCGAGGGCAAATTTCAGGGCGTTCAGGTATCGCGGCCCCAAATCGGCGTGATCCGGCGGAATCAGCAGGCGGATGTACACGTCGCGCCAGCGGTCTTCCTGCACCATAAAACGGGGGTAAATAGCCCACGCAAAATCAATCACATCTTCCACGTGATAATGCCGGGTGGTTGTGCCGTTGCCGTTGTTTTTTTCGCTGACCAAACAACCGGATGCTCCCATGACAAACTTGTTGCCGGCGGTAATGTACACGTCGTACACGCCGAAATCGGCAAAAAACTCGGTGTGCCAGAAGAATTGATGGCAGTTCCAGTCCCAGGCGCCCGCCTTGTTTTGTTCAAAAACACCGAGTTGTGGAAACCAGTGGCAAAACAGGTAAAAATCCTGGCTGTAGCCGGCGCGAACAATTGTTTTGGGCATTTTGGCGCGCCATTTCAAGTGAAAAACAGCCGTTTCGCCCGGCAAAACGGGCCGGTCGAGCGACACTTCCAGCACCGATTGATCGGCGGCATTGCCGTCGTCGGGTTGGACATAACGCATATTGCCGCTCAAATCAGCGCCGCCTTCGCGTTCGATTTTTTCGATGTCTATCCAGCCCCATTCGCCGGGCGCCCGGTCGGCAATACGTTGTCCTAAAATATGCGTTGTTCCTGTTAAAAAGGAGGATTCCGTGTTTTTGAACGCATTGAGGTACATGTACATCCGCAACTCGCGGATGGGTTCAGGCGACGGATTGGTGAACCGGATGGTTTGTGTGGCAGTGATGATTTTGCGGTGATCATCGAGCGTCACTTTTATGACATAATTCGTTGGTCGGGGGCTAAGGGGCTGCGAGAAATAGGGGTTGCATTGGGTGAACCCGTTTTGGTGGAGGCTATGCAGCAGGAAAAGCAGAAAAAAAATGCGGAAACGACCGGCCATGGCGCTTTTTTTCAGGAAAATGAGAAAGCACACAAAGTAAGGAAGAATTAGGATGGTGGGGGAAGGATGATGATGGGATCGCGGATTGGAACTTGGTGGAGATAACACTCTATCTGTGACGCATCGCGCTCATCGCCACGCGGGCCGGCGGCGATCCACCCGCCTCGCCAGCACTGCTCCGGTGTCTCGCCCCTCTTTTTTTGCTCACAGAAATGCCGGGATAGACTAACCGACTGACTGCAGGGACAAGGCAAGACGGAAGCCGTGACCGGGGCCACGGGTGTCCGGCCCGACGCCGGTGCGGTACGTAGGGCGGCAGGCCTGCGAGTAGTAGCTCCAGTCGCCGCCGCGGAGAACACGGAATTCGCCCACCTCCGGCCCCGTCGGGTTGGTCTTCGACTCGGCAGAATATGGGGCATACCAGTCGCCACACCATTCCCACACATTACCACTCATATCGAAAAAGCCCAGAGCATTGGGTGCAAACTGCCGTACGGGCGTGGTTTTCCCACGGTATTTTCCGACAACCGAGTAGTCTTTTTTGTACCGCTCGGACGCATCAAAATTCATCTCCGCCGGGTCGGCGGTGTTTTTGCCGTTGCCGAAGCGCACAGCCCGGCCGCGTTCGCGAGCAGCGTATTCCCATTCGGCTTCGGTGGGCAAGCGGTATATTTTCCCGGTATGCTTAGAAAGCCAGGCGGCGCACATCGCCGCATCATGCCAATTGACGTTGATGACCGGTCGCTCGCCCCGCCCGAAACCGCTGTCCTCGGGAAACTGAATACCCGTGCCGAGGCAATAGAGGCCGTATTGCTGCCAGGTGACGGGCGTTTCTCCCAGCGCATAGTCGGAAAGAGTCACGCGGTGTACCGGAAGTTCCCGGTCAGGAAATTCATTATCCCCCAGCACATCACCCATGTCGAACGTGCCGCCCTGCACCGGGATCATCGTGGGGAAATAGCGGCGTTCCATCTGGATAAAAAGTGCGTGATCGCAGCGGCGCAGGTGTTCGAGCAGGGCAGGGCAGTCGTGCCCGTCGGGGAATTGCTCGTCCGGGAACGGCGGTCGAGGTTTTCCGGCAAAGTCAAGGTGGTTGGTACACTCCAGCAAAGCATACGTGCCCTGTTCTTTTTGTCCTGCCTGTAGAAAAACAAAGGCCAGTTCAAAGGCCACCGGCCAAATTTCTTCCGGAACGATATTGCGCAAGGCGGCGCTTTTCAATTCCTCCAGGGCTTCCGTGAATTGAATATCCAGCAAGTATTTCCGCACCTCGCGCAACCGAAGGCGCACATTTTCAATTTCGACACGCTCGGTTTCGTCCAACAGAAACTGTTGGTACCGCCGCCGCACGATGGGCGCGAGCAGGTCGTGCGAGAGGCGCACAGCCTTGCTTTCGGGCAGTTCGGTGAGCAGGTTGACCCGGCGCAGGGCTGCACGCAGGTTTTGTGGGTCGTCGGGCAGGGTGTTTTTGGGTACCGTGCCGGCAGTGGGTTTGTCCACCACGAAGCGGTCGAGCGTTTCGAGCAGGGCGCGGTCGTCGGTGGCTAAGCCCTCCGCGCGGAGACGATCAATTTGAAAATCGAGCAGTTCTTCCTCGGCGGCGGCGTTGGTCCGAAGGGTCTCGTAGTCGGCGATGGTCAACCGTGCGAACGGTTCAGCCGACGTGCGGCGCGCCTTAGCCTGCTGGTACAATTTCAGCAGGCGGTTTTGCAGGATAGCCGCTGCGCCGCCGCTTTCGGTATGCATCAGGTTGCGGGCCACATAGTCCGCGAAACCTTTTTCCAGTTCGAGGTGGTAGCGGCTTTTCAAATTCGGGTCGCGCCACACGCCTTCGATGGCTTCCGTAAGGGCGGCCTGTCCGAGCGGGCGCAGGGGTAGTTCGGCCTGCCGGCAGTCCACACGGGCGAGTAAATCAAACACGTCAAGTTGGTAATCGCTGCGAAAGCCGAGCACGATGGTGGCATCCGGTTCTTCCCGCACGGCGGCGCGCAGGCGTTCCACAAATGCCTCCCGCTCACCGGGCAGCGGGTCGGTGAATATTTCCTCCACCTGGTCGAGGATAAACACGGGCGGTTTGCCGGGTATTTTGGGCTGTGCGCGCAGGTGATCTAGTTGGGTGGCGAGGCCCTTGGCGGCTGTCTTGTTGCGGCGCTCATAGTGCGGCTGCCGGGTCGCTTCGAGGCGGGGCAGCACGCCCGCCGCGAGAAAGGAGGATTTGCCCACCCCACTGTGGCCAAACAGACTGACGAGCCGCACGTCGGCATCTTCGACGAGGCTAAAAAACTCGAGCATTTCGCGGGTGCGACCGAAGAACAGTCTTGCCGCCGTTCGTTCAAAATACGTCAGGCCGAGGTACGGGGAGGGATGATCGTCGAGCAGGTCGGACACACCGGCGGGCAGGGGGTATTCCGCGAGCGGGTCAATGGTCGCGCCGCCCGTTTTTTGCTGGAAGCCGCGTTTTTCGAGGTCGGAAAAAAGAGAATCAAGAAGTGGGTCCCATTTTTCGTCCGTTGTGATTTTTAAGCCCTGTATGGGTGGCAAAAACTTCAACGATTCCGGCAGAGCCACCGGGTCCGGAAAGTCCCCTCCATCAATTTTGAGCGGTATGATTTCTTTACCCAATCCTTTTGCCGTCTCAATTTCGAGACGTACCCAGTCTTTTGGATCATTCAACCGGAAGGTACAATTCCGCTCATCGAATCCCACCCACTTTTTGCTCTCCTTGATCAACAGCAGCACTACCGTAGCATTGGAAACCTTGTCTTTCAATTCCTCCGGCCAGATCATGCCTAACTTAAGGCGTGTTTTATCCAGAAACACCGCGTCCGCACCGAAGCGATTGGCTAATTCCGTGTACAGCAGGCGCGCCTCCACCTGGGTGTCGGCGATACGATAGCTGATAAAAATGGAAAGTTCGGGCATGCGGGTTGGGTATGTGGCGTCGAAAGCTGTTTGGCTTGCGATCTGACGGCGTTTGTTGGGCAAAAGTATGGAATGGGAGGCTTTGCAGAGAAAAACCTTACTTTTGTAAAAAAAACAAACCATGACATTCACCCTTCCGCGCTATCCGCTCCTTTCGGTTGATCCAAATGTCTGTATGGGCAAGCCGCACATCGTAAACACCCGCATCACAGTGGCTGCTATTTTGGCCCACCTGGCGGGCGGTATGTCTGTCGAGAAAATGTTGGAAGAGTTTCCCCGGTTGACCAGAGAGGCTATTCAGCAAGCCTTGGCCTTTGCCTCTGGCCAAGTGGAAGACCAATATCTCCTCGTCGAATCGGCTGTAGGATGATATTTCTGATTGACGAAAATTTGCCGGTGTCGTACGGTCCACTTCTGCGCCGGATTGGCTATGACGCAAAACATGTTGCAGAGGTAGGTCTGAAATAGTCCAATAACCAAATCAAACTCCGACACCCCGCCAAACAACCTTACTTTTGTAAAAAAACAAAGGCCTATGCTACGTACCACTACCCTCTGCACCCTTTTCTTGCTGGCCCTCTCGCCCACCCTCTCCGCCCAAACCAATATCCTCAGCACCAATCCCGCAGCCGAGCAAATCCTGCTCGGGAACTACAACCCCGCCGACTATGCCGCCTCCACGGTCGTGGCCGATATGGCTTCCGTGTCTGCGGGCATCCACGCCCGGGTGTCGCCCGATAGCCTGAAGGCGTACATCACCCGTATGAGCCGGTTCGGCACGCGCAATACCGGCGCCGACACCCTCTCCGCCACCACCGGCATGGGCGCCGCGCGGCGCTGGGTACATGAAAAATTCGGGGAATTCAGCGCCCAAAACGAGGATCGGCTCGTGGTGTCGTACCTCCAGTTTGATCAGGACATCTGCGGCATGGGCCGGCACAGCAACATCTTTGCCGTGCTGCCCGGTACCAATCCCGCCAAAAACGGTGTGATCCTCATCGAAGGCCACATTGACAGCCGTTGCGACGTGCTGTGCGACGTGAACTGCGACGCCCAGGGCGTGGAAGACAACGCCACCGGCACGGCACTGGTCATGGAACTGGCCCGCGTTATGGCGCAGTATTCCTTCGAAAATACCCTCGTGTTCATGGCCACTATCGGCGAAGAACAGGGCCTGCTCGGCGCGCGGGCATTCGCGACCTACGCTCAGGACAAAAACATCCCCCTCCGGGCGGTGCTGAACAACGACGTGATCGGCGGCATCATCTGCGGCGAAACATCCTCACCGCCGTCCTGCCCGGGCATGGACCACGTTGACTCCACCAGCGTGCGCCTGTTTTCCGCCGGCGGCGCCAATTCGGCGCACAAACAACTCGCGCGTTTCATCAAACTCCAGTATCGCGAAAACATCCTGCCCGACGCCGCCGTACCCATGAACGTGCGCATCATGAGTCCCGAAGACCGCTCCGGCCGCGGCGGCGACCATATCCCGTTCCGGGAAAAAGGCTACCCTGCTATGCGTTTCACCTCCGCCAACGAACACGGCGACGCCTCCAACGGCCCCGGGTACGCCGACCGCCAGCACACCTCCGACGACATCCTCGGGGTGGATACCGACGGCGATCAGATCATTGACTCCTTTTTCGTGGACTTCAACTACCTCACCCGCAATGCCGTCATCAACGGCAATGCCGCCGCCGTAGCCGCCCGCCACGTACCTACCCCGACAGACTACTCCTGCCTGCGCTCCGGCGCGGGCCTGCTCGATGTGGACATTACCGATCCGGCCAATACAGGAACCTACCGCATCGCCCTGCGCGGAGTAGCCCTGGACTGGGACACTGTGTACACCCTCGCGGGCAGCACATTCGGCACTTTTCCTGCCCCCACCACCGGCCCCCTGTACGTCAGCGTAGCCGCCGTAGATGGCGAGGGCGCCGAGAGTTTGTTTTCCGGGGAAAAACTCGTGTTCGTCACCGGAACTGAAGCAGAACCTGCCGAACAGGAGGCGAAAAACATCACGCTGTTCCAAAACCGCCCCAACCCCTTCGACGAGGCCACCTGGATTTCGTTTTGGGTAAATGCCGTACCCGCGCACCGGGAGGCACAAATCCTCATCACCGACCTGAACGGCAGGCCCATTCAGCGCATGCCTGTACAGGTGCAGCAAGGGCTGAACGAGGTGCTGTACACCCACGGCTACGGCGTGCGCGGCACGTTTTCCTATGCGCTTTTGCTGGACGGACAGGCGGTGGATTCGCGGCTGATGGTGTTTGCGAATTAAGGTTGAGCGGGTTGAGAAAAAAGTTAAGGGGGTTGAGAAGATCGAGCGAGCGGATTTATGATTTTTCCCACACCCAACCCGCTTTTTCCAGCCACCCTTTCCCTTAGGTTTGTCGCCCGAAAACATGATTTGGCTCGGTTATTCAGATTCCGACTTATCTCTTTTTTGTCATTTTGAAAAAATCCGTCCACATCACGGTGGGTTTGCTCCGAGCGTATCCGCCAAAGAGCGGACGGATTCTTTCAAAATGACAAAACCGCAGGTGATTCATTTAATCTGACAAAGTAGAATTATGAAACAGCCACTTTTGCGCTATCGGCGTATAGTTTCCAGGCGTTCCAGCAGTTTTCGCGCATTTTTCTGAAAGGTATGCCCCTCATCTTCGGCGATTTGGCGGGCGCGCTGTCGGCAGGGACCGCTCTGGTTATTTTGCAGGTATGCCAGGGTCAGGTACCACGCTGCCTGATCCGAGTACAAATAGCCGGGCATTTCGGCAGCACGCTCCAGCAACGGGATGGATTTTCCAAAAGCCCCCTGGGCATAGTACGCCAGTCCCTGGCAATACTGCGCGTCGGCATAGCGGGGGTGTGCCGGCGGGACGGCATGGAGACGCGTCCGTGCTGTGGTGTAGCGCTGCGCTTCGAGGTCGAGCAAAGCCGAATCGAGTATATCCAGGGGTGTATCGGCATGGCGGAGGTTGGTGGTCGGAAACCGGACGGGTTCCCGGAATTCGGTAGCCAACGCCAGATACTGCCGGGCGTCGGGTGCTGTCTGCATGGGTATCGTTGGCGTATCGGCAGGCAGTGGAGTGGCGGCAACAGGCTGCCGAACCGGCGGTGGTTGCACCGCAGGCGGCGCCATATTGGCGGGAACAGGGGTATCGTCTTTTTGCCCGAAGGGCAGTATTTTCCATAGCAACACGAGCATACCTATCAAGCCTGCAAGGATGCCGAGGCGCCGCAAGCCGGATTTTTTCCGCAGGGGGTATGTTTTTTTCCAGCCCTCCAGCTGGGTACGCAAGCGGTCTTCCACCAGTACCTGCAAGGCTTCGTGCTCGCGTTTTTGCCGGGCGAACTGCTTCGCCAGCTCGGGGTCGGCGCCCAGTCTGGACTCGAGGGCCGCACGTTCGTCGTCGGGCATTTGGCCGAGCAAATACTGCTCTATTGCATCATAAGCATCGGATTCCTTCATTTTTCCCGGTTCGTGAAATCGTCAAAAAAAGGCATTTTTTCAAGCATTTTAGCAAGTTTTTGGCGGCAATGGTGGGTGCGCTGGCGGGCGGCATTCGCGTTGCCAAAGCCGAGTGCAGCAGCAATTTCGTCCATGCTGTACGCCAGTTTGTACAGGTGCAGCAGTTCGCGGCAGCGTTCGTCTATTTGATCCAGCACTGCCCGAAGCGCATCTTTTTGTTCGTTTTTGAGCAGGATACTTTCCGGCTCGTCGGGGTCGGCCGTATAGGTAAACAGCGGTTCTGGAGTCCAGTCCACTCGGTGTACGCTGCGGCGGTTCGAATGCCAGCGCCCGCGACAGATGCCGAGAAAGTAGTTTTTCAAGTTGGCCGTTTGCCGGTATTTGCCGGTTCGGACATGTTCGTCCAGCACGATAATAGCCTCCTGAATAGCGTCTTCCGCATCCTGCACGCCGCCGCCCAGCGACTTGATAATCCGAAACGCGATACGCCGCCAGCCCGATTCCACAAAAATGAATCGCAATGCAGTATCCCGGTCGGACGCTGCACCTTTCAAAAAAGTGGTCAACTGCTCGTCAGTGTACTTGCGTTTTCGGAACAACATGAAGTACAGAAATGATGGAAATTGTTACGGCAAAGGGAAGAAAATTTTGGAAAACAACGACCTGTTGAGCAAAAGTAGGTACGTTTGACTGCACACTACAATACATTTTCGGAAGGAGACCTTCCAGATTTTGCAAACCTGGAAGGTTTGGATGCCCGAAAAAGTGGCGTGGTTTGGCTGACGCCGATTACTTTTCAACAAACTTCCCGGTACTATGAGAACACGTGGAATGACCTGTTGCCTGTTTCTGTTGGCTGCTTCAAGCAGTTTTTCGCAGGCTCCGAATTTACCGGAAACCGAGCCGGTAGAATCCGAACTGAACGCTGCCCGCAGCTGGTACGATTCCCTGCAATTCGATTCCGCACTGGTTTCCTTGTCCCGCGCTGCCGTGTTGTGCGCCTGCGATTCGGTGCAAAAGCCCGAGATTTATGCCACCATTTTGTACGAAACCGGGCGGTGTTATGCGCGAAAAAATCAGCAAGCCGCAGCCCAGGAAGCATTTCGGCAGGTTTTGCGTATCCGGCAACGGGCGCTACCGCCGGAGCATATTGACATTGCCCGGACACACCGGCAACTGAGCATCGTGCTGCGCGATATGGGTAAATATCCCGAGGCGCTGGACTTTGGCCAACAGGCACTCGACATCCAGTTGAAAACGCTGGGGCCGGACAGCTTCGATCTTGCTTCTACCTACATCGTGATCGGCAATGTTTTCCGGTTGCAGCGGCACTACCCGGCGGCTATTTCCCAATACGAAAAAGCCGTTGAGGTGTATCAAAAAAATCGCCCCGAAGGCGACATAGCCTTTGGCGACGTTTTTCTCAACTTATCCACAGTCCATCGCTTGAGCGGAAACCTGCCCCTGGCGCAGCAGTATTGTGAAAAAGCCCTGCAAACCTACCGGAGCAAACACGGCCCCGACCACCCGACGGTAGCCGGGGTGTACATGAGCCGGGGCAATATCCATCGCATACTGACCAATTATGACCAGGCTATGCAGGATTACCAGGCCGCTTTGACCATCTATGCCGCCAAGTTCGGGGATGAATCCAGCGAAGCTGCCGGCCCGTATATCGGGATTGCCAATGTACTCAACCTGGGTAAGGGGGCGTACACCGATGCCGAAAAGTATTACCTGAAAGCGCTGGCCATTTTCCGGAATACCCGCGAACCCGACGACCCGGGTACGATTGGTATTTACAACAACCTGGGCACACTGTACCAGAACATCGGCGATTTGGACAATGCTCGTGCCTGCTATGAAAAAACCCTGGCAAGTCATCTCAAAAGGTTTGGCGCCAACCACCCCGCTGTAGCACAGACCTACACCAATCTGGGAATAATACTGGAAACCAAAGAAGACTTTAGAAAAGCCCTGGAGTACTACGAACTGGCTATGCGCATCCAGCAACAGGCGCCGACCCCACCGATGGACCGGGCCACAACCTTTTTCCGGATGGCCAATGCCTACTTCCAAAAAGGAGACTATGAACTATCGGTGCAGTACTACCGAAAAACACTGGAAATAGCCGGAGCTATACTGCCCGCCGACCACCCGCAGATAACCGGCATCTACATGGGCATTGGAAATGTGCATTTTGCCCTGCAGGAATACGATGCCGCACTTGAGTATTACCAGATCACGCTGGACGCCCAGAAAAAGATTGCTGGCGACTCCGCCACCGGGCTTGCCGGTCTTTACCTGAATATCGGCAGTGTCTATTTTTCACAAAAAAACTATACTGCTGCGTTTTCAAATTTCGAGCGCGCATACGCCCTGCAACTTCAAAAACCGGAAGAAAAACCACTCGAAACGGCCACAATTTTATCCAATCTGGGGAGCGCATATTTTGCTCTGGAAAACTTCGAGCGTGGTCTGAAATATGAAAAAAAAGCCCTCGATTTGTACCGAAAAATCCACGGCGCTGAAGGCGTAGACATCGCCGCTTCCTGCGCGAATTTGGCAACAGCCTGCAAAAAAATGGGCAATTTCCCCGCCGGCCTGTCCTGCTTCGAGCAGGCCGAACAAGCCCTGCGGTACCGATTTCCGTTTTCGCCGGAACAGGTGTTATCTGTGCAACATTTAATGCAGGTATTGTCCAAAAAAGGTTGGTTCTACCTCGACTGGCACGCGCAATCGAATGAACCGGCGCACCTGCACACCGCCCGGCAGGCATTCGCCGAAGCGACCAAAGCCGCCGACATCATGTACCGGGATTTGCACTCGGAAAAATCCCGCTCGGTGTTGCTCGCCGAAATCAAACCGGTGTACGAAGGTTTGCTGCTGTGCAACTACCGGTTGTACACCCTTACGCATGACCCGGTGTATGCACAGGAGGCATTCGTCTGCTCGGAAAAATCAAAATCCCTGCTACTGCTCCACGCCCTCCAAAACACCAATGCACTGCATTTTGCCGGTATCCCCGACAGCACGCTGGAGCAGGAGTACCAGCTGCGGCTGGCAATGGCCTATTCGGAGAAAAAGCACCAGGAACTGATTGCCCAAAAAACACCGGAAGCGGACAGCGCCATGCTCGTCTGGTCCAACCGGGTATTTGACCAACACCGGCAGTACGACACGCTCCTCGCGCACATAAACCAGCACTATCCGGCCTATTACAACCTGAAATTCAATATCGAAACGGCCCGTATCCCCGTCATACAGGAGCGCCTCCTGCCTGACCAAACCCTCCTGGAATACGCCGTGGGCGACAGTACCATCTTCCTGTTTGTCGTGGGCAAAGAAACCTTCCATCTGGAGAAAATAAACACGGATTTTCCGCTGGAGGCCTGGGTTACCGATCTGCGCACCGCCATAACCACCGACCGCAGTACCGGCGCTGTTTTGTACGGTGCGCGCGCGTATAGTTTGTATCAAAAATTAGTGGCGCCGGTGCGCAGCCGTCTCACCGGCGCGCTCATCATCGTGCCCGACGGCATACTCAACTACCTCCCGTTTGAGGTACTGCTCGCCGAAAAACCGCTCAAACCCACCCGTTTCCAAAACCACCAGTACCTGCTCCACGAACACAGCATCGGCTACTGCTACTCGGCTACGCTCTTGCGCGAAATGCAGGACAAACCCCGTCCGCCGGCAGGTTCGGAGCGCCTGCTGGCCATTGCGCCGTACTATTCCGGCGACTCCGCTCTGCTGGCCGAACTGCCCAATCGCACGTTGTTAAAAAAACGGCGTGCGCTGCGCCACAGCGGCGGCGAAGTGTACGGCATCCGCCGGATCATGGGCGGCGATGTACTGCACGGCAACGCCGCCACCAAGGAGCGATTTTTACAGATCGCCGGAGAATACCGCATCCTGCACCTGGCTACCCACGGACAAGCCGACAAACGCGCCGGTGACAACTCCCTGCTTGCCTTTGCCGAACAGGCCGATACTACGGATGAAAACCTGCTTTTTGTGCGCGACATCTATAACATGGCGCTTCAGGCAGACCTCGTCACGCTCTCGGCTTGCGAAACCGGCATCGGGAAATTGCAAAAAGGCGAAGGCGTCATCAGTGTGGCACGAGCCTTCGCTTATGCCGGTGCGGGCAGCATCGTCAACACCCTCTGGGGGGTGGACGACGAGCACACCAAAGAATTTATGCTCTTGTTTTACAAAGAATTGCACAAGGGCGCCAACAAAAGCGCGGCGTTGCAAACCGCCAAACGCGCACTGGCTAAACGCCCTGGCAGCCATCCGTTCTTTTGGGCGGCGTTTATCGGCATCGGCGATATGCGCCCGGTTCGTTGATTTTTTTCGGTTTGATCGTAACGCCTCCTGCCATTCCTGTACATCATGGGTGCAGGACTGTGGTTCCGCGCATTCACGTTTCACCAACCCGACTCAATTATGCAAAAGCAAGCACTTCAAATCGCACTCCTTTGCCTCCTTTGTCTGCCCGCCTTGCCCGCCCAAATCCTTTTTGAAAAACGCTATGGCGACAATCTCGACAACCTGGACTACGCCGGAGGCAGTATGCTCGCCCCCGATGGCGGGGTAATACTCGGCGGCTACACCGAGCGCGACAAAAACTACGATGCCTTTGTCCAAAAATTCAATACCGACGGCACCGAGGCCTGGTATAAAACATACGGCGGGCCGGGTACGGAATTGGTCGTAAACGGCGCACCCGCAGCGGGCAGCGGCTATCTGTTCGCCGGCGCTGCACTCGATTCCACCGACGGCAGCCTCGACGCCCTGCTCTTCCACGTGGACGAGAACGGCGACCTCCTTTGGTGGAAGACCTACGGCGCAGATGCCGCAGACGTTGGTTTGGCGGTTTGCCAACTGGATAATGGCCACATCGTACTACTTGGCGCCACGACTTTGCCCAACGGCCAATCTGCTCATTTTCGGACCGAGTATGATGCCGCCGGAGGGTTCAAGTCTGCCGTATTCTATCCCTTGGCCGGCGCGGTCACGAGCATATTGGCCACCGCCACCCCGGATGGGGGCTATGCAGCCGTGTTGACATTTGGTGATATTTTCTCCAGTTCCAGCAGCATCATCAAATACAATGCTGCCCTGATGCCGGAATGGAGCAAAACGGGCGCCTCGCTGAATATGTTTACCGGTGGATCATCGGTCGAAGGAATATTCGACGTCAAGGCAACCGGCACAGGGGTGTTGCTTTGCACCAAAACCTGGGCCGGGTCGCACTTGTTTCACCTGAGTTACCCCACCGGTTCCGTGCTCTGGGCACGCCGGGCATTTCCCGGCTCCGCTCCGAATACAGGGGTACAGGTGTGGCCCGATGGTACGATCAGCGTGGTATCCCACTCGTTCAATTTGTTGGTCAAAACAATCTCCGCCGATGGGACAACCATAGATTCTATCGGCAACCCGTTTGGGCAGATTTCCTCCATTGGCACCGCTACGTTTCATTTCCTTGATTCCGAAACGCTCTACCGCACGGTAAATAACGACAACTCGAATGTTCGAGGCTACAATGTGGCGCGCATCGAGCAGATCAAGTCCCCTGTACTAGGATGGGAGCAAGCCATAGCAAAAATAGTGCCGCCGGAAGTGGAAAGCAGCAAAGCCATCGCCGCAATGCCCGACGGCGGTTTTGTCGTACTGGGAACCAAAGAAGACAGTATCGGAACAAACCAGATTTGGCTGTTTCGGGCCGACCTGCAAGGCGCGGTGCTGTGGTCCAGGCTCTTCGATGTCAGAACCAATCAGTCTTTTTTTCAGCCCGGCTCGCTGAAAACAGATGCCGCAGGTAACAGTATCGCCCTGACGGTCACCTACGGATACGATTTCATAAACAGCATCAACATCGCAGAATACCGCCTGCTGAAAGTATCCCCGAGCGGAAATTTGCTCTTTATCAAGACCATTGCCACCTCGAACTACGAAGCGGACTACTTTGGCGCCGTGCCCCTGCCCGACGGGGGCTACATCGCCCACATCACCTTCGACAACGGCGACGATCAAGTCCCCAACCTCGTGCGGACAGACGCCAACGGCAACGTCCTCTGGACCAAAGCCTATTCCGGCCGACTGATCAACGACGTAGTCGCCCTGCCCAACGGCAACTTGGTGGGAGCGGGGATCAAAGGCGCCACCCCATGGATGTTTGCCACCGATGCCGCCGGCAATTTACTCTGGGAGCACAGCTATTCGATCGGTGCATCCGGGTTGTTGGTTTCCCTGACGCCAACCTCCGACGGACACCTGATCGCCACCGGCTATTCGTTGAATGCTGCAGGCACTTCCGCCCTGTTGTTGGTGCTGAAAGCCGACGGCACTACAGGTGCCAAAATGTGGCATGAGCAGTTCAGCAAAGGCGATGTGAACCTCTGGTTTGGCATCAAGGCGCTGCCCGGCCCTGCAGGCGGCGCCGTTGTTGTCAGTACATACTTAATGCCGCCGACAAACATCAATGATCAATTCTACGGCCTCTTCCGTTCCCGTGTCGGCATCAATGCCGTAGATGTTGACGGCAATATGATTTCGGACCAGGTTTTGGGCGACGACGGCTCCTACCCGTCGGCTCCAGGCGCCGACCGTACGTCCGACGGCAAGGTATTACTGTGCGCTACCCTCCATGTCGGCTCTTCCTTGGCGGATGTATGGGTAGCCAAAGTTGATATCAACACCGCTACGGCAACCCACCAACCCCGTTTTGAAGGCGACATCACCTTGTCGCCCAACCCGGCAGCGGGTCAAACGCGGATTGCCTTTACATCGCCGCACACCGGCCCCGTGCTGGTTCGGATGTTCGATGCCAACGGGCGCGAAGTGCTGCGCACCACGGGCGACAAACAAACGGAAACCTGGTCTACCTCGCTCGAATTGAACGGATTGCCCACCGGACTGTACCGCGTGCAAGTCGTCATGCGCGAAGGGCAAGTGACGCAATCGGTGGTGGTAGCAGGAAAGTAGCAACGTAGTTTTTATTTTTTAACCAATTAAACAGTACTGACATGAGAACCTACATCCTCTTTCTTGTACTCCTGCTTGGTATCGCGGGACAGATCAGTGCCCAATGTCAAATCATTACCCTTCCCTACGGTATCGTGCAAACCGACATCAACCGGGGATACAAAATCATACCCACGCAAGACGGCAATTTCGTCATTGCCGGCGAATGGAACAACGAAGCGTTTTTACTGAAAGTGAATGCGCAAGGCCAGCAACTGGCATTAAAAAAATTCGGCGCTGACATCACCGGCACCTCTTTTTTCCGGGATGTGGTGGAAGCACCTGACGGCGGTTTTGTAGCCGTGGGCGAATGCCTCAACTGCGTCGTACCCAATGATGCGCTGGCCAAAGTGGTCGTCATAAAAACGGATGCCGGCCTGAACCTCGACCTGGCGACAGGTATAAAAAAATTAGGGCAGGTGACCGTTGGCGGTTTCACTACCCAGGCGGAACGTACTTCTCCTGCCATTTTGCGCACCGGAAACGAATACCTGCTGGCCAGCAGCATTTCCACCGGCGCCGGGCTAAACCCGCAAGATTTGCTCATCACCAGCTTGTCTGCCAGCCTGAATCCTGTTTGGGACAAACTGCACCACACCGGTTTTTTTGAAACTCCCTACGATTTGGCTGCGGGTACCGACGGTTTTTTCCTCACCATCAACCGGGCTTTTGCATCCGAAGCCATTTTGCTGAAAGTCAATACTGCCGGAGATAAGGTCTGGCAAAAACCCGTTGCGGCAAACCTGTTGCGCGGCATTACTTACCTGCCCGATTCCAATGAAGTCGTTGTGATCGGCGACTTTACGCCCTCCGGGCAAGATCAGCAAGCCATGCTGCGGCGCTTCGACGCCGATGCCGGGGACTCGCTGGATATGTTGCTTTTTGGCGATTTGCTCACAGACGAAGGGCACGATGTACAACTACTGCCCAACGGCGATTTGCTCGCCGGGATCATTGCAAACCGGCCGAATCCTTTCGGCACGTATGCCAGCTCCCGCATCTACCGTATCCACACCAACCCGTTGTCCGTCAATTGTTACTACCTGATTCCAAACCCCGACAACATCACCAACATGGCGGTTCGAAGTATCGTCCCGCTGAGCGAAAACGGCAAAGACTTCGCCGCTACAGGCATCCGCGGATTTTACAACCGCACATTTTTTCACACCAGGCGCGATTGCGAAGTGACGGCATTGGCCGTGGCGCTTTGCCCCGGCGAAACCCATACCCTGCCCAACGGCCAAATAGTCAGTACCGCCGGAACATATCCCGTTACACTTACTGCCGTCAACGGGTGCGACAGTCTTGTGCAAACAACAGTCAGCGTTTTCGCCGCAATTCCACCCACGCAAATCGTAGTGGCGCTTTGTCCAGGCGAAACGTACATCTTGCCTAATGGACAACCGGTCAGCACCGCCGGAACATATCCCGTTACACTTACAGCCGCCAACGGTTGCGACAGTCTTGTGCAAACAACAGTCAGCGTTTTCGCCGCTATTACCGTCGGAAATGTGGAAATAAACACGGATAACGGCCAGGGAACGGGCAGTATCCAATTGGAAAACGTGCAAGGCGGCTCCGGCGGAACATATCAATTCGAATGGAGCAATGGTTTTGTAACCCCTGTTGTCGAAAACCTGCCCGGAGGTATTTATCAGGTTACGATCACGGATGGTGGCGGATGTACGGCGGTGTTTGAGTACGCCGTGATGACGGTAAGCCTGTCCGAGGCCGCCAATCGTGCGGCATTGCAAGTCGGCCCCAATCCATTTGCCGACCAAATCCGGGTCTTGCTTTTATTAAAAAATATGACCAGCGCCCGGTTCGAAATTCGCCTTGTTAATGTGTACGGGCAAGTTTGCCGTCTCCTTTCCGTCTATCCGGGTAGCCTCGAAAGCATGGACGGCAGCGATTTACCCGCCGGACTGTATTTCCTGCAACTGCTGGAAAACGGAAGGCCCGTGCAGGTCCGTAAACTGATAAAATAGGCTTCGTACGGAAATTCATGTTTTTCCAAACCCAACCCTCCTTTTACAGCCGCCCTTTCCCCTACCTTTGCCGCCCGAAAATATATGGCCAATAAATTGTCGGGGTGACTTGAAGTCACCCCGACAATACGCCATTCATCATTCATCATTCATCATTCATCACTCCGTGTACAGAACCCACACCTGCAACGACCTCCGCCTCGCCGACGCCGGCAAAACCGTGACCCTCGCCGGCTGGGTGACCATCAGCCGCGACCTCGGCGGTCTTACGTTTGTTGACCTGCGCGACCGCTACGGCATTACCCAACTCGTGTTCGACATGGACGACAATGCCGAACTCTGCACCCGCGCCCGCCGCCTTGGCCGCGAGTTCGTTGTGCAAGCTACCGGCCTTGTGCGCGAGCGCGCCAGCAAAAACCCCAACCGCGCCACAGGCGATATCGAAATACAAGTCACCGCATTCGAGGTGCTCAACGCCGCCAAAACGCCGCCGTTCACCATCCAGGACGACACCGACGGCGGCGACGACCTGCGCATGAAATACCGCTACCTCGACCTGCGCCGCAACGTCGTGCAGCAAAATATCCTCTTCCGCGCCAATATCGGCCTCGAAACGCGCAAGTACCTCGCCGGACAGGGTTTTGCCGAAATCGAAACACCGTTCCTCATCAAGTCCACGCCCGAAGGCGCCCGCGACTTTGTGGTGCCCTCGCGCATGAACAAGGGCCTGTTTTACGCCCTCCCGCAGTCGCCGCAGACGTTCAAGAAAATCCTCATGGTGGCCGGATTTGACCGGTATTTCCAGATTGTGAAATGTTTCCGCGACGAAGACCTGCGCGCCGACCGCCAGCCGGAATTCACGCAGATTGACTGCGAAATGGCGTTCGTGCACCAGGAGGACATCCTCAACACCTTTGAGGGCCTGACAAAACATTTGTTCAAAACGGCTCTTGACATCGAACTGACCGACTTCCCGCGCATGACCTACGACGAAGCCATGCGCCGTTACGGTTCCGACAAACCCGACCTGCGCTTCGGCATGGAGTTCGTGGAAGTCACCGAACTGGCCCAGGGCAGGGGTTTTCCGGTGTTCGACAGCGCCGAAACGGTACTTGCCATCTGCGCTCCCGGCTGCGCGGGCTACACCCGCAAACAACTCGACGAACTCACCGAGTGGGTCAAACGCCCCCAAATTGGCGCCAAAGGACTTGTGTATGTCCGCTACGACGCCGACGGTTCCGTGAAATCTTCGGTGGATAAATTTTATTCGCACGACGACCTGAAATCGTGGCTGCACGCCTGCGGCGCCCAGCCCGGCGACCTGCTCTTCCTGCTCTGCGGCGAAGATGAAAAAACACGCAAACAACTTTCCGAACTGCGCCTTGAAATGGGCAGCCGCCTCGGCCTGCGCGACCCGAAAGTGTTCAAACCCCTGTGGGTGATGGACTTTCCTCTGCTCGAATGGGACGAGGACGAGGGCCGCTTTTTTGCTATGCACCACCCGTTCACGTCGCCCAAACCGGACGATATCATCAAGCTGGAATCCAACGACCACACGGTGCTCAAGGGCATCCGCGCCGATGCGTACGACCTCGTACTGAACGGCGTAGAGATCGGTGGCGGCTCCATCCGTATCCACGACCGCGACCTGCAAAGCCGCAACTTCCGCCTGCTCGGTTTCACGCCCGAGGAGGCCGAGGCCCAGTTCGGCTTCCTGCTCGGCGCATTCGAATACGGCGCACCGCCCCACGGCGGTATCGCGTTCGGCTTCGACCGCCTCTGCGCGGTGATGAACGGCGCCAACTCGATCCGCGACTTCATCGCATTCCCCAAAAACAACCAGGGCCGCGATGTGATGATTGACGCGCCGGATACGATCAAAGACAAACAGCTGGAGGAGTTGGGGATATTGGTGAAGGGGGAGTGAGGCGCGAGGGTAAATTGGCGAGAGGCAATAAAACGGCAAACCCCCATTTCTCCCTACCTTCGCCCACCGCCAAACCAGGCATTCTAATTTAGTTGGCTGCCTGGACGCTGTATCATGTTGCCAACGTGCTAGTTTGCCAACTTGCCCATTTGCAAAATCCCCCTTTGGACTGTCTCAAAACAGGACTTCACACGCATGCGAAAGGTATTTTCGTCCATTTTAGAGCACAAACACATACAAGCCCTGCGCCAACGGGTAGCCGCTGTTTGGGCGCCTGTCCAAACAGCCCTGCAACCGGTAACAACGCCCATCCGGGAAGCCTGGACGAAGTTGGCAACACCCGGGCGCAACGCCTGGGCGCGGTTCGTAGGCCAGTATCCACGCACGGCTAGAACGTTGTCCTGGATAGCCGTACCCATTCGCTGGGGTTTTTACTTCCTGCTCTTGCTCATCATAGGCGTGTGGATGGAATTTTTCGGGACACTTCCCAATAGCGACGAACTGCGCAGCATCGAATCGGCCAATGCCTCTGAAATTTACTCCGCCGACAGTGTGCTCATCGGGCGTTTTTACATCGAAAACCGCACAACCATTGGTCTGGACAAAATCTCCCCGTATGTCGTGACGGCCCTGCTGGCCACCGAGGACAAACGTTTTTTTGAGCACAGCGGCATTGACCTCACCAGTTGGGCCCGGGTAGCTTACGGGTTGCTTTTCACCAAGGACTCCAAAGGCGGCGGCTCCACCCTGAGCCAGCAATTAGCCAAAAACCTGTACCCCCGCAAGCGCTACCTGGTGCCCGGCATCAGTATTCTCATCAACAAGATCCGCGAAAACTTCATTTCCGTGCGCCTGGAGCGCATCTACACCAAAGCCGACCTCCTCAACCTCTACCTCAACACCGTGCCTTTTGGCGGCGACCGTTTCGGCATCAGCGTGGCCTCGCGCCATTTTTTCAACAAAAAACCCAAAAACCTTACGCCGGATCAGGCCGCTGCGCTCATTGGCATGCTGAAGGCCAGCACCTATTACGACCCGGTCCGAAACCCTCAAAATGCCACCAAACGCCGCAACCTTGTGCTCAAACAAATGGTACGCAACAGTGCCTTCAAGGTTTCGGTACACAGCAATGAAGCCGGAATGGACCAGGTGCGGGAAATGATCGCAAAAGGCAAGGTCACGCAGGAGGACTACGACCAACTCATTAAAAAACCCATCGGCGCCAAACGCTACGGCTTCGACGGCAATAACGAAGGTTCCGCCACTTACTTCCGCGAGTACTTGCGCACCGACATATTGCCCAAACTGCTTAAAAACTACACCAAAGAGGACGGCACCCCCTACAACCTGTACACCGACGGCCTCAAGGTGTACACCACCGTCCACAGCCGGATGCAGCGCTATGCCGAAGAGTCCGTGCAGCAACAGATGCAGGGGCTGCAAGTCCAGTTTGACCAGCACTGGAAAAACTACAAAGCCGACAAACCCTGGGGCGATGACAAATGGATCGAGGAACAAATGCGCCGCAGCGACCGCTGGGCTACCCTCAAGGATGCCGGCCTGAACCGGGAGGAAATCCTCGCCGACTTCGAAAAACCCGTCCGCATGACCATTTTTTCCTGGAAAAAAGGCGGCTTCGAAACGGACACCACCATGAGCCCGATTGACAGTGTGCGGTACTATTTTTGCATGCTCAACTGCGGTTTCATGGTAATGGATCACAGCAACGGCTATGTCCGCGCCTGGGTAGGCGGCACCAACCACAAATACTTCAAGTACGACCACATCAAAAGTACCCGTCAGGTAGGATCAACCTTCAAGCCCATTGTATATGCCGCAGCTATACAGGATTCCTTTACCCCATGCAGCTACCTGCCCAATAATCTGGTCAAGATTCTGGATTGGGAGCCGCACAATTCCGACGGCGTTTACGGCGGCTGGTACTCCGTCAATGGCGGCCTGACCAACTCCGTCAATGTTATCGCCGCGCAGCTCATCGAGAAAGTTGGCATCGAAAACACCATACAGCTGGCCCGAAAAATGGGTATCACCAGCAAATTGCCCCGCGAATTCGGCATCAGCCTCGGCGCCGCCAATATCTCCCTGTACGAAATGATGCAGGTGTATGGCACCATGGCAAACCAGGGCAAACGCCCCGACCCTGTAGTCGTACTCCGCATCACCACGCGCACCGGCGAGGTGGTTTATGACCGAAAAAAAGAACAAGCCGAAAACCCGGACGAGGTCGTGGAAGCACTCACGCCCGATCAGGCAGCCACCATGACCCGGATGCTCCAGTCCGTCATTACTTCCGGCACGGGCGGGCGCCTGCGTTACGGCTATGGCTTGTATCAGGGCGATTTTGCGGGCAAAACCGGCACCACACAAAACCAGTCCGACGGGTGGTTCATTTGCTACAACCCCAACCTCGTCACCGGCTCCTGGGTGGGCGCGTCCAGCCCTGCGGTGCGTTTCCGATCCATGGCCCTCGGCCAGGGATCGGCTATGGCCCTGCCTATTGTCGGAATTTTCTGGCATAAAATGGCCAACGACCGCGAATTTGTCAAAATGTACCAGAACCGGTTCCCGGAACCAAAGCCCGAGGTTCTTGCCCACTTCGGCTGCCCCAGCTACATTACCATTTCCCCCGACACGCTCAATTTGCTCCTGATGGATTCCACTATCCGCGACTCCCTCCAGGCCAACGGATACCAATACCTCCGGGAAACGTCCGACAAATACTTTGAGCAGGGACAAGACGAAGAAAACAACGACGGTAGCACCCCCGCCCAAAAACCCAACATGCTGGAGCGGCTTTTTGGCCGCCGGCAGGGCGACAAACAAGAGGATCAGTAGGTGTTTTATTATCCCCACACCAGACGATCAAATTAGACTTTCCAGGTTTAAAAATCTGGAAAGTCTGACCCGGTCGTTGTACCCCCACAACCACAAACCCACACGCATCATGCTGTTGTCCTGCCAAAAGCACCTGTTCACACTTGACCCCAAGGTGCACTACCTGAATGGGGCCGCATACTCGCCTGCCCTGCACCGTTCTGTGGAAAAAGGCATGGAGGGCCTCCTTCTGAAAGCGCAAACACCGTTTGCCATCGGCCCGGCCAATCATTTTGACACAGCTGATCGCGTTCGAAATTTTTTTTCCGACCTGATTGGCGCGAACGATCCCCTGCGCATTGCCCTGGTTCCCGCCGTATCGTACGGTATGGCCGTTGTGGCAAACAATCTCCACCGCTGGCCGGGGCTGAACGCCAAAAAACACATCCTGCTCATCGGGGAAGAATTTCCGAACAATGTTTATGCCTTTGAACGGGTGTGCGCGGCGCACGGCCTGTCGGTCGTGACTGTGGAAAAACCCGCTGCCTCAAGTAGCCGCGGCGCCGAGTGGAACGCGCGTTTGCTGGAAGCCATCACGCCTGAAACAGCCCTGGTGGTAGCCGCGCAAGTACACTGGATTTACGGGACGGTATTTGATCTGGAAGCAATTGGCCGGCGGTGTCGGGAGACGGGCGCCATGCTCGCAGTGGATGCCACCCAATCGGTTGGCGCCATGCCGTTCGATGTGCAAGCCATCCAGCCGGATGCGCTGATTTGCGCTGGATACAAGTGGTTGCTGGGGCCTTATGGTACCGGCGCAGCGTATTTCGGGCCATTCTTTGATGATGGCGTGCCCGTGGAAGAGAACTGGATGAACCGACAGGATAGCGAACAATTTTCGAAACTGACCCGGTACGAGCGCGCCTACCGCCCCAAAGCCCAACGCTATAACGCCGGAGAGTTTTCGCAGTTTGCCCAGTTGCCCATGCTCGAAGCTGCCCTGGAACAACTGCTCGAGTGGACCCCCGAAGCCATCCAGCACTACTGCCGGGCGCTGAGCGCGGCGGTCATCCCGCAATGGGAGGCGCTGGGTATTCGCATGGATGCACCCGCCGATCGGGCAGGACACCTGTTCGGGTTACAGCTCCCCGATGCCGTGGACCGCGATGCGCTCGTACGCCGGCTGGCCGAACACCGGATTTTTGTTTCCCCCCGCGGCGAAGTGCTTCGCGTGGCTCCCAGCGTGTACAACGATGCTTCCGACCTTGCGGCACTGACAGCAGTGCTGGAGGCGACGCTGAAGGGCGATTAACGCTTTTTCTTCGACGAGATGCCGTGGCTTAAAACCCGCAGGTACCTAAAAAAACCCGCAGGCGGGGAATGGTCCTTACGCTTAAAATGATCGCATTGTCCACAATTCCCGCATCTTTACGGCTCGATTTCCATGCATAATTTGAATCAGCCCGATTATGAAACACTTCTTGTTGGTTTTACTCCCTGTTTTTATCCTTACAGCCTGTTCCGGCTCCAAATCAGCCCGAAGCACTCCATCCACCACCACACCACGCACCGGCACGACACCCGCATCGGCCAATACGCCTACCGGCAATGTGCAACTGGACTACGCCCAACTGTACAAGGATGCTGCGATCAGTGAAATGCAGCGCACCGGCATTCCAGCCTCCATCAAATTGGCACAGGGAATTCTCGAAAGCGCCTCCGGGCGTAGCGAATTGGCCACAAACGGCAACAACCACTTCGGTATCAAATGCGGGAGCGGTTGGTCCGGCAAGAGTTATCATAAAAAAGACGACGACCGCGATGCCAGCGGAAACCTCACCGAATCGTGTTTTCGCAAATACAGCCGGGTGGATGAAAGTTTCTTTGATCACAGCGAGTTTATCCGCGACCCGCGCAAAAGCAATCGTTACGGGTTTCTCTTCAACCTTGACCAACGCGACTACCGGAGCTGGGCACGCGGCCTGCAATCAGCCGGCTACGCCACCTCCCCAACATACGCCAACCAGCTGATTGATCTGATCGAGCGCTTGCGTCTGTACGAGTACGACCAGCCCGGCGCGGTACAAATTCAGCCCGGCAGCGTGATCCCGGCCAACGTACCGCCACAAGAACGTATCGGGCGCGTCAATGACGTCAAGGTAGTCAACAGCCGCGAAGGCGAGAGCATCGCCGATATTGCCCGCATCTACCGACTGGACGGCAGCAAAGTAGCCGACTACAACGACCGGGCGTACGCCCCGGGACAGCGCATCCCCACCGGTACCCGCATCTTTATTCAGGAAAAACGCAGCAACTGGCGCGGCCAGGCCACACACCACTTCGTGCGAGACAGGCAGACCATGCTCGAAATTTCGCAGCAATACGGCATTAAACTGGACAAATTGCTTGCCCTCAACGGCCTCCGGCAGGGACAGGAACCCGCCGCCAACGAAAAAATCCGCCTGCGCGGAAAACGCCAATCCAGCGAACGCATCCGCCTGCGCGGCGCCGACGACCCCTCCGATCCGGCACCGGCCGATGCATCCTCTCCCACCAGTATGGCGCCGGACGAAAACGTAGTGTTCGATATGCGATCTGATACCAGCAAAACAACCAAACCGACCACACCGCCCGCTACTATACCCGGAAAACCAGCCACAACCGGAGTGCCCTACCCCACCGATCCCGTGCCAAGTACTACGACCGCTCCGCCCGTCATTTCTACCGGAACGGGCACGGCCCCACAACAACAACCCTCCATACCGGCGGGCTACCATCAGGTTATCAAAGGCGACACGCTGTTCAGTCTTTCCCGAAAATACAGCATCACGGTAGCACGCATCCGGGAACTGAACAACCTGCAAAACGATAATATCCAGATCGGGCAAGTGCTGCGGGTGCGGTGATTTTGTCCAACCAGTCCTGTTTGTCGAAACCACCGCACACACACCTGTTATGAACCTCCGCCCCCTGCTCGTCCTTGTCCTGCTGCTCTGCGCCCCGGCCCTGCCGGCCCAGCAGCAGCTCTCCGAGAATGCCCGAATTAGCTTGTTGACGGTAGCACCCGGCGATATGCTGTACAGCACCTTCGGGCACAGCGCACTGCGCGTGTACGACCCCGTCCTGCGCCTCGACCGCTGCTACAACTACGGCACCTTCAACTTCGATGAGCCGAACTTCCTGCTCAAGTTCTGCCAGGGCCGACTGCGGTATTACCTTGACGTAGAGCCGTATCGTTCCTTCGAGTATGGAAATCTGTACGACCACCGCCCCATGCGGGAACAACTGCTCAACCTGACGCCGGAAAAGCGCCAGCGCCTGTACGAACTGCTGGAGGAAAATGCCCGCGAGGAAAACAAGTACTACATGTACGATTTCTTCTACGACAATTGCGCCACCCGCATCCGCGACATCGTGAAGGAAGCCTTTTTTCACCAAATCAACTTCGACAGCAGCGCCCTGCCCATCGGTATCACCATGCGCCACCTGCTGCGGCCCTACCTGGCGGAAATGCCCTGGACACAATTCGGCATTGACCTCGCCCTCGGCCAACCCGCCGACCGCGTCGCGCTGGCCGAGGATTTTATGTTTCTGCCCGACTATGTGCACGATCTGCTTGGCGCAGCCAACATAAACGACTCTACACGCCTGGTGGCTACGGAAACCAACATCCCGTTCATGCCGCTGCCCGCCCGCCCGATCTACAAGCCCGGTTTCTTCGGCAATCCGCTGTGGGTGATGTGCCTCGTGCTCGTGATCGGCTTGCTCAGCATGGCCAACCGGCGCACCGAACGCATCTTCGACACGATATTCTGGTTGGTACTGGGCCTCTCCGGTCTGGTGCTGTTTCTGTTGTGGGCAGCTACCGACCACACGACCACCAAACTCAACTGGAATATACTCTGGGCTATGCCCACGCACCTGCTGTTCTTCTGGCGCTACAAACGCACAGAATGGACGGAAAACTACTTCATGGCGAGCGGCTCGCTGGCACTGCTGACGCTGCTCTTGTGGGGACTTATCCCGCAGGATTTGCCCGAAGCAGCACTGCCAATCGTGATCCTCGTCGTGATAAAAGGTTTTTTTCACCGGTACCGGCGAGAGCGTAGCGGCGCGTTTTAACCCGCCGTAACGCACAGTAGCGGTGGGTTTTAACCCACCGAATGTAAGAAGGGTTTAACCTGCATATATGTAGGTTAAACCCTTCTTATATTCTCCGCGCGATACGGCGGGTTAAAACCCGCCGCTACAACACGCGTAACTTCGGCGGGTTAAAACCCGCCGCTACAGGTTACTTGCGTTGCGCGTCCACGACCGCAATAGCCACCATATCCACGATTTCGCGCACCGAAGCGCCCATTTGCAGCACGTGCACAGGCTTCTTCAGGCCGGTGACAATTGGTCCGATGATTTCGATGCCCGCCACTGCCCGCACGAGGTTGTAGGCGATATTCGCCGACGACAGGTTCGGAAAAATGAGGGTGTTGGCCGGACCGTCCACCAGACTGCTGAACGGGTAGTTTTGGCGCAACAAATCCATGTTGAAGGCCAAGTGGGCCTGCATTTCGCCGTCCACCACCCAATTTGGGTGTTTTTCCTTTAAAATAGCCGTAGCCGTGCGCATTTTCATTGCCGCTGCTCCGTCGGCTACCGATCCGAAGTTGGAGTAGGTGAGCATAGCGATACGGGGCTTGATGTTGAATTTTTCCACCTGCCGGGCAGTCAACTCGGCGATTTCCACCACCTCCTCGGCAGTGGGGTCGAGGTTGACGGATGTGTCGGCCAAAAACAGCGGGCCGAAGCGGCTCATCAGGATGTACATGGCCGACACTTTTTTGAAGCCCGGTTCCGCGCCGATGACGCGCAGGGCCGGACGGATAGTATCGGGGTAGTTGCGGGACAAGCCGCTGATCATGGCATCCGCCTCGCCGGTTTCGACCATCATGGCGCCGAAGTAGTTGCGGTGCTTGATAATTTGCCGAGCCTCGCGGTAGATGATGCCTTTGCGCTGACGTTTTTCGTAAAGAATATTAGCATATTGCTCCACGCGGTCCGTCTCTTCCGACGTGACCGGAATTTTTGGGTCAATGATCAGCACACCTTTCAGCGCAATAGAATTTTCGCGCATAAGATTTTGTACGCGCTCCACATTGCCCAGCAGGATAGGCTGCGCAATTTTTTCCTCGATAACCACCTGCACTGCCTTGAGTACGGCCACGTTCTCGGCATCGGAAAACACCACGCGTTTGGGCTGCTGCTTGGCCTTGGTCTGGATCACGCGGGTCAGCGTGTTGTCCACTCCGAGGCGCTTGGACAGCTGCAATTCGTAGGCAGCCCAGTCGGAAATCGGGTGCTGCGCCACGCCCGATTCCATAGCGGCACGCGCCACGGCCGGCGCCACAGTCGTGAGCAGGCGCGGATCCACGGGTTTGGGGATGATATAGTCGCGGCCGTACATCAGGTTGGCGTTGTTGTACGCCAGATTGACAAGGTCGGGCACGGGTTTTTTAGCCAAATCGGCCAGAGCACGCACCGCTGCCAGTTTCATTTCTTCATTGATGGCCGTTGACCGAACATCGAGGGCGCCGCGGAAGATGAAGGGAAAACCGAGTACGTTGTTGACCTGGTTGGGGAAGTCGGAGCGACCGGTGGCCATGATGATGTCCGGGCGGGCGGCGGTAGCTTCTTCATACCCGATCTCCGGGTCGGGATTTGCCATGGCGAACACGATGCAATTGGGCGCCATAGCGCGCACCATGTCCTGGTTCAGGATATTTCCCTTGGACAAACCCACGAACACGTCGGCGCCAACCAATGCATCGGCCAGGGAAGTATCCACCGGGAGGCTGTCGTTGACGAACTCGCTTTTTTTGCCGTCGAGGTTGGTGCGCGAGGGATGGATCAGGCCCTTGCTGTCGAACATGAAGATATTCGGCTTTTGGGCGCCCAGTGCGCAGTAGAGCCGGGTACAGGAAATGGCCGAAGCGCCTGCGCCGTTGATGACGATTTTGGCTTTGGCGATGTCTTTACCCACGATTTCGAGAGCGTTGAGCAGGGCTGCGGCGCTGATGATAGCCGTGCCATGCTGGTCGTCGTGCATCACCGGGATGTTGAGTTCCTTTTTCAGGCGCTCTTCGATCTCGAAACATTCCGGCGCGGAAATATCTTCCAGGTTGACGCCACCGAAAGTGGGTTCGAGAATTTTGACGGTGCGGACAAACTCATCCACGTCCTTGGTGTCAAGTTCCAGGTCAAAACAATCAATATCGGCGTAAATTTTGAACAGCAGACCCTTGCCTTCCATGACGGGCTTGCCCGCTGCCGGGCCGATATCGCCCAGGCCGAGTACAGCGGTTCCGTTGCTGATAACGGCCACAAGATTTCCCTTGGCGGTGTATTTGTAAACATCCTCGGGGTTCTCGGCGATAGCCAGACAGGGCGCAGCTACACCGGGTGAATAGGCCAGAGACAGGTCGCGTTGATTGGCGGTTTCTTTGGTTGGGATGACCTCGATTTTGCCCGGACGACCCTTGGCGTGGTAGTGAAGGGCTTCTTCTTTGAGGGTGGATTCCTTGCTCATATATGAAGGCTTTAATTTGAATTTGAGGGGCGAAAGTACGGCGGACAGCGTGACTTTCTCTTGATTCTTCGCAGCTTGATTGGCAAGATTGATCATCGGTTACCGGGCACCCAGACCTTCCAGGTTTGACAAACATGGAAAGTCTCGTTCCGAAGCGTGGATCATCCGTTACTGTTGCGGGGGGCTTTTATCCTGAGGTTACGCTTGCAGTGCGTAGGGCGTTTACGGTCGTCAGACGATGCAAACAACAGGTAAAACTTAAAACGCGCCGGCGTCTTGGTTGTCCCAAACGATCCATTTACATTTGGCAGGCCAAAACAAAAATCCACTGGTATACCCGACGGAAAGTGGTTTCAAAAACTCGATCCCCGGATTTTTTCTTTGAGCATGTTACAGTAACTTGTTGTCGAAGTAACCATTGAAATATAGATACTATCAAGATTCAGCCTTCAAATCCACCTTCTTATACTTGACCATCAGGAAGGCAATTCCTCTAAAGCAATAAAAAACCATTTTTTTTAATAGGTATATTTTTTGCCCTGCTTGGTATTTTATTTTCATAAAGTGTGAACATTCGAGCAGAGCACTCAAAAAAAACAGGGACGCTGAAAACTGAACAGAGTAGGCATGAATCAATAAATACATCAAAATGAGCAAAGGAATTTTGTGGACAATCAAAATTGTTGTTGTTTTAGTAGTTATTCTATTTATGATAGCAGCAAAAGAAATTGGAATTCCAATTATTGTTAAAAACTTAATCGGATTTGCAATAATCTATGCGGTTTGGAAATACAAGCCAGATGAACCAACCAATAGCGACAACAACCAGCAACTTGATAAAAGCTAATGTTTAAAGATTATTATAAAATTCTTGAAATTCCTCAAAATGCGACAGATGAAAAAATAAAAAAAGCATTCAGAGAGCAAGCAATAAAGTGGCACCCTGATAAAAACCAGGGGAGAGAGACTACTTTGCATATGCAAGAAATAAATGAAGCATATTTGATCTTAAAAGACAAAGAAGCAAGAACAAGATACGATGTTGAGTATAATAAATTTAAACAATTTCAAGAAAGCAAGTACAAGAAAGCCGAACAAGAGAGGTCAAAAACAACAAATGAAGACACGCACAGTCAAAGAGAGCAGCAACAAAATTATTCAAAAAGAGACTACGAATATACAGACTATAAAGTTGAAGATGATATACTTGCCAAATGGATGGCTAATGCTAAATCACAAGCTATTGAATTAGCCGAGCAAGCTATAAAAGATTTTAAGGGCGTTTCAAAAGCAGCCGCAAACGGCTGTGTAAATGGACTTATTCACCTTATAGCTTGGGTATTTTTTGGCAATATTTTATACTTTCTATTTAAAAGCTGCAATAATAGTTTGTAAAAAATAGGCTGGCAGCCTATTTCATAACTGCACTTGGTTAAAACAATAGGCGCGGCGAAAAACGATCCATTTACATTTGGCAGACGAAAATGGCAGCAGTGCAAGCTTAAAATCATGACCAGACAGAAATGAAAGAAGTTTACATAGAGGAAAAATCCTTTGAAAAAATCAATTTTCACGAATACCCGCTGACGAAAGGTGCGTATGTAAATTGTATTTTCAAGCATTGCGACTTTTCAAACACAGACCTTTCCGAGTTCAGTTTCACAGAATGTGCGTTTATCAGTTGCAACCTGAGCTTAGCCAATCTGACAAAAACTGCATTTCGGGACATAAAATTTATAGCCTGCAAAATGTTAGGCCTTCGCTTTGAAAACTGTAACGACTTCGGGCTTTCATTTTCGTTTGAAGACTGCCAGTTGAACTATGCGTCGTTCTATCAATTGAAAATAAAAAAGACGATTTTTAAAAATTCGCAATTACATGAAATTGATTTTTCAGCGTGCGATTTATACCCAGCGGAAAGTGGTTTGCGAAAAGTTAGCATAGTTTAATTTTGCATGATGATTCACCTTGATGACGGCACGGTAAAGCGGCTTCGGGTTCTACAACGGGCGCACAAAGACAAGCGAGTGTTTGTCAAGGTGAC
>JBGSKO010000115.1:0-25239 GCA_041741155.1 Saprospiraceae bacterium | reverse complement strand
TTAAGGTCTTTGACTTTACCCCGTTTAAATTGTTCACTAAAATTTCGGTTGTACTTCGATTGAATTTGAAACTTTTTGTCGCCTTTTTTTGACATTACAGATTGACTTTTGAGGTCAAGCTATTTTAGGCAATGACAAATTGTCAAAAATTTGGCTATAACAAACTCATTATCAATTTTTTAATATGAAAAAAACTGCTTTTCAACTGACGTTATTGATCGGCCTCCTCTTCCCCGCTTGCAAAAGCGACGCCCAAAAATGGGTCGGCCCTACCGGCGTCGCCAAAATCGAAGTGATTGATTTTCACACAACCCACCGCTGCAAAACCTGTCTGGCCATTGAAAAAGCTGCCCGCACGGTAGTGGAATCCGAGTTTGCCAACGAGGTGAAGGCCGGTAAAATCGTATTCAAAACAGTAGATGTGGACGATGAAAAAAACATTAAACTGGCCGAAAAATTCGAAGCGAGTGGCACCGCGCTTTTTGTTTACAACTGCAAAACCGGACAGGCGCTCGACCTCACCGAGGCCGGGTTCATGTACGCCGTGAACAACGAAGCCAAACTGAAGGAGTTTCTCCGCAACGCCATCCGCAAAAACCTCCTATTGCTCTGATCTATGGAATGGCTGAACGAACTGGCCCAGTCGCGGGAAATCCCCTGGCTGGCCGCTTTTGCCCTGGGCTTGCTCACCGCGGTTAGCCCCTGCCCATTGGCTACGAATGTGACGGCCACAGCCTACATCGCCAAAGGGTTTACAGAAAAACGCCACGTACTGTGGAGTGGGGTGCTGTACACCGCCGGCCGGGCCTTTAGTTACACGCTGATTGGCTTGGTCGTCTATTTCGGCGCGAGCAAATTCCACATCGCCCGATTCTTTCAGGGCAACGGCGAAAAATATCTGGCGCCCGTTCTCATCCTGATCGGCCTCGTCATGCTGGGTGTGATCAAGCTGGATTTTTTGGGCAAGGTCAATATCTCCGAACAGTTTTCCGAACGGTTCAAGGGCCGGGGGCTGTGGGGTGCGCTGATGCTCGGGATCCTCTTCGCCCTGGCGTTTTGTCCGTACAGCGGCGCGCTCTACTTCGGCATGTTGCTGCCCATGACAGTGGCCAGTGCCGATGGACTGTACCTGCCACTCGTATTTGCCCTCGGCACCGGCTTGCCCGTGCTGCTCTTCACCTACCTCATCGCGTTCAGTATGGAAAAAGTGGGCACCTATTTCAACGCCATCCAGCGCGTGGAAAAGGTCATGCGGTATGTGGCGGGCGCCGTGTTTTTGCTGACGGGGGTGTATCATGTCTTGATTTTTTTGAAGTGGCTGTAACAATCAATCATGACTGGAGTGCTCCATGATTTTGAAAAGATGCAGCACGTACGGAAACAGGGCATCCATACTTTCCTGCGCCCCTCGGGTGGAACCCGGCAATGCCAAAATCAACGTGTTTCCTTTCAAGCCGGCCAGACTCCGGGAAAGCATGGCATACGGCATCTGCTCCTGCCCGTAACTCCGCGCCACTTCGGCAATTCCAGGAATTTCCCGATCGAGCATGGGGCGAATAGCCTCCGGGGTCACGTCCCGGCTGGACAACCCGGTGCCCCCCGTCAGGACAATGAGATCCGTGTGACGCTCGTACAGCGCCTGCACGTTTCCCTGTATGGCGGCGATCTCGTCCGGGATGACGATGAAGTCGGTTACGTCCACCGGATACTGTTGCAGTTTTTCAGCAATGGCTTTTCCCGCCCGGTCTTCTTTTTTGCCGGCAGAAATACTGTCTGAACACACAATCACAGCCGCCCGGATGCGCCGGCTGAGCTGATCCCGGTACTGCGATTTGCCGCCTTTTTTGTCCACCAGTTTGATGCTCCGGATTTCGATTCCTTTGTCAATGGGCTTGAGCATATCGTAAATCGTCAGCGCGACCACCGAGGCGCCGTGCATGGCTTCCACCTCCACACCCGTGCGGTAAATGGTGTGCACTTCGGTTTCGATCACAATATCAAGCCCTTCAATCGAATGTCGGACGGCGGCGAATTCCACAGGCAACGGGTGGCAATCAGGGATCATGTCGCTGGTGCGTTTGATCCCGAACAATCCCGCCACGCGGCTGGCTTCCAGCACATCGCCTTTGGGCACGGTTTTGTTCCGCACCGCCTCTATGGTTTCCTGTTTGCTCACGCGCACAATAGCCTGGGCGATAGCCGTGCGGTGCGTTTTTGTTTTGTTGGTGATATTGACCATAGCTGCTACTTGTTTTCTTTCCAGGTATAGGTTTCGTCTGTAAAAATTTCTTTGCCCCACACGGGCACTTCCTGCTTGATGCGCTCAACAACTTCGTTGCAGGCATCAATAGCCTCCCGCCGGTGTACGCCCGAGGTGAACACGAACAAACTGATTTCGCCGGCCCCTACCCTTCCCAGGCTGTGGTAAATGTGCATGCAGGTGAGCGGATACCTGGCGAACGTTTCCTCCCGAATCTCGTGGAATTTTTCCTCCGCCATATCCACGTATGCGGAGTACTCGATGGCTACCACTTCCCGGCCGTCCAGCACATCGTTGCGCACCTGCCCCAGGAAAATGCTGTGCGCGCCGATGGTCGTTTTTGTGCTGTGTTTGCGAATGGATTCGCCCACAAAATCAGGGGCGATGGGGCCATCTACAAAAACCCGCTTGTGGCGATGGCCGCCTTCCGGGCTTACTGCTTTGTTTTCCATGGTACAATTCCTCCTTTTAAATTATAAACGCGGTGATGTCCCAGCCTTTCGGCAATCATATTGGCGGCAGTGATGCTCCGCACGCCGGTTTGGCAAAAAATGACCACGGGCCTGTTCCTTTCGATCCGGTGCAGGTTCTGGCCGAGTTCAGCCAGCGGAATGTGCAGGTGCTCGAACTCCGCCACCTTCGGGGACTCTCCCGGGTTGCGCACATCAATAATCAGGGGCGCTTCGGCATGCCGAAACGCGTCGAACGCCGCGCCGCTGATATCCGCGAAGGAATCGGTAGCGCCCCGACAAAACCATGCGTAGTCCATGTTTCGAAATGCCTCCGCGCTTTTTGGCGCATGCTGTGCTGCATCCGGGTGGGGTTCAATTTCGAGTTCGTACAGGGAATTATTCAGGGCATTGTAGGTCAGCAGGCGATTGTACAGCGGTTTCCCCGCGCCGGTGATGATTTTTAAAACCTCGTTTGCCTGCATGGCGCCGATGATACCCGGCACCGTGCCGATGACGCCGGCCTCGTTACAGTCGGCCACTTCTGCCGGGTCGGGCGGTTCGGGAAACAGGTCGCGGTAATTGGTTTTCAGCCCGTTTTCCCGGACATTAAAAACGCCCACCTGGCCTTCGAACCGGAAAACGGAGCCGTACACCAGCGGTTTGTCCAGCAATACGCAGGCGTCGTTGACCAAATACCGGGTGGGGAAATTGTCCGAACCGTCCACCACGATGTCAAAACGCGCCAAAATGTCCAGCGCGTTTTCGGTGCTGATCGCTTCCTGGAAAACCTCCACCCGGACATCCGGGTTGAGCGCCTGAATACGCCTCGCGGCAACTTCTGCTTTTGGCGCCCCGACATCTTCCGCCTGATACAGAATTTGCCGGTGCAAGTTGGACAGATCCACCACGTCAAAGTCTGCTATCCCGATGCAACCGACTCCTGCAGCCGCCAGGTATTGTAATGCCGGACAACCCAGCCCGCCGGCGCCTATCATCAAAACCCGGGCTTCGGAAAGCCGTTGCTGTCCAGCCTGCCCTAATTCCTTCAAAAGTATCTGTTTTTGGTAGCGTTGTGTGTTGACTGTGGACATGTTTTATGGCAGTAAAAATGCCTGGTTTGGTTAACAGTATACGAACATATTTAATGGACAAGTTCTGCGTGAAGTCTGTGCCTTGAGTCTGCGTGACGTCTGTGCCTTGAGTCTGTGTAACGTCTGCGTGAAATATTCTAAGCACCACGCCGAATGCGATAATTTCACACAGACGTTACACAGACTCAAGACACAGACGTCACGCAGAATTTGCTATCAAATAATTTGTACCACATACTTAAGTATGCGAAAAACGCATCGCTCATCACTCTTTTTATCCCCCCGAAAACGGCGGCAGCAGCGCCACCACCGAATGGAGAGCGAGTGGCGTATCGTCGGTTGCCATTTTTTTGTCCACGGCAATCCGGTAGCGCATGTTTTTCAGCGCAGGAAATTGTTCCTCTATCTGCCGGCGCACCGAACCGGCCGTTTCCAAATCGGTCATTTCCCATTCCTGCTGCGGGAGGAGGTCGGCCAGCTTTCCAAATGCTAGTATTGTTACTTTCATAGTTTCAAGAAAAAAAGAGCAGTTTCAGCGAAGCGATTAACGCAGCAGGTGCACCTCCACGGTTTCGCCTTTCCGATATTCAGCTTTGTCCTCGTCCAGGACAATCAGGCAATCGGCGTCGGCAAAAGAATTCATCCGGTAGGATTCCTGCGCACCCAGGGGAATGACCGATTCGCCGTCCAGCTTGCCTTTCAGGAAATACGTCAGCCCCGCCTTTTTGGCAAAATCCTCCGCCAACACCCGCGTCGGTCCGCTTGGTGCAGGGTCAGTTTTTCCAGTCATTTTCTGGATCGCCGGCACGACATATTCGTAAAAACAGGTGAGTACGGAGGCCGGGTTTCCGGGCAAACCGAACAATAGCGTGTTGTCTCTTTTGCCAAAATAGAGCGGTTTGCCTGGCTTTTGTTTCACCTTGTAAAAGATGGTTTCCACCAGACAGTTCTCGAGGGATTTTTTAACCAGATCGTGGTCGCCCACAGAAATACCGCCGGTCACGAGCACCAGATCGCAGGCCTGTATTCCGGTCTTCAGGTATTCCGTAATCCGGGCTTCGTTGTCGTCGCTTCGGAACACCAGTGCGGGCTGGATGTGCAACTCCCGCAGCGCGGCCGCCAGGGCGAAAGAGTTGCTTTCATACACCTGCCCGGGCTGTAGCGGACTGCCCGGAGGCGCCAGTTCATTGCCGGTAATGAGCAGGCAAACCCGCGGTTTTGCCCATACGCTCACGGTTTCGACACCCAACCCGGCCAGGAAACCGATGGCTGCCGGCGACAGTTTGGCGCCGGCTTGCAAAGCGACCTGGCCTTTTTGGGTCTGCGAGCCTCGTGGGCGCACATTGCCGCCCTGCTTCAGTGGAGGGTCTTCGATCCGGATTTGATCCCCGACAGCGGTGACGTGTTCCTGCATCACCACAGTGTCGGCATCCTGCGGCACGGGCGCGCCGGTAAAAATCCGCATCGCTTCGCCCGCCAGGAGGGGCTGATTGGTTTGGACACCGGCAGGGATCGCGCCCACTACCCGAAGCAGTTGCCCCGCCGCCAGGTCGTCAAACCGGAACGCATAGCCGTCCATGGCCGACTGATCGAAGGGCGGGACGTCCAGTTCCGAACGGATGTCCCGGGCCAAAATCATGCCCCCGGACTCCCCGAGCGGGACGGCTACAACGGGCAAAATGTCGGTATTTTCGGTTATGCGTTTTTTAGCTTCGGTTACGGTAATCATGTTGTGGTTTAGAATTTTTGGATTTAACCTCCTATGGCAATCATGCTGCGGTTTTGCACTTCCTCGGCATCAATCTGTGTATAATCCGGCTGCAATTGGCCGCCCAGCGCTTTGGCTTTTTGGCTCAGACATTCCAGGATGAGCGGCTCCACGTCCAATCCGTTGCGCAGGGGTGTCAGCAGATCCATTTCAGTTTTGGAAAACAGGCAGTTTTTCATCTTTCCGTCGGCGGTCAGCCGCAGCCGGTTGCATCCCGCACAGAACGGGGCGCTCATGGTGCTGATGAGGGCAAATGTGCCGGCGTGGTTCAGCACTTTGAATTTTTTGGCGGTATCGTTGACCTCGTCTTTGAGTTTTACAAATTCAAAATCCCGGGCAATCCGCTCCAGCATCTCGGTAGCCGGCACCACTTTCTGGTGTTCCCACTGGTTTCCGTGGAAGGGCATAAACTCGATAAACCGCACGTGGAGCGGCAGGTGCCGGGTCAATTCAATAAAATCAGTTACCTCATGGTCGTTCACGCCGCGCATAACCACCGTATTGGTTTTGACGTGCATGCCGGCATCCAGCAGCAACAGGATATTCTGCCGTACCCGTTCGCCGTAGTCCCGTTGGGTGATAGAGAAAAACAAATCCGGGCGCAGGGAGTCCATGCTGATATTCAGAGATCGGATGCCCGCGCGCACAAACGTGTCGAGGAACGCATCTGCCAGCACGCCGTTGGTGGACAGGGTCAGTTCCGCCGGATATTTGGAGAGCCGTTCGATGATTTCGCCGGCATCTTTTCGCACAAGCGGTTCGCCGCCGGTGAGCCGAATTTTCCGCACGCCGTTGTTTACAAAAATCCGGGCGAGCGCCTCTACCTCCGTCGCCGACATCAGTTTTCCAGACGGGAGGCATGGGGTCTTTTCTTCCGGCATGCAATACACGCAGCGCAGGTTGCACGCATCGGTCAGCGAGATGCGCAGATAATCATGTACTCTACCGAAGTTATCGCTCAACATAGTGCAAACCGGGTTTGTATTTCCGCGCAAAACCGGCAATAGCCGGTCATTCGGGGCGCAATATCGCTGCTGTGTTCCAGTGCGCCGGCACTGTTTTTTTTGAAATGGATTTGACGAAAAAAAAATCCCCATTTTCGCCCGTTCATTTTTTCAACAACACCCTGTCCGGCATGCGACTGCTCACTACATTTTTTTTCGTCCTCCAATTTCTGCTCCTCTCCGCCCAGGATTCCGTTAGCGCGGCTTTTATCCGGGAAAACTACACCAAACGGGAAGTCATGATCCCTATGCGCGACGGAGTGCAGTTGTTCACCAGCATCTACACCCCAAAGGATTTGTCTAAAACCTACCCCATCCTGATGCGCCGCACGCCCTACTCGTGTGCGCCCTACGGCGCGGAAACGTTCCCGGATCGTATCCAAAATATGAACCTCGTGCGCTCCGGCTATATTTTCGTGTTTCAGGATGTGCGGGGCCGGTACATGAGTGAAGGCGATTTTGTGGATGTGCGCCCGCACAACCCGAACAAGAAATCGCCCAAAGACGTGGACGAAGCCAGCGACACCTACGATACCGTGGATTGGCTGCTCAAAAACGCGTCGGGCAACAACGGCAAGGTGGGTGTTTACGGCATCTCGTACCCGGGTTTTTATGCCACAATGACCATTTTGGCCGACCACCCGGCCATCAAGGCGGTATCGCCTCAGGCGCCTGTGACCGACTGGTTTATTGGCGACGATTTCCACCACAACGGCGCGTTTATGCTGATGGATGCCTTCGGGTTTTATTCCGGGTTTGGCAAGCCCCGCCCCACGCCCACGACCCAGGGCAGCCCCGGGTTTTCAGACTGGAAAACGCCGGACAACTATGATTTTTACCTGAAGACCGGCGCGTTGCGCAACTTCAACGAAAAATACCTGAAAGGCGGAATCCCCTTCTGGAACGATCTGATGGCACACCCCGATATGGATGCCTGGTGGCAAGCCCGCAACCCGCGTCCGCACCTGAAGAATATCCGTCCGGCAGTAATGACCGTGGGCGGCCTGTTTGATGCCGAGGACTGTTTTGGCGCCTGGGCGGTGTACAAAGCTATCGAAAACCAGAACCCTCAGACCGCCAGCAACCGCGTCGTCATGGGTCCCTGGAGCCACGGTGGCTGGGCGCGCGGTACCGGCGAACAACTCGGCAACATAAATTTTGGCCAGGCGCCCAGTACTTTTTATGAAAAAGAGATCGAGTTCCCGTTTTTCGAGTACCACCTGAAAGGCATCGGCCGGTTGACGCTGCCCGAAGCATACGTTTTCGAGACCGGCAGCAACCGCTGGGTGACCCACGCGTCGTGGCCGCCGAACCAGTCCGAGCCAACCCGGTTTTTCTTTCAAAATAACAGCGGCTTCGGCAATACGCCCGACGCACAGCCGGGCAGCGACCGGTACACCAGCGACCCCGCCAAACCGGTGCCGTACACCGAAGACGTGCACCTGCGCCGCACCCGCGAGTACATGACCGACGACCAGCGCTTTGCTGCCCGCCGGCCCGATGTGCTGGTGTACGAAACACCCGTACTGGAAAAACCCCTCGCCCTGCACGGTCCTGTGGTGGCCGATCTGTGGGTGACGCTTGATGACCGGGGCCGCGCCGCCAAAGGGCAGCTGCTGGACGCCGATTTTGTGGTCAAACTCATTGACGTATTTCCCGACACCCTGTCGGGCCGGCAAAACGACGTGCCGCTGGGCGGCTACCAGATGCTGGTGCGCGGTGAAATTTTCCGCGGCCGCTACCGCAACAGTTTTGAAAAACCCGAAGGTTTCGAACCCGGAAAACCTACCCGGGTGCGCTTCGAACTGCCCGATGTGGCGCACGCATTCCTGCCCGGCCACCGCCTGATGATTCAGGTGCAAAGCAGCTGGTTCCCGCTGGCCGACCGCAATCCGCAGCAATTTGTCAATATCTACGAGGCGTCCGACGCTGATTTTATCCCGGTGGAGATCACCTTGCATCGCAGTGCGGAACACCCCTCGGGCATGGTGTTGCCGGTGCTGCGGCAGTGAGTTATTTTAGGGGTTGAGGGAGAGGGTTGAGAAGGTTGAGGGAGTTGAGAAGAGTTGAGGGAGGGTTGAGCGGCGACGTTTGCGATGCCAACAATTATTGTATCTGCCGCGAAGTGGCCATGCACGCACAAAACTTAGGCGGCATGGGGTATGTCATGTAAATTTGTACGTACACAAACTATTTTGCTATGAAAAACAAACACACCCTCCTCCTCGCGCTCCTCCTGGCGCTTCTTGCCAACTCCGCTGCAGCCCTTGATGCCGGCATAACCCACACCGTGTATGCCACACCGGAGAAAACCTACCTGGAAGTCAATATCGAAATTGCCGCCGGGTCGGTCACCTTCCGACGGGTGGACAGCATACACCTGCAGGCCGGCGTGGAAACGCTGATTCTGGTCAAGCAGGGCGACCAGGTGGTCAATTTTGAAAAATACGTGCTGACCAGTCCGCTCGTCGGTATCCCGCAAGACTTGCTCGACGTGAAACGGATGTTCTTGCCCGCGGGCGATTACACCCTGGAAATTGTGCTGCAAGACGTACACGACCCGGAAAACAAAAAGTCATTTACCAAACCGCTTCGGGTGGGGCTTGGCAACAGCGTTTACATAACCGACCTGCTGCTGTTGCGCAGTTTCCGTCCGGATGAATCGGACAACCCGTTTGTAAAAAACGGCTATTTCCTGGAGCCGCTACCGTTTGCATTTTACGACCGAAAAGCCACTATGCTGGCATTTTACGCGGAAATTTACCACTCCGACAAGGCATTTCCCGATGGAAACTACCTCGTGCGCTACCTGATTGAACAGGAACTGGGTAACGGTGCAAAAACGCTGATTTCTTCCGGCTCGCAACGCAAAAAAGCCTCGACCATTGACGCCCTGCTGGTACCCATGAACATCAGTAAAATGAAAAGCGGGAACTATACGCTCACGGTGGAACTACGCAACGAAACGAACGAACTGCTCGCCACGCGGCAAGTCGTGTTTCAGCGCAGCAACCCTTTCCTCGACATGGACCTGGCCAAAACAGAATTGACCGAAGAAATGGTGGAAAAACAGTTTGTCACCGACCTCAACGAGGAAAACCTGCGCTACAGCCTGCGCGCCATATCGCCCCTCATGCTGGGCGATGACTCGGAAATGCTCAAAAATGTGCTGGCGGGATCCGACCTGAAGGCCATGCGGTTTTTCCTGTTTCGGCACTTTGTAAACCAGAACCCGAACAATCCCGAACTGGCGTACATCGAATTTATGAAGGTAGCAGGCGCCGCCGACCAGCAGTTTCGCAGCGGCTTCCGGCATGGCTTCGAAACCGACCGCGGACGCACCTACATTCGTTTTGGACGACCCGACGACCTCATCCGCATCGAGGACGACCCCAGCGCCCCGCCGTACGAGATTTGGGTGTATTACAACTTCCCCCAGACCAAACAACGCAACGTGAAATTCCTTTTTTACAACCCCTCTCTTGCCGGGGAAGATTTCATACTCCTCCACTCCACAGCCCGGGGTGAGATCAACAACCCGCGCTGGGAAGTAGCGCTGTACGGCCGCAATGCCGGCAACCAGATTGAGGGCGACAACTACCAGGACGCCAGCAGTATGCAGCGCGGTTTGGGCCGGAATGCGCGTACGTTTTTTGAGAGTTTTTGATGAAAAAAGAGTTCAGCGCGTGCTAAAAATTTAGCAGGGCACACCACTGAATATTTTGGTTCTTCGGGCATCCAGACCTTCCAGGTTTGCCAAACCTGGAAGGTCTCGTTCCGAAACGCTACCGCATACGACCTATTTCCCCCACTACCCTGAGCCATACGCTTCTGCCGTACCCATTCACACCGGAACCGTGGTAGCGGTAGTCCCGGTTGAGCAGGTTTTGAGCGCTCAGGTGCAGGGCGACCGGACCAATCCGGTAGTGGGCATGTACGTTGGCCACCCACCAGCCGGGTGTACCACCGGAGGGGATGCGGTTGTCGTCCACGTCGCCTTTGGCAAGTCGTTTTTGAGCCGATGCGCCAAGTGCTTCTGCCGCCAGGCCCCAACGGGGCTGTTGGTAACCGATTTGAAAACGTCCGTTCAAGGGTGGGATTCGTCTGAGCGGCTCCTGACGCGTCAGGTCGTGGCCAAACTGCCAACTTCCGCCGGCCTCTGCGGTCAGTCGGGCAGAAAATTTGATCCGGCCTTGTGCTTCCACGCCATGTACGTATGCCTGGCCTGTATTTACTTTTTGATAAACCGGGTATCCCTGAATGACTTGTGTGTCAACACGTACCCGCGTAATGAGACCGCGCAGTTCATTTCGGAAGACCGCAAGATCGCCGCTGAACGTCTGCCCTTGCACCCGAACGCCGGACTGCAGGTTGTATGCCCGCTCGGCACGCAGGTTGTAATTGGGCACCTCATACCGGAAGTCCACAATACCCAGCGTACCCATATCATCAATATTCGGCGCCCGAAAAGCGGTATGCGCCGAAGCAAAGAGCGCCACCCGGCGGTTCCATTGGCGCACCACACCGGCGCTTCCGACGAGGGCTTGGCCTGAAAAGTGGATCAATCCCAGGTCTTCATCTTCGATTTGTACGGCATAGCCGTTCCAGCGCAACCCGCCCTGCCACACCCAACGGGAAGTTTTCCATTGATGCAAACTAAATGTGGAGTAATTCAAAAAGTGCGCACCATCGGGATACAAACCCCGGCTTGTCGTTTCAATTCCGGAGCCAATATCCGTGTCCTTGCGGGTACTCCGAACCAGATCGCGGTAGATTTCCACGCCGCTTTGACTGCTCCAGCGTTTGTTCCAGCGGGAATCGGCCTGCCACAAAAAGCCCAATGTTTCGACATTATCTTGTTCGCGCCGCAGCGCATTTGAATTGTTTTTTTGGCTGTTTCGCCCTTCTTGAGATGTTTGCCGGTAGGCGGTAAACGTGTTGCGGTACAACCAGGACTGGTTTACGCGCTGCTCGGCACGCAGGTAGGAAAGTGCGCGTTCCTGAGGGTGAAATTCATTGATAGCGAAGTTTTCCAGGGCTACTTTGTGAAACACCGGCACGTGCTGTTGTGCCAGCGACTGGTGGGCCGCAGTGATCTCCACCCGGGGGGAAATCCGAAAACGAGCCTTCAAATTCCAGGCGTACTCCCGGTAGCCGCTGGGCGCCTGCACCCCCGTCGTGTCGCCGCCGCGCAGATCGCCAAATCGGCGTAAAGTAGTACCGACCAGTATAGCGGCATTGGGTGCATGCCAGCCCCCTTCGGCCCGCAGGGATTGCTCCATGTCGTGGCTTGCCAGGCGGGTAATCAGCTGCCCGGAGGCGTGTTTTTTGTCGGAAAATTCAGCGGGCGCCGACAACAATTGAACCACTCCGCCCATTGCGTCGGTGCCATATTGTACGGATCCGCTCCCGTGCAAGGTTTCTATAGCTTCCAGCAGAAACGGGTCTATGGTATTCAGGTACTGGTTTGGGCCATAGCGAAAGGTAGCGTTGTTGAGTCGGATACCATCCACCAGAATCAGCGTTTGATTGCCGGTAAGACCGCGCAGGAATGGCGAACCGCCGCCGTGGTTGGTTTTTTGCACCCAAATACCCGGCACCGCGATCATTGCCTCCGGTGCAGAACGATCAGCTGCCGCGCGTGCCGCCCCGGTTTGTACCCTGCGGATTGTTTCAGGAAGCAGGAACGGATCGGCCGGTGCACGTGTAGCCGTGACGACAATCTCCCGCAGGCTGTCGCGGCGCGTACTGTCGGCGGGAACACCTTGCGCGAAAAGCGAAAGATGCAACAAGACGCCGGCCAACAGGGTGTAGTAATGCTTTTTCATAAAGCCAAAATTGAAAAGCCGAGGACATTCCTGCAAAGGAACGCCCTCGGCGATGTACTTGAATTTCCGTTCTGTTATTTCAGATACCACATTTTGGTGTTGATATTGTCCGGACCCTGGCGATCCAGTGCAACCTTGCGGTTTTCGGCGTTCAGCGCCTGCTCGATGATGGGGTAAATAAAGCGTACGGGGATAAGCCCGTTGTTCTGGTTGCTGACAGCGGGTTGCAGTTTCGGGAAACCCGTACGGCGCCAGTCAAACCAGGCTTCGAGGCCCTGGTAGTACAGAGACACCCATTTTTGGCTGCCGATTTTTTCGAGTTTTTCCTCGTTGGTACCGGTATAGGCAATGATTGGATTGGTGAAAAAACCAGCCTCTGGTGTCAGGCCATAAAACGAATAGGAAGCATTGATTCCGTTGGTGTAGTACGTTTCAGCGCTGCCGCCGATCAAACCCTTTTGAGCGGCTTCGGCAAGGCAGAATTGCAGCTCCGCAAAGGTCATGATTACACCTTTGGCAATGGAAATACCCTTGGCGGAAATAGACTGCTCGTAATACAGTTCGCCAATCTGGGAGTGATTTTGTTGGCCGCCGAGATACGTCTGTGCCGTTACGTCATCCAGACCATTGGGGATACCGCGTATGATGGCGGTGTCTTTGCCGATAGAGGCAGGCGTTGGCCGGAAGAAGATGTTGATCCGCGGGTCCGTAGTGGACTTCAGATAGTCCACCAGCGTTTTGCCGGCGCGAAACTCGTTGAACGAACCGATACGGGCATCGTACAGCGGGAATTGGTCAGGGCTGTTGGACAGGTAGGAATACACGGCGTGGTCGGCATTGCCGGTAAAAACAGGATACTGCGCGGGATTGTCCACGATAGCCCGGAGATCAGCGCTCACGTCCCGCTTATTGGAAATACGCAGCAGTGCCCGAACGCGCAGGGAGTTTGCCAGTTTTTTCCAGTTGTTCAGGTCGCCCTTGTAGATCAGGTCGCCGAGCAAAGGTTCGATCGTAGTACCGATTACATCGTTGGCTGTTTTCAAATCGGTCAAGATGGCATTGTAAATATCCTCTTGCTTATCGTATTTCGGATAAAACACACCGTCTTTGCCCTGGATAGCTTCAAAGTATGGCACATCGCCATAAGCATCGGTAATCAGGGAAAACATCCAGGCACGCATGATCAGTGCTACGGCCTCATTGCTTTTTTCACCGTTGGCTACCGCTGTTTTGCGGAAGTTTTCCACGTCGCGCAGTTTGGAATATGTGGTATTCCAAATGCCGTTGATCTCGCCCCAGAGGTAGCGGTCTTCGTTCACAAACTGGTTTTTGGCTGTTTGTTGAATAACAATATTACCAATGCCCCAGGCACTGCCCAAAACCTCACCCATCATATCGCGTTGAATATCGGGCAATAACAAACCTTGGGTAATCTCGGTCGGAGCATTTGTGTTGGTATTGACTTGCTCAAAGTCTTTGGTGCAGCCGGCTAATGCAGTGACAAAAGCAACGGCAAAGAAAATTTTATGCAGATTTTTCATTGTTGAATGCAGATTGATAAGTTAACAAGTGAACACGGTCAGGTGCTCCGTTCCTTAAAAGTTCAACCCCAGGTTGATCCCCCAGCTGCGGGTGCTGGGCATGGCCACAGACTCTACGCCGGGAATAACCGTGCCACCGGAAGTAGAAGAGGTTTCCGGATCAATGTGCGGAACTTTGGTCCACAGGGCCAGGTTACGGCCAACCAGTGCTATATTCAGGTTTTGAATATGCGCCTTCTGTGTCCAGCGCTTCGGCAATGTTACTCCGAGTTTTACCTCGCGGAGTTTCACAAAAGAAGCATCGTACACCATACTTTCCACCAGGCGGCGACCCAGCGTGATGGAAGTGTGCCATTCGCGGGCAGAAAGTTTCACGTTGTTGTCTGTAAATCCGGTGAGATTGCCGTCAACATCAACAACAGGTACTACACCATCGCCAATAACACCGTTGCCGGGTTTGGTCAGGTCGTAACCATCCGCACGGCCTTCGAGGGTTTCGGAGATGATACCACCTTCGCGACCAACTGTTTGGGTATGCGAATAGACTTCCCCTCCCTGGCGAATATCAAACAGAAAACTGAAATTAAATGCTTTGTACCGGAATGAGTTGTTGATACCCATGAGCCAATCCGGATTGTAGTTGCCCAGTTTGATGCGCTCGGTCGTCGGCAGTGGTTTTCCGTTGTTTCCATAAACAACACGGCCAACATTCAGACCTGTAGGGTCATAATACGGGCTGTTCGGGTCGCTGCTAACCCGCTCATAGCCGATACCGTACATATCGCCCATTTGCTCGCCAACGCGGGCTTCTACCGTAATATAACGGTCGGCCATGACGTAATTGGTGATTACCTGGCCAGAAACGGGGTCGGTGTACAGCTCTTTTACTTCGCTGTAGTTTTTGGACCAGTTGATGTCCGTATTCCACTCAAACCCTCCGGCAGTACGTACAGGCACCAGGTGCAGCATAACTTCTACGCCACGGTTGTTGATGAGTCCTGCGTTGATGAGTCGGGTGGAATAACCGGTAGAAGCAGTAAGGGGTACCCCGAGAATCTGGTTCTCCGAGTTGGTGCTATAGTAGGTGGCATCCAGACCGAGGCGATTGCGGAAAAAGCGCAGGTCAAAACCAACCTCAAAGGATTTGGAGATTTCCGGCTTGAGGTCGGCATTCGGGATTTGACCCGCCTCCGAAAATGTCGGCAATCCAAGAGCAGCAGTTTGAGCATTGTAAACGGCTTGCAACTGGTACGGGTCGGTATCGTTACCTACCTGTGCATAGCCAAGCCGTAATTTGCCGAACGACAAAGCGCCATTAGGGTCCATCTTCAACATTTCCGTGAACACTACACTTGTGTTGGCCGAGTAGTAAAAATAACTGTTATTGGCCTCCGGTAAGGTACTGGACCAATCATTACGGGCGGACACATCGAGGTACAGATACCGGTTCAGGCCCATTTGCGCCGTGGCATACAAGCTATTGATCCGGCGCTCGGAGTGGAAGGTATTGTACAGCAGGGCTACCCGGCTGTTGTTAATAGAAAACACGCCCGGTACAGCCAGCTGCGGAGCGGTGATGTCGGACTGGTTCAGTTTCTGTACCATTTGATTACCACCGAACGATACATTGAAGTCGAGGTTTTCTTTCAGAGGCTTGTTCCAGCTCAGCAGGAAGTCGGAGTTGCGCTCGGCGAAGCGAATTTTTTCTTCCCGGTAATTGCCCAATACATAGCGTTGCGTAGAGTATGCCCGACGGCGGTCGCGGAATTCGTCGGATACATCGGTACCGCTGCGCAGCATCAAACTAAGTTCATTGGTCAATTTGAAGTTCAACGACATGTTGCCATACAACCGGTTGATATCCTGACCATTCGTATTTTCATACAAATTGAAATACGGATTGTCGTGGTAATTGTAGTTGAAGTTAAATTGGTTTAGATCTTCTCTGCCGGCCTGCCAGTAGTTGCGCAGAGCCGCCACATCAATGTTGCGCGGCAGCCAGCAGTTGAACAGGTACATGATATTTTCGGTGCCGTAGCTCAGGTTGGGCCGGTTATCGCTGTTGCTGTTCAGGTAGTTGGCATTCACGTTGGCGGAAAGCCAGTTGGTAAGTTTATAACCACTGGAGAACGATATCGTGTTGCGCTTGAGATCCGTGTTGGGGACAAATCCTTTTTGATTCAGGTTTGTGAACGACAAACGGAAGTTGCTGATATCGTTTCCTCCCGTTACCGCCACATTATTGGTGTAGGTAGAACCGGTTTCGAAAAAATCTTTGATGTTGTTCGGGCGGGCACTGAAAGGTGTGGCGGTAATGTCGCCACGCAAAGCCAGTTGACGGGCTTTGTCCACCGGAGCAATAGCTGTAAAAAAGTTGCCCACGTCGCCACCGCGAAGGCCGTTGGAAGTAGGCCCATCGAACTGATTGATGAGCTGACCATCCATGCTGGGGCCCCAGCTTTCGTCTACACCATCCCGCAAACCGCCACCGGCGCCGTCTACGAATCCAAACTCCCCATTAAGACCCTGACCGTAAACATTTTGATAGTCGGGCAAACGGAGTGCATTTTCAAACGTTGCTGTACTGTTTACCGACACGCCAATGCCACGGCTGCCTTTACCGGATTTGGTTTTGATTACGATTACGCCATTGTTGGCGCGCGAGCCGTACAGCGCCGCTGCGCTCGGGCCTTTAAGTACCGTTATGGACTCTACATCGTCCGGATTGACAAATCCGGCGCCGTTGCCATAGTCCACCTCCTGGTTGTTGCGGCCGGAACTGCCAAAAAACTGATTGGCAATGGGCACACCATCCACCACAAACAGGGGCTGGTTGTTGTTAATATTGAGTGAGCGCTCACCTCGAATGGTGATACGGGCGCTGCTGCCGATACCGGAGGGGTTGCCCACCACCTGTACACCCGCCATACGACCGGCTAACGAACTGACAATGTTGGTTTCGCGCGCCTGGGTGAGGTCTTCACCCTTCACTTCCTGCACGGCATAGCCGAGTGCTTTTTTCTCGCGCTCGATACCGAGTGCCGTGACCGTGATCTGCCGAAGCCCCAGCGCGTCTTCACTCAACAGTATTTCCAGATTGTTGCCTGCCGGCACTTCTTGCGGAAGGTAGCCGATGTAGGACACCAGCAGCAAGGCATTTTCATTTTGTACCGTGATGCGGAACGAGCCGTCTGCACCGGAGGAAGCACCATTCCGAGCGCCTTTCTCGTAAATATTGGCGCCCACGATGGGCTCACTGGATTTTGCATCCCGAACGATACCGGAAACGGTACGTTGTGCCTGCAGTTGAAACGTGAAAAAAATAAGGGCGAGCACGCTCCAAACAGAGCGAAAGCCCAACCTTTCGAAAGAAAGTTGGTTAATAAACATAGTTACGCGTTTTTAAATGTTCTGTTTAAAAATGCCGAGCCGCATGCAAAGGACCAATTTGCTGCGGCTCGTTTTTTGTCGGGGCAAAGGTTGACAAGCGTTCGTTGTCCCCCCACTGATTCCGGGTTACGTCTTGTTGAAGTTTGTGTTAAGCGAGTGTTGCGCCGGGTGCTACTCTCCCCCACCCTGCTGCCAATAATGCTCGATGCGCTGCTCATCGGCGTCGTCCATTTTCAACCCTTGCTTTACCGAGCGCCAGTTAAAATTCAGATTGTATGGCTTCAGGCTTTTTTGCGGATCAAACACTCGTGGGTCGTGCGGTACCGCCTCGTAGGGCATTGCATCGGTTTCATGGGTAAAAAAATCGTCGAGCAGGCTACCGGTGGCATCGTATTGGTTTACCGAAGGGATATCGAGAATATGGTAGATAAGCCGGAGAATGGAGCCAAAGTTGGCGTGCCGATGCGATACATAGCCGCGTTTGACGTGCGGTCCGGCCAGCATGAGCACGGAACGGTGTGCATCCACGTGATCCACGCCACCTTGCGGGTCGTCTTCGGTGACGACAACCAGCATATCTTTCCAATAGGGCGTTTGGCTCAAAAACTCGAGAATACGTCCCAGCGCCAGGTCGTTGTCGGCCATATACGCCTGTAGGTACGGGTAGCCATCCTCCGGTCGGGGGCGGGTACCATGGTCATTGGGTAGTTGCATGGTGATCAACTGTGGCATCGGCTCCTTCCCGGACAACCAACGCTGCCGGAACTCCCGCTCAAACTGGAGCACGCGAAACTGGTCGGGGATATTCATGTTGTAGCCGGCAAAGGCGCGGGAGGAACGGTCAAACAAAACTTTTGGCAACGGCCATGGAATAGGGTGCGCCGTACCAAAAATGGTATCGTTCCACTCCTCGTAGTTTCCTGCAAATTCGTTGCTCTGCCCAAAACTGAAAAAGGACACCCCGTTGCGCGCCATATTTTCCCACATTCCGCCCACTTCGTTGTAGCCTTCCGGGTCCACACTGCCTATGGTGACCGGCATACGCCGCCCGGGAGCTTTGGAAAAGGCATCGAAACCGGAATCGGTGTGGTAGTTTACCTCTACATATTCATTGGGCATGGTGCCCACCATCCAGTGGTGCCCGTGGATAGAGGCGTCGGAATCACAATAAAAATTATCGGAAAATGCCCACTGCCGGGCTATACGCAGATGGTTTGGCATTACATCGGCGCCGCGCAGGGTATCTTTTTCAGAAACAATGTGCACGCCTACACCAAACCGGGCCAACGTGGGATCGCCTTTTGCTCCGGTTAATTGCCCAAACACCTCATCGTAGGTTCTATTTTCCTTGGTAATATACACGATATGCTTGATCGGGCTTTTGCGGATACCAGGTGCGATCGGTACGGGATTTTTCGCATCGTCGGTGCGGCGGTATTGCCGAATGGTGTTGTTTATGGCCTGAGCGGTGTAACGCTTCAAGGTACTCCGGTCGGGCACGGGTACCAGCTGGAATGTTCCCAGTTGGATATCGCCGATGTAGGTACCCTGTGGCGGGGCCGTAAAGTTTTTCCCGCCATTGGGTCCGGCGCCATAGCCGCGGGCGCTGAGGATCAGTAGCCGGCGTCCCCCATCGGCGAGTTCCACCCGGGTAGGGCCCCAGCCTGTGGGAATGTAGCCGGAAACTTTTTTCTTCTGAACGTCCACCACCGCAACGGCATTGAAACCAAGGCAGGCAACATACAAGGTGCGCTCATCGGGCGAGAGCGTCAGGCCAAACGGCATCAATCCGCGGTAACGATTGAGGGCAGGGTGCGTTTTCAAACGGATCTCCCCGGCTACTGTGTTATTTTTCCAATCCAAAATAGTAATCAGGTCATTGGTGGCATTAGAGATGTAGGCGTAGCGGCTACCAACGGCTACCGAATTGGGACTGGCGCCACCCACAATCTCCACGTCCTCGATTGTTTCCCCGATCTGGTGGCCGGTTTTGAATTTTCCGGTAACGGTGTGTGTGCTTAAATCCACCACCCATACGCTCATGGCTTCCTCAGCCAATGCTGAGCCGAGACCGGGAATGAACCGTCCGTCGGGCAAGCGCACACCATCTTCGGCTTCTTTGGAGGGAATACCGTAGTACGGAAACTGCATCATCATGCTGTCTTTGTTGGTGGGTGTGACCCCTGGAATCAGCGGGTACTCATACAGGCCCACATTGGCCACGAATGCCCGGGAGCCGTCGGGGGTCAGGGCAATACCAAACGGTATGCGGCCCACCGGTACAGAGGCCAGAATGGCTTTGGTGCGCGGGTTGATGCGCACCAGCCGGAAGTTAGCCCTATCAAGTATGAGCAGGTCGCCGGTTTTGGGGTCAATAGCCAAATCCGAGGTAAACGAATCTTCGTAGGAAACCCCGTTGAAGGGGCCGTTCAGGGAAATACTATCGGTCTTTTTCAAGGTTTGACAATCCAGCACAACCACCTGGCCGTCGGTTCCACCGCTGAGGTAGGCCGTGCGGTTGTCGGCGGCAATAGCGACTCCGAGATAAGCGCTTGGATGGGCTTTTTCGGAGCGTTTGGCAAATTCCACAATCGCTTCGGGTGCAGGCTGCTGCACCGGCGGGGCGGTGGATTTTAGGTTTACGCGTGTGATGACACCGGTATTATGCAGTACAAGCGCCTGGCTTTCGTCCGGGGAAACGGACAAGCCGAACGCGCCGCGGGCAATACGCGTGGTACGCCCTGCCGGGGTAACGAACCGCCCGCTGGGCAATACGCTGACACCCGCAGTATCAATGCGACAGAAGTCGCTCAAGCCGGGTACCTCTACAAAATTGATGGTTCTTTTTTGAGCAAAGCCGGACCAACCGCCCAGCACCAGGAACAACAGGGAACAGGTGAATACTTTCATTGTCGTAATTTATTTGCGGCAAAAGTACCGCCGGGATGCCCCGCCTTATTTCCCGCCGGGATTAAGTTAGTGTTGTTAAATCATTAAGAAATATGGTCTATATGATTGAATTTCAGTGCAAACCAATTTAGTAATACTAAGATAATAATCCCTTAACGCCGCCCGATTTTGGGTGCCATAGGTTTGCTGACTGAATGATTATTTTTTTCACTTCACCATCATTTCCATTCCAATGAAGAAATTTTTATTACTAATTGTGCTAAGTATGGTTGCGCTGCAAGCGTTTACCCAACAAGCAATTACGGTGCAAGTAAACGCCGCTTCCGACGACCTGGAAGAGTGGCTGCCCGGCCCAAATCAAACAAAGGTGGTTGGCAGCATGGATGCCGGCAGCTCTGACCTTGAATTGGGTACCGAAGCAGCCAACAATGTTGATCCACAAGTAGTTGGAGTTCGGTTTACAGGCATTACTGTACCGAAAGGGGCCTTGATCACAAGAGCCTATCTTCAGTTTCAGGTAGATGCGATCAACAAGAACACCGATCCTTGCAACATCTGGATCAAAGCGCAAAACAGCGATAACCCGCTGACGTTTGAAACAACACCGTTTAATATTACATCTCGCCCAACCCTGGCTGATTCCATATTTTGGGGAATCCCTGCAGGCAGCTGGAACGCCGCCGGCCAAAATGGCGCAGATCAGCGTTCGAACGACATCACGAATTTAGTTCAGCAATTGGTAAACCTCCCAGGATGGACCCCCGGAAATGCAATGGCATTTTTTCTGACCGGAACGGGTTTGCGCGAAGCGGAATCTTTTGATGGTTTGCCCGCTGGAGCGCCAAAGTTGATCATTGAATTTATTCCCGCAATCAATTTTACTACACAAGTAGCAGGAGCCGATGATGATCAGGAAGAATGGATCGCCGGCCCGAATCAGACCAAGGTCATTGGCAGCCTGGATGCCGGAAGTTCCGACCTGGAATTGGGTACAGAAGCGGCCAATAATGGCGACCCGCAAGTGGTCGGCATCCGGTTCGTAAATTTGACCATACCAAAAGGCGCCGTGATCCAATCGGCAAAAATTCAGTTTCAGGTAGACAACACAAACAAGAATACCGACCCTTGCAATCTTTGGATAAAAACGCAGTGGGATGCCAATCCGGTCACATTTGACCCCAATGTTCCTTTTAACATTTCCTCCCGACCCACATCCCCTGATTCTGTCAACTGGTCTGTTCCGGCGGGCAGTTGGAATGTAATCGGTCAGAACGGCGCTGACCAGACAACATCGGATTTGTCTACTTTGGTACAAGCGATGGTCAACCGCCCGGACTGGGCTAGTGGCAACGCGATGGCGTTTTTTCTGACCGGCACGGGCCTGCGCGAAGCGGAATCTTTTGACGGTCTGCCTGCCGGAGCGCCCAAGTTGATCATTGACTACATCCCCACAACCACGACAACTTTCCAGATCAGTGCACCGGAGGACGATCTGGAAGAGTGGATCGCTGGTCCGAACCAAACCAAAGTTGTTGGTGAAATGGATGCCGGCAGTTCTGACCTGGAATTGGGCACAGAAGCAGCCAATAACGGCGATCCGCAAATTGTGGGTGTACGTTTTGCAGGCATTAGCCTTCCACAAGGCGCCGTTGTCAGCAAAGCCTACTTGCAGTTTCAGGTGGACAACACCAATAAGAACACGGATCCCTGTAATATCTGGATCAAAGCTGAAAACAGCGACAATCCGATCTCGTATACGACAACACCGTTCAACATTACCTCCCGGTCGTACCTCCAGGACTCGGTGTACTGGGCCATTCCGGCGGGTAGCTGGAACGCCATCGGCCAAAACGGTACTGCTCAACAAAGCACCGACATCACCCAATTGGTGCAGTCGTTGGTAAACCGGGGAGGCTGGGCAGCAGGTAACGCCATGGCGTTTACCCTGCAAGGCACGGGCCTTCGGGAGGCTGAATCCTACGACGGTCTTCCTGCCGGCGCGGCCAAATTGGTCATAGAATACCTGGGCGGCGGCGGCAGTAACCCAACCCCCGGAAATGCAACAATCGCATATCCCGTGCCTCGTAAAAACGGGTGGTCTTATCTGGATTCCGGTGTTGACCCCGGCGTAAACTGGAAAAGCATCAATTTTAATGACACGACCTGGGCAGCTGGAAAAGCGCCGCTCGGTTATGGCTTTTCTTCGCTTGGAACCACCGTTTCATTCGGACCGAATGCAAATGCCAAACATATCACCACCTATTTCCGCAAACGTATCACGGTAGCCGACGTGGCTGCTCTTCCGGCGCAATTGGAAGTGCAAGTGCGTCACGACGATGGTGTGGTGGTGTATGTCAACGGAATCGAAGTGAACCGTATCAATATGCCCGCAGGTGCAGTTTCCAACACGACCTTGGCGAGTGCCAATCTGGAAGGAAATCGCGAACTGGCATACATCACCTTTGAAATTCCCAAAACTGCGCTCGTCAACGGCGAGAATGTTATTGCCGCAGAAGTACACCAGATTGCTGCCAATAACGATGATTTGGTGTTCGACCTGTCTTTGGTCAATCCGGTTGGCACGAGCAACCCTACTGCGTTGGGTTGCATTGATCCTGACGACAAACACATTGCGTGCTTTACCTCTCTGATCCCACGAGAGCAAAGTGAAGTCATGGAGATTCCATCCGCAACGCATGCCTTCCAGTTTATTCATTTTTCAGGAACGCCGTATACGCTCGGCGGCGGCAACACGCCTACTAATTTTGACTTCACAGGCTACGTTCCCGCAAACGGTACCAGCAGCCGTGGCGGCCACCTTTCGATCAACCACGAACTCGGCGGCCTAAATGGCGGTGTATCAATTCTGGATGTCAGTTTTAACAATGCTACCGGCTTGTGGAAAGTTGATACCTCCGGCGCCGTTGATTTTAGTGTGGTTGCCAGAACTCAACAAAATTGCTCGGGAACGGTAACTCCTTGGGGCACCGTCATCACCTGCGAAGAGGATGCTCCCACAAGCGGCGATGCCAATGGAGATGGCTACATTGATATTGGCTGGAACGTTGAAATTGACCCGCTCACCAGAAAAGTACGCGACTACGGCAATGGCCCCGCCAAACTGTGGGCAATGGGCCGCATGGAACACGAAAACGTGGTAGTCTCCAACGACAGAAAAACCGTGTATCAAGGTGAAGACAACGGTTCAGGTGCTGTGTACAAATTTATCGCAGATACACCGGAGAACTTGTCCAGCGGCAAACTCTACGTTTTAAAACTGGACCAGCCTCTTGTAAGTGGCGAACCAACCGGTACAACGGGTACATGGGTACTCGTACCCAACACAACAATACAGGAACGAAATACGGTAAAACAGTTTGCCGACGCTAATGGAACGACCTTCAACGGCGTTGAAGACGTTGAAATCAATCCGTTGACCGGCGATATTTACTTCGCTGTCAAGGGATTTGGTCGCACGTATTCCTTCAAAGACAACGGAACTACGTTGAGCAACTTCAAAACCTTTGTTGGAGGAAAAGCATACCGTTTGACCATCGGCAACGAAGTGGTCACAGAAGACTGGGGCGGCGGCAACGACAACCTCACATTTGACGATCGCGGCAACCTCTGGGTGTTACAAGACGGCGGCAACAATTACGTCTGGGTTGTTCGCCCCGACCACACACAAGCCGCTCCGAAAGTGGAGATTTTCATGCAAACGCCGATTGGTTCTGAACCGACCGGCATGACCTTTACACCGGACTACCGGTATATGTTCATCTCCATCCAGGAACCAAGCACGCAAAATGCTACAGAGGTAAGCGACGCTTCCGGCAATGCCCAGAAATTCAACCGCAGCTTGACTATTGTTATTTCGCGCACCGAATACTTGGGCGTGAAGCAACAGGAATTGGCACAAATAAAAGGTATTGACCCCTGGAAAACCACTCCACTGTTTACCATCGGTGAATCCATCGGCGGTTACATAGCACCTGGTTTGCTCGACGGCGCCGGTGCGCGCAAACTCGCTGACGGTACCGTGCGTGCGTACGTCAACCACGAACTCGGACAATCCGCAGGCTATACCTACCAGTTGGCCAACGGAACCTCCCTCAAGGGCGGCCGGGTATCCTACTTCGATATTGATCCTGCCACCAAGCAGGTCAGCGACGCAGGCCTCGCTTACAAAGCCATCGTTGACCGCGCTGGTAACGTCGTAACTTCTGCTACGCAGATCAACGAAGGCAACAACACCACCAACGGTATTGACCGTCTGTGCGGCGCCACGCTGTTCAGCGCGGGCAAATACGGCCTCGTGGACGACATCTTCTTTACCGGTGAAGAGACCGGCGACGGCCAGGAATTTGCCCTCGACGTGAACAGCGACACCCTGTGGTGCCTGCCCTGGTTGGGCCGCGCCGCTTGGGAAAACGTAACCCTCATCGAAAGCGGTAACCCGTCCAAAGTTGCCATCCTTGTCGGCGACGACCGCGCCGGAGCACCGCTGCTGTTGTACATCGGCGACAAAAACTTCAAGAACGACGGATCCTTCGTTGACCGCAACGGCCTCGGACACGGCAAACTCTACGTCTGGGCTGCCGACAACGGCGACCTGAGCGTTCAGCAGTTTAACGGCACGGGCAACACCCGCACCGGCAAGTTCAAGGAAATCGCCTACTACAACCCGGCACTGGCAGGAACCACCGGCTACGATGCCCTTGGCTTCGCAAACCAGGCTACACAGGATGCCCTCGGCGATGCACTCGGCGCGTTCTCCTTCTCCCGCCCGGAAGACCTCGCTACCAACCCGGCCAACGGCCGTCAGGTAGTGCTGGCCTCCACCGGCCGCGATCCGGAGTTCCCTGCCGACAAGTGGGGTACAACCTACATCATTGATCTCAACACGACAGACCTGGCCAACGTGACGGGCAAGTTGAATATCCTGTACGACGGCGACGATGCCGGTGCAGGTCAGTTCTCCGGACCGGACTTCGG
>JBGSKO010000114.1:0-8234 GCA_041741155.1 Saprospiraceae bacterium | reverse complement strand
CGCGGTGTTAATGGAAGATCGCGCTCTGCGTTGGCCCCACCCCCAACCCCTCCCCCAAATGGGAGGGGGGCTACATCGAGCGTTACCGGTTGATTACAAGTCGGAAAGCAAAAGCATCTCAACTAATGGGTTCTACAGTTTCCGTGGGCAAGCCCCCCTCCCCTTTGGGGGAGGGGTTGGGGGTGGGGCCAACGCGGAGCTCGATTTTCCATTACCGAAAACCTGGATTTCTATCGCCGCGCTTGGGTATTTTCACCAAGCGCGGCGTTAAACCCTCCAACCAGAAACCCTCTAACCCTCCAACCCTCAAACTTTTTTTCCCTTCATGGCTGTCCGGATCGTCTGGTCCATCGCCCGGTGGGCGAGCGGCGACGTGTAGGCGTTCAGTTCTTCAATAGCCCGATGGATCAGGTCTTTATCTTCGCTTTGGGTGGCTTCCTGGAGGGCGATGAGCAGGCTCTTTGTGGTTGCTTTTTCCGTTTCGGTCAGGATGCTGTCGTTTTGCTGGAGGAATTTATCGCCGGAATTGAGCAGGTTATTTGCTTCGTTTCGGGCTTCCAGCAAGCTGCGGATGCGCATATCCTCCGAGGCGTGGGAGATGCTGTCGAGCAGCATGCGGGCCATATCTTCCTCGCTGATGCCGTAGGTCGGTCGGATATCAATTTCCTGTTCCACCCCCGAACGCAGTTCCTTGGCGCGCACTGTGAGGATGCCGTCGGCATTTATAATAAACTGGATGTCAATCTTGGGTAGCCCGGCGGGCATGGGCGGTATGCCGCGCAGGATAAACTCCCCGAGTTGGCGGTTGTGTTGTACGAGATCGCGTTCGCCTTGATAGACCGCGATTTTGAGGTTTTTCTGGCCGTCCACACTGGTGGTGTACTGGCGACCTGCCCGGTTGGGCACTTTGGAGTTGCGCGGGAGGATGGTGTCCATGAGTCCGCCGACGGTTTCGATGCCGAGGGAAAGCGGGGTGATGTCGAGCAGGAGCAGGTCTTTTTGGTTTCCGGCGAGGATATCGGCCTGAATGGCGGCGCCGAGGGCTACCACTTCGTCCGGATTGAGGTCGTCGAAGGGCGTTTTTTCAAAAAATGCAGCAACGCTTTGTTTTACCACGGGTACCCGGGTGCTGCCGCCGACCAGCACGACTTTGTCCATTTTTTCCGGACCGAGTTTGGCGTCGCGCAGGGCATTTGCGCAGCAATCCAGCGTACGCTGCAGGAGCGGCTGGATACCTGCTTCGAAGGCTGCACGGTTGATGTGCACGGGTTTGCCGGCTACGGCGCCCTCGAAGGTGTCGGATTGGGACAGCGCTTTTTTGGCCATTTCGGCTTGCAGCCGGATTTCCTGCCCGAGGGATTTGTCGGTGGCCAAGGCATCTGTGGAAACACCGAGTTGGGCGGCAAAAAGTCCGACGATGACCTGGTCAAAGTCGTCGCCGCCGAGGAACGTGTCGCCGTTGGTTGCCAGTACCTCGAAGATGCCTTCCTGGATTTGCAGGATGGAAATATCAAATGTGCCGCCGCCGAGGTCATACACGGCGATGGTCTCGGATTGGCCTGGGTCGAGTCCGATGCCATAAGCGAGGGCTGCCGCGGTGGGTTCGTTCACGATGCGGAGCACGTCCAGACCGGCTAATTTGCCTGCATCGCGGGTGGCCTGGCGCTGGTTGTCGTTGAAATAGGCCGGTACGGTGATGACCGCTTTGGAGACGGGTTGTCCCAGTTCGGTTTCGATGCGGCGCTTGAGTTCGCGCAGGATGTCGGCGCTGAGTTCGATGGGGGTGAAGTAGCGGTCTTTGACCCGGATTTTAACCAGCGATTCGGTGTCGTCGTCCAGAATTTTATACCCGAAAAAGCCCTGGAGGTCGGCCACGTCCTTGTAGGATTTGCCCATGAGGCGCTTGACGGAGTAGATCGTATTGGCCGGATCAGCAATGAGTTGCACTTTGGCGGCATCGCCGACGACGATGGAATTGTCGGCCCCGAAATGCACCACGGAGGGCACCAGCGCATTTTTGCCATCGGCCCCCTTGACGCAGTATGGCTGCCCGTCTTTCATGTAGGCGACGAGGCTGTTGGTGGTTCCGAGGTCAATGCCAATGATGATATCGGCTGCTTTTACGATGGAGCCGTCCAGTAAATTAATCGGTATAATGGCCATGCAGGCGTTTCGAGTTTTGAGTGTTGCGTATTAAGTTTTGAGTTTTGGGGGCGCAAAACTAACTTTTATAGTCCGTTGAGAAAAGTTGAGAGGGCTATCGTTCTGGACACACTACCGGACATTTTTTCAGGCATTAGACTTTCCAGGTTTAAAAACCTGGAAAGTCTGGGAGCTCCGTAAAAATGTCCGGTAGTATGATACTGGACACTCCCTCGTTCCTGCGCATACTGAAACGCCGAACTACAACACGCCAACAAAAAATTGGTTGGGGGGAATCGTTTTTCCACCTTTAGTAACGATGAAACAACAACTTCACGATTTCAGGCCAATTATTTTGTTGCTAGCCGACTATCTTTTGAGGCGAATAGCAGCGCTATTTAACGAAAAAGATGGGATGGATAGCGACAAAAGAATGGTATCAAATCGTGAAGTTGTTGTTTCATCGTTACTTGGACCCAAAATTTTGTCACTCGCTAACCCTGTCTTTGTATGCGCGAATTTTTCTCCAACAAGTCCAACCGGTTGTGGATGGTCTTGTCCGGTTTCTTTGTCACCAATGCCCTCGTGGCGGAGTTTATGGGCGTGAAGTTGTTTTCGCTCGAACGCACGTTCGGGTTTGAAGAAGTACACTGGACGCTGTTCGGCCAGGGCGATTTGTCCTTCACCCTTACGGCAGGCGTGTTGCTGTGGCCGGCTGTTTTTGTGATGACGGACATCATCAACGAGTACTTCGGGCGGCGGGGCGTGCGGCTGCTGTCGTACCTGACCGCCGGGCTGATCGCCTACGGATTTTTGATGCTGTATTTTGCGATGGAACTCGTTCCGGCGGATTTCTGGCGCACGGCGCACATCAAACCGTCGTGGTCGCCGGAACAACAGGATGCCGTTCGGGCGCAGGTATCCGACTACAATGCGGCCTATTCTGTTGTGTTCGGGCAGAGTATGTGGATCATCGTGGGGTCGTTGGTGGCGTTTTTGGTGGCCCAGATTGTGGACGTGGCGGTTTTTCACCGGATCAAGGCGATCACGGGAGAGAAAAAAATATGGCTCCGGGCCACGGGCAGCACCCTGGTATCGCAGTTTCTCGACAGTTTTATCGTAGTGTTTATCGCCCTGCACATCGGACAGCAGTTGCCGTTTTTGCAGGTGCTGGCCATTTCCGTGATGAGTTATTTGTACAAAAGCGTGATGGCGCTTGTCCTGACCCCGGTGATTTATGCAGTACACGGGCTGATTGACGGGTACCTCGGCGAGCCGTTGGCGACGGAGATGAAGACGGCTGCGCAGAAATAAAGCTGTACCGGCTCTTAAAACCTGGAAAGTCTGTCGAGAATGATTGCTCCGACTTCCTCGGGCGTGTGGTTTGTTGTATCCACGACGAGGTCGAAGTTGTCCATATTGGCATCCGATTACCCACAAGTTGATTGAAGGTTTTGTAATGTGTTTATTACAGATTCCGTGTGTTTTGAAAAATATCGCGTTGCTCCGCGGTGGCCCCACCCCCAACCCCTCCCCCAAATGGGAGGGGGGCTACATCGAGCGTTGTCGGTTGATTTCAAGTCGGAAAGACAAAGCAACCCCACTGGTGGTAATTTTTACAGTATCCGAGGACAGGCTCCCCTCCCATTTGGGGGAGGGGTTGGGGGTGGGGCCACCGCGGAGCGCGATCATCCATTGTCGAAAAAATCGTTCTTTGTCACAGTACAAAAGAATCAATCAACTTGTGGGTAATCGGAAGCCCCATTGGGGAGGGGGTGGGGTTGACTCACGACGGGAATTATGCGTAGCCGATACGTGCCGGTACCAGGTTTAAAAAACCTGGAAGGTTTACCCTGCCCGAAAAAGAGCAAAAAATGTCCACCGGCTCTTAAAACCTGGAAAGTCTGTCGAGAATGATTGCTCCGACTTCCTCGGGGGTGTGGTTTGTCGTATCCACGACGAGGTCGAAGTTGTCCATATTGGCGCAGTCTGCGTTGTATTTTTTAAGAAAACGCGCGTTTTCGCTCGCTTTGCGGGCGGTAATTTTCTCCACGGCTTCTTCGCGGGTTTGGTACTGCTCGCTGTTCCGGTTGGGGTCGCTGAGAATGCGGGCGGCGGCTACCTGAACATCTGCCCGGAGGTACACTTTGAGGGAGTTGGGCAGGAAAAACCAGGCCATACGACTGTCCACGACATAGTTTTCTGCGTCCTTGCCGAGGTCGGCAAAGATTCCGTCAATTTGCTCGTCAATACTGGGGTCCACATCGGCCCGGCGGTTCATTTCGAGGGTATCAATGCCCATCTGTTCGGCCAGTTGGCGCTGGATACGGCCGGTTGAAACATACTGAAACCCGGTGCGTTCGCACAGAATGCGGGAGACGGCGCTCTTTCCGCTGCCGAGGTCGCCGGTGATGGTAATTTTAGTGCCGGGAGGAAAATTCATGACGCTTGCCGCTTTTAGTAGAGCGTGTTTAAATTTTAGTGCTGGAGCGAGGGCGACTAAAGTTTAAACACGCTCTTATTGGGCGGCAAAAGTAGGCAAGATTCCCAAACCGCTTTGATCGTGTATAGAATTCAGTTGCCGCTTGCAGCCCGGCAACTGAATTCTATACAGGCACTTACAGGTAGGCGGAAACTACACCACCGATCAGGGCAAGTGTAACAACCCAGTAGCCGGTGTGTATGGCGATGTATTTGCCGCTTTTGCGTTCGAACAGGGCGTTGATCCCGAGCACCGGCAGTGCAAAAAAGAGTGCGGCTAATCCGCCGTGAAATGCGCCGTGCTTGAAGGTCCTGAAATTTTGTCCGTACTTCTCATTGAAGCTGCTCAGGAGCTGTCCTACTTCAGATTGCGGGTCGCCAAATCCCGCTTCATTCATCAGAACGGAGCCTACATGCATTTGGTGGATGACAAAGGGCATCATAATAGCGGCTAACAGGAGACCCAGGAAGTAGGAGAGTCCGAAAATAACGGCCATGTTACCGCCCTTCAGTTGTTCCTCGGTGAGGCCGGTGGCCCGCATCCAGGCATTTCCAAAAACTTTGGGGTGGTACCACGCGCCGCCGATCGCGAAGGGTATCAAGGCAGCGCCAAAAAGAACGATCCAGTTGTATTCCATACGTTTTATTTTAATGATGCAGCGAAGGTAGGAAAGTTGTTTGGTTGGCGGAATGGTTAATTTAGAGCGTGCAAATGCTACTTTTGCGCCGTCCACAGTTCTCCGTATGAAAAACAAACACCTGGTCCTTCTTTTTCTTGGCGTTTTGATTTTGGGTATTGCATCCCGCTGGCTACCGGTGCGGTATCATACGTTTTTTGAAACAAACCTGTTGCGGGTGGAGGTGGCGGATGTCAGCCGCATGATCGTATCGGCGCCGGGCATGTCGGATTTGTTGTTCGAGCGCATTGACCGCGGCTGGAGTGTGGAGCAGGAGGACCGTACGGCACTTGTTCCGACAGATACGGTATTGGTTATGCTGGAATTGCTGGCCAACCTCGCTTCTTTTCAGGTGGTAAAAACCGAACGACCGGACACGCTGGGACTGGCGCCCGACAACCTGCTCCGTGTTCGACTTTTCCAGGCAAACAAACTGCTCGAGAATATCGAAATCGGCCGCGAATACACCGCACCCGATGGCTCGTTTACCTATTTGCGGCTGCCCGGTCACACGGGCATATACCGGGTTCCGGGCCGTTTACGCCGGGAGTTTGGGCGTACGCTAGATGATTTTCGTTCCAAAACCGTATTGGCTCCGACCCTGGATGCCGTGCAGGCGATCGGTGTGGCATGGCCGGATAGCACGACGTTTTTTTTAGAAAAAAACGACTCCACAGGCCGCTGGCTTTTCTCGGACGGACCAAACAGTCTGTCGGCAGACTCGGTGTCGCGCTGGTTTCAACACGTTCAGCGCCTCAACGAAAGTCCGTTTGCCGATCATTTTGACGAAAGTCGCGAGTCGGAAACGCTGTACGCCATTATTACGCTGGAGACAGCCAACAGCCGGACATTCACCTTGCGTTTCTTTTTCCTTAAACCGCCGGATGCTCCGGAAGATCTGGCCAGCCTGCGGCGGCGCGGGGTGCGTGCACTGCCGTCGTTTGTCGTGCATGCCTCCTCCAATCCGCTGAATTATTTTGCGGTGGCCGATACCAATCTGGTTCACCAACTTTGTCACGACCTGCTACGGCCTAAATCTGCGATAGATGCTGCGAAAAAATGAAACCAGGGTTGCTAACTGGGGGAATTACCCCAAAATAGCGGCCGAGATCGCTTACCCGGAAACCCTCGACGATGCCCGAACGGAGGTGCTGCTACAGGAACACCTGATTGCCCGGGGCAACGGCAAATGCTACGGCGACGCGGCGCTGGCCCCGCATATTTTGTCCACGCTGCACCTGAACCGGGTGCTGCATTTCGATGCCCAAACCGGTGTGGTGCATGTTGAGGCGGGGGTTCTGCTGGCTGATTTGGTGGATACCATTGTGCCGGCGGGCTGGTTTTTTCACGTGACGCCCGGCATCAAAAACATTACGGTGGGCGGCGCGATTGCTTGCGATGTGCATGGCAAAAACCATCCGGCGAAGGGCTGTTTTTCCAACTGGCTGCTCGACTTTGATCTGCTGTGCGCCGACGGCTCGGTGGTTCGCTGCTCCCGTACGGAGCATACCGACCTGTTCTGGAAAACTTGCGGCGGTATGGGCTGGACCGGCGTCATCCTGGCGGCGCGGTTCCAGCTCATGCGAATTTCCAGTGTAAAAATGCGCCAGAAGGCTGTACGCGCGGACAATCTGGAGGGCCTCTTCCGGGCTTTCGAATCCCACCCGGACTGGTCGTATGCGGCGGGTTGGGTGGATTGCCTTTCGGAGGGCATCGCCTTGGGGCGCGGGGTAGTTTATTTTGCGAAGCATCTGGAACACCAGTCCACTGCACCGCTGCAATACCCGCACCGAAATACCCGGAACGTGCCCTTTTTTGCCCCCGGCTGGCTGTTGAATCCGCTTTCGATTCGGTTTCACAACAACATGTTGTTTTCCAAAGCCCGGACGGCGGAGCAGCAGGTTGATTTTGACCACTATTTTTATCCGCTCGACCGTATCCAAAACTGGAACCGCCTGTATGGCCGGCGGGGATTTATCCAGTACCAGTTTTGTTTGCCGGAGGAGCACAGCTTTCCGGGTATCCGGCAAGTGTTGGATACAATCCGGAGCGGGCCGGATACGCCGTTCCTCAGTGTGCTCAAGCGCCACGGCGACCGGCCGGCGGAGGCCGTCCATTCATTTCCCATACGGGGGTACTCGCTGGCGCTGGACTTTCCGCGCACGCGTACCATTTTTGATTTGGTGAAAAAACTGGACGAACTGGTGTGGCGCTTTGGCGGCAAGGTTTATCTGGCCAAAGACGCCTGCTCGGCATCGCGTATGGGTCGCGTTGATCCGGCTGCCTTCGGTGCGGACAAATTTTCGTCTCTGCTTCGGGAGCGGATCAGCCAATAGCTGCGCGCCGTTACTCCTTTGGCAACACCGTTCCGGTCATGCCCAATGCGAGGTTGGTCTCCGGATCAAAGTTCGTGGTGATGGAGATGACCTTGTAAAATTCCCCTTCTTTCAGGGCGTCGAAAACGACTTTGATCACACCGGATTTTCCGGGCGGGATTGGCTCTTTGGGCCACTCCACCACGGTGCAGTGGCATCCGCTGACGACGGCAAGGATGACCAGATCCTCCTTGCTGATGTTTTTGGCCTCGATGGTGCGCTCAACCGGCACGGCGAAAGGCACATTCCCGACTTCAATTTGCATAGGAATCCATTGCACCTTGCCTGCATTCAGGGTCGGGTCGCCAATCTCCATAGTCTGTGCAACCAGCCCGGACACAGCGACAAAAAGCAGGAGCGCAAAAACTGCAAAAGCACGAAATTTCATAAATATTAGGTGTTTTTTTGGAAGTGTTCATAGAACTGTGCCAGCCCGTTAAGAGCAAATTTAACACAGACAAACGCAGACTGCTGCACAGACAAACACAGAGGTTTGATTTTAATAAGTTACATTCTGTGTTTGTCTGTGCAGCAGTCTGCGGTTGTCTGTGTTAAAAAA
>JBGSKO010000113.1:0-4025 GCA_041741155.1 Saprospiraceae bacterium | reverse complement strand
GAAACATAGGGTGGAAATAAGGGGAGAAAGCAGCAGCCGGAAGCGGCTGTTGAACGCGGCCCAATCTTGTGGGTTCCGACCTGGTGTAATATCCATATTGCCTACTGTTTAATTGTTCGCTTATTCCTGGTAAGCCGGGGTCTCCTTCATAAAGAATCTGCCGATGTGCTCATCCCCGAAATGGTACTGGTCCGTGGCGCTCTTTACCCGGTGGATGAAAACCGGGTTTTCCAGGTGGCGCCGGATAATATCCAGCACCTCTTGTTCGGCTTTCGCAGCGGGTCGGATTTCGGCGTTAATCAGCAGCGTCGCCAATTGGCGCAGCAGGTAACCGGGGCCTTGTCGGGTGCGGCGCAGCGTTACCCGGCGGCGCTCACACTCTTGGCGGATGTGCTCCTCGAAGGCCGTCTTGATGTCCTCCGACACTTCCAGCAAGCCGGTCATTTCCCCGATCCCGATTTCGCTCCCCTGCCCCACCATCCCGAGCCGGCTGAGCCGGTAGGCTTTGGGCAGGAATTCCACCACGAAGCGCGTTCGTTTAGTGTGCGCTCCGGCGCGCTCCAGCGCCCGGATTTCAAATAGCCACTTTCCGGTGATCCCGGTTCCGCGTATTTCCAGAAACCGGACTTCCGTCCCCTCGAACGTCCGGTCGGCAAAACGCCCATGTTGTTGTCCCATAGCAATGTTTGAGTGTTGTAATCTGCAAGTTTTTGAGTCTATATAATGTTGCAACAAAGTTACTTATTTAGTCGCCAAATATGCAACGAATACCGCAAATTTGTTTCTGTAAAATGAAAGATCGCAGGGGAGCCGCTTTCGGCAGGATGTTTTCAAAACTTCGAACGAAAAGCGGCAAATACTCGGAACAAATCCGGCAAACAATTTACACCGATTCGATATATCGGTTTTTTACCGAAACCATGCCGAGACTTTACCGAAAATCTACCGGAACCTTTCCGAAAATTTACCGAAAATATTTCGAAAAAAATGGCTGATAACTCCCTGATAATGAACGGCGAAACAGAGACCTCGGCAGGATCGGATCAATTGACCACCTGGCTCAAAGACCTCGACCGGCATCGCGACGCACTACTTACCGCTATTCGGGAGGGTAGGGTAAAAGTCACCACCACAGCGCGGTTTTCCCAACTTGCCGGGCGCCTGCGCGAAAACGCCAGGGCGTATGCAGACGCGGCCTTCAAAGTGAGCGAATTGACGACCCAAAAAGTCATCCTGACCAACACCATATATTATTTACTGAAATCCTGCGAACGCATCGCCGGCCACGCGGACAAGATCGGCGAACTGATGGCCGTGTTACCCCTCGGCGAAGCCCTCGACGCTAAAACGATCCTTGGCATTCTGCTGGACGGCAAGAAACGGGATACCCTGATTGACAATGGGAAACTGCTCGCGGGCGCGTTCGAGGGCAGTTGGTTGGGCAGAATCGAGGTAAACGATTTGGCGCCCATCCTGGCGGAAGCCGGCATTGACTTCACTGCTTATGCCCACCTGGTGGAAGTGTTGAAAAAACACCTTCCGGAAGAACCTAAAACCCAACTTCCCAATGGCTAAACGCGGCGGTAAAAACTTCAAGAACACCGTCGTGGCGGCGTTGGATGAAGCGCAGGTAGAAATGCCCGTGCTCGAACAAATCCTCAACGGCATACCGATTGCCGGCGACGACATCCTGGCCGAATTGCTCGACGCTACCTCGGATCGCACTGTGGAGCCGGCCGTCCTGGCCGTGGCTGAAATTGTGTCTGCGCCCGGCGCTGACCCCCCCGAAGCCCTGCCCGAAGACCTTGGCGAAGAAACCGGCGCCCAGCCGGAATTCATTGAGCGGGTAGAGGCCATTCGCCAAAAAGGTGCCCGCAGTTTGACGGAAGCCGAAGAAATCGCCAAACGGGAAATGCCCCAAAATACCCCCGAGGCCCCCGCCTTGACCAATGGTAATCCCCCCGAGGAGGCATCGTCAGCCGGCAGCCCGCCGGCTGACGCGCCTCCGCTGACCGCCCTGGACTCCGAACTAAACAGCATTGCCGCCCAGGAACTGGTGGACTGGTACGACATCCTCCAATCCGTGCTGGCGGTGTGGTCTTACGACTTTTTCAGTACGCCCAAGAAGGCTGTGCAGACGGTCGAAGAGTTGTACCCGAAAATCGCCGCCGGCAAAGCGAATCCGGGTGAAAAGGCGCTGTACGAAAAGGCACAAGAGGCGGTACTCGGATTTACGAAGCGCAAAACCTCCTTTGCGGAGCAGGTAGCCATGAGCGAGGGATTGAAACAGCGCACCGTGCGACTGTTGGATAAAATCCTCGAAGCGCGGCAAGTGCGCATTTCGCCGGAACTGCTACTGGGCTTCCTGCTGCTCACGCCATTGGTGGTGAACGGCGGCAAAATTCTGCTGGAAAAAATCGGCTTCAACAACGCGGATAGCATCCTGGATAAGTTCACCACGTTCGTGAACACTCAGGAGGCCGGCTACTGGACCGACAGACCATGATCTATTTGATTTTGGTGATTTATATGATTTCATAGAAGAAAAAACCTTTTATACCCCGAGGCCAAACCCCAAAAACCGGCCCCAAAAACCGTTTTTAACCCTTCGCCCATGCAGTCAATATACGATGGACTGGACAACTCGAAAGACCCCAAACAACGGGACTACTGCTCCATGTGTGTATTCGGCGACCTGGGCAAGGGCAAAAGCACCTTCATCCGGCAGCAAGCCAAGTTCTATATCGAGCGCACCCGCGACAAAAAAGTGCCCCGCAAGGTGCTGATCTGCGATCCCTCGCAGGCCACCGCCTTCGACGAGTTCCCGCAGATCACGTTGACCGAGCTGAAATACGGCGTGATCAATCCGCAAACGCGCAAGGCCCAGCGCTGGGATCGCGGCATCCGGGTGTTGCGCAACGTGAAATGGAAAGACCCGTCCTGGTTTCAAATCCTGAGCACCTGGTTCCGCAACGGCTTGGTGATCTTAGACGAGAGCCGCAACTACATCCCGCAAAAGAGCGAGATGCCCGAGGAACAGATCGAGTTTTTTACCATCCACCGCAACAACTGCATCGACGTGATGGTGGTGAGCCACGACTTTATGAGCATGAACCTGCTGCTGCGCAAGGCTTTCCGCATTTACATCGTGTTCCGCACCGGCGACAAACCTAACCACGAAGCCTGGTTCACCGTTCGAACCCTGCCCGAGGAGTTGTACGCGATCTGGACCACTTTGCAGCGGTTGCGCAGTCCGGCGGCGAAGATGTCGCCCTTTGTGCTGTACGACCGGGAGACAGGGCGCACAAAGCTCTACGCGGATCTCGACAAACTGGAAATTCTGGTGCCCGATGTGAAAAATCCGGGGATGATGAAGAGCGTACCGTATCCGGCCTCACCCCCATCCCCTCTCCCAAAGGAGAGGGGGGCCTGATCCTGGGTTACTTGTAGATCAGCAGTAGGCTTGCCTCAAAATCGAAAATGGGCAGACCCTGCACCAGGACTATGAGCAAAGTGAGGGCAAGCCCCCCTCTCCTCTGCGAGAGGGGTTGGGTTACTTGTAGATCAGCAGTAGGCTTGCCGCAAAATCGAAAATGGGCAGGCCCTACACCAGGACTATGAGCAAAGTGAGGGCTTGATTTTGGGTTACTTGTAGATCAGCAGTAGGCTTGCCCAAAAATCGAAAATGGGCAGGCCTTGCACCAGGACTATGAGCAAAGTGAGGGCAAGCCCCCCTCTCCTTTGGGAGAGGGGATGGGGGTGAGGCCGCACATCAACCTATAAATTCGAATATTTTACAAACCAAAATAACTGACCATGATAGCCGATACTACGCCCGAAACGCCACAACCACCCGAGCCGCCCTCCTTCATCAACCTGCCCATCGAGGACTGGACCGACGATGAAGTCATCCTCTTTTACGACAGCCACCTGCCCGCCAAAGCCGTCAGCGAATTGTCGGCCAAAGAACTGCAAATCACCGTCCGCTACGGCGACATTGCCAAACAACGCCGCGAACAGGCCGA
>JBGSKO010000112.1:0-5763 GCA_041741155.1 Saprospiraceae bacterium | reverse complement strand
CAGAAAACAGAAGCCGCCATCAAGGTGGCCATATTGAATAAATTTATTCAGATCGCCGCGCCTATAGCCGTAAAAGTCGCCTGACCTTTAATTGGGTTGGGGGAAGCCGGCTCCGCCGGCTGATTCATGCAACAAAGCCTCGTTCATCACTTATAGCTCATCACTAAATTTCAGCCGGAGGCTATTGCTCACCACGCTCACCGAGCTGAGCGCCATGGCTGCGCCGGCAATCATGGGGTCGAGCATAAAGCCGAAAACCGGATACAGCACACCGGCGGCAATTGGAATACCGATAACATTATAAACGAAGGCCCAAAACAGATTCTGCCGGATGGTTGCCACGGTTCGGCGCGACAACCGGATAGCTGCCGGGATTTTGCTCAAATCGCTGCGCATCAGGGTCATTTTGGCCACTTCCATAGCAATGTCGGCGCCCTGGCCCATGGCGATACTCACGTCGGCGCGCGCGAGGGCCTGGCTGTCGTTGATGCCGTCGCCCACCATGGCTACTATTTTCCCCTGTGCTTGCAGTTCCTGCACGAATTGTTCCTTGTCGGCGGGCAACACCTCTGCCCGGAAATGTTCGATGCCCACCTGGGTTGCCACGGCCGCCGCCGTCTGGCGGTTGTCGCCGGTGAGCAGATAAACCTCCACGCCCATGTCGTGCAGTTCCCGAATGGCGGGCGCAGAGGTGGGTTTCACCGGATCGGCAATGGCGGCGATGGCCAGCACCTGCCGGTCGCCGGCAAAATAGATGACCGTTTGGGCTTCGGCAGCCCACGCTTGGGATTGCTGTTCCAGTGCCTCGGAAATGGTCAGGCCGTTTTCCTGCATCAAGGACCAATTGCCCGCGAAGACGTTTTGTGCCTGGGTATTGTCGGGGGATTGGTATTCCGCCTGGATGCCTTTGCCGGTGATACTCGTTGCGTGGAGGAGCGGTACGGGTGTCGCGTGTCCGCTGAGGTGCGTCACGACGGCTTCGGCCAGTGGGTGTTCGGAGTTTTTTTCTAAGGAAAAAAAGACGTTTTGCCATGTGGCAATGTCCACGCCGTTTTCCCAGCGGAGCGCCTGAACGGATGGTTTTCCGGTGGTGATGGTACCGGTTTTGTCCAGCACAACCGCCGTAATGCGGTGCGCCAATTCGAGGCTTTCGGCATCTTTGATCAAAATACCCTGGCCGGCGCCTTTGCCCACGCCGACCATGATGGCGGTGGGCGTGGCCAACCCGAGCGCGCAGGGGCAGGCGATAACCAGTACCGTGACCATGGCCAGCAAACCCTGCGTCAGGCCGTTTTCGCCCCCGAACAGCCACCACACGCCGAGGGCTGCCAGCGCGATGCCGATGACGACGGGTACAAACACGCCGGCTATGCGGTCCACCAATTTCTGCACCGGCGCTTTGGAACCTTGTGCTTCCTGCACCATGCGGATGATTTGCGCCAGCAGGGTATCGCCGCCTACTTTTTCTGCCACGAACTGAAAACTACCTTTCTGGTTGATCGTACCCGCCAGCACACGGTCGCCGGCCGCTTTAGCCACAGGCACAGGCTCGCCGCTGAGCATACTTTCGTCCAGGTAGGAGCTGCCGGATTTCAGGACGCCGTCCACCGGTACTTTTTCGCCGGGTTTTACCAGCAAGAGATCGCCGATGCGCACCTGTGCGGCAGGGATTTCCGCAGTGTGGCCGCCGTCGTGTACGATTGTGACGGTTTTGGGTTGCAAGCCCATCAGTTTTTTTATGGCCGAGGAAGTGCCGGCTTTGGCGCGCTCTTCGAGCAATTTGCCCAGCAAGATAAACGCCACCACGACGCCGGCGGCTTCGAACCACACGTGCGGATGCAAACCCCGGCTATGCCAAAATTCCGGAAACAGCACATTGAACACGCTGAAAATGTAGGCGATGCCCGTGCTTAGCGCCACTAGCGTGTCCATGTTGGCCTTGCCGTGGCGGGCCTGTTTCCAGGCATTGATGAAAAATGACCGTCCGAGCCAGAGCACCAGGGGCGTGGCTAATGCCCACAATACGTACTCGATGTAGGGCAAATCCATAAAAAACATACCCAGCACGCCCAACGGGATCGCCAGGGCTATCGCCCAAATCGTGCGGCGGCGCAGGTTTTCGTAGTGTTCCCGTTGGATATTTTCCATGTTCTCTGGCGCCGCTTCGGTTTCATCTGCGATCAGGTCGTACCCGACACCCTGGAGGGCTTTTTTCATGTCGGCGGGCGTGATGACGGCAGGTTGATATTCTACCTGCACCGATTGCGTGGCAAAATTTACCGCAGCAGATACAACACCGGGTTGTTGTCCGAGTATGGACTCGACGCTGACGGCGCAGGCCGCGCAGGTCATGTCGGTCACGGGGAATTGTTTGCGGACGGTGTTTGTCGTTTGCATGTGCATCGTTTTTGATGTTGCAAAGTTACGGCCGTCCCGGCTGTTTGGCGTTACGTTTTTCCGGATACGGTTTGCAAATTATTCCGGTCTCCCATGCGCGGCATTGGTCACAAACCCGCTATCCGTCAGGCTCTGCAAAAAAGCCAGCAGATCGGTTCGTTCTTGTGCGGACAGTGCGAAGGGTTTGAGCAGCGGGCTTTTATTCGGGTGCGCTTTCCCGCCTGTTTGGTAGTGGTCGAGCACTGCCTCCAGTGTGGGCAAACTGCCGTCGTGCATGTAGGGAGCGGTCAGCGCGACGTTGCGCAGGGTAGGCACTTTGAACACCGCGCGGTCGCTTTCCAGACCCGTCAGGCGGAAGCGGCCGGAGTCGGGGTACACCTCGTACAGTCCGTTGTTGGTAAACGATTGGTCGGTGAGCAAAAAGCCTGCATGGCACGTTCCGCAGTTCAATTTTTCACTGTGGAACACATCGTAGCCGCGTTTGACAGATGCCGAAACGGCCGCGTTTTTTCCCTGAAAAAACCATTGGTCGAATGGTGCATCGCCGCTGAGGAGCGTCCGTTCAAATGCTGCAATCGAGCGGGTGATAACATAAGCATCGGGTTTGCGCCCGTAGGCGGTTTGGGCCATTTGTACGTATTCCGGCATTCGGTTGAGTCGTTCGGCTGCCAGCAGGATGTTGAAATCAAACTCATGGTGTTCCTGAAACGGCACCAGGATTTGCATTTCCAGGGTTGGTACGCCGCCTTCGCGCAGCAGTTTTTGCTGGTAGGCTACGTTGGCGAGGGTTGGTGCATTGCGCGTTCCTGCACGGTTTTCGATGCCCAGGCTCACCGCCGTGCTATCCGAGAATGCCAGGTGCGGCGCGTGGCACGAGGCGCAGGAGCGGGTGCTGTCGACAGATAGCGCCGGGTCGTAGAACAAGCGGCGCCCCAGCGCTACGCGGCTTTTGGTCAGGGCGTTGTCTGCCGGGATGTCCGGCATCGGAAAACCTGTCGGGATAGACAAGGCGTACGCATCGGTATCCGCCGGCAATGCGGGCAGGGGGTCTTCTTTTTGGCAGGCTGCCAAAACAAGGAGCAAGAGGCCGATGCGTGGGGAAAAGCGTTTCATTTTTTTAGTGTCGAACAATCAGTTTTTTGCGCGCGAGCAGTTGCCCGTTTTCATAAAACGCGTACTGGTACATACCTTCCGGGAGGGTAGCTGTTTCCAGGCGCGTTGTGCCGGAAGGAGGCAAGCCCGTGCTGGTGCGTACGGTTTGGCCGAGCACGTTCGTCAGCATCAGTTGGAGCGGGGCGGACGCCGGGAGATCATAGGAGACCCACGTTCCGGCATTGGCGGGGTTGGGGGCTGCTTGCACGCGCAGGGAGTTTTCCTTTACGGCGAGGGTAGCCGATGCGGTGGGCATGGAAAGGAAATTTTGGGTGGCGACATTGTTCAGCATGGTGATGTTCAGCGCTCCGCCGCCGTGTACGTACAGGAAGGGATCCAGGACCAGGTTCTTGAACAACTGGGCGTAGTCAATCGTAAAATGCAGATCCAGTACGCCGTTTTCGGCTTCTGCTATACCTGCCAGTTCGACGGCCCGGTAGAGGGTGTCGCCCACGTTGTGGTATTCAAAATAGGCTTCCGGTATGCCGTCGTTGTCATTGTCCACTTTGCCATTTACGGCCAGGAAGATATAACCTGCCGCCCAGCCCCAGTGCATGGAAGGGTTTTTGGGCGCCAGCGGATGGCTTGCGGGCCAGGATGCCGGGTCGTTGTGGTTGACGGCTTTGGGGACACCGAGGTGCAGGGTCATGCCATTGGCGGCATCTACAGGCCATTCGCCCAGGTCAAATTCAGTGTTTGGTGTATCGGCTCGTACCAGCATATAGTGGTCGGTCAGCGGCACGGTTGATCCATTTTGCTGATGAATCTCCATCTCGGAGAGGTAAAAATCGGCTCGGCTGAGTTTTACTTTTTTGCCGTTCCAGATGGTAAATTCTGTTTCATTGAGCACCATCGGTACTGCGCCGGCCTTGTGGCTGAACGAAATGACGACCCGGTTGGACGTTTGCGCGAACGCGCTGGTGGTGAGGGCAAAGGCGAGGAGTAGTGTTGTTATATGCTTCATGGTGCTGCGTTACATTTTGCGAAGGTTATTTCAGTAAACGTGGGTGCCGTCGTCATGTGTGGTTAAATTTTTTACAAAAGTAAAACAAAAACCCTCAATATGCCAGCAGCTTCTTCAACTGCTCCCCCATGCGCTCCAGCGGGAAAAAATTCTGCTCCAGTGGGATTGCGAAGGGTACCGGCGCCAGGGGAGATATTGTATGGTTGAACGATCAAAATCCCGGGAAGGCGTCAAATACGAACTAATCCATAAACATAAAAACAGGTTTAAGAGGCAGGACACGTCCCCTTCCATTACCTACAGTTAGCGTGGTGAAAAGCACCAAATAGGCGCTATATTTGGTGAAAATTATTTCGATAATGCTCAAACGACCCCAATACTGGAGTTCCTTACTTGTTTTTGCCCTTTTTTTCGCAGCCTGCAAAAGCGACCAATTCACCTCAAAAGACAAAATGAGTGGTCATGAACGCATGATCACGATTTTGGACAGCATTTGTCAAAATGCGGATCCGATGAGGCACCTCAATCTGAACAAGCGTAAGGCAGCATATTTTTTAGAAAAGGTGAACGCATCAAGTGGTCAGGAGAAGTTGACGAACACCTTCAACTACACCGTTGAACTCATGAAATCCGGACAAAATGAATCCGCGATCATGCAGTTGAAGGCTATGATTCAAATAACCGGAGACCAGCTGACGGAGCAGACAAAAATCCTGTACGATTTTTTGGCGTTGGCGTACATGCGAATTGGTGAACAGGAAAACTGCATTGACACACACACTTCAGCGTCATGCGTCTTGCCGATTGCAGGCGAAGGATTTTACAAAATGACGTCCGGGCCTGAAAATGCAATCAAAGTTTACAATCGAATTTTGGAGGCTTTTCCCAATGATTTACAAACCCGCTGGCTCTACAACCTGGCATACATGAATCTTGGGAAATGGCCCCAGGATGTACCAAAAGCTTTTTTGCTTCCTCCGGAGATTTTCAAATCGCGCGGCAGTATCAGGTTTGAGGATGTGGCCATCGCTGCCGGACTTGATCTTCGCAGCATCTCCGGTGGTGTCTGCCTGGAAGATTTTGATAACGACGGCAATATTGATGTGTTCGTTATACCCAGCGGAAAGTGGTTTGCGAAAAGTTAGCATAGTTTAATTTTGCATGATGATTCACCTTGATGACGGCACGGTAAAGCGGCTTCGGGTTCTACAACGGGCGCACAAAGACAAGCGAGTGTTTGTCAAGGTGAC
>JBGSKO010000111.1:0-48735 GCA_041741155.1 Saprospiraceae bacterium | reverse complement strand
TTTTTAAGGTCTTTGACTTTACCCCGTTTAAATTGTTCACTAAAATTTCGGTTGTACTTCGATTGAATTTGAAACTTTTTGTCGCCTTTTTTTGACATTACAGATTGACTTTTGAGGTCAAGCTATTTTAGGCAATGACACACATCCTTTTGATCGAAGACAATCCCGACGTGGTGGAATACCTGAGTGCTTGTTTGTCAGGATCGGGCGACCACGAGGGTCGCCCCTACCGGGAAAATGACCATAAAAACAACCGTAGGGGCGACCCTCGTGGTCGCCCGACCTACGCCCTCGATTTTGCCTACAACGGCCAGGCGGGTATTGAAAAAGCCCTCGAAAACATACCCGACCTCATCGTGAGCGACGTGATGATGCCCTTCAAAGACGGCTTCGAGGTGGTGGAAACCCTGAAAAACGACGAGCGCAGCAGCCATATCCCCATCATTTTGCTGACGGCCAAAGCGGACGTGCAAAGCCGCCTGGCCGGACTGCGCCGGGGCGCCGATGCCTATCTTTCCAAACCTTTTCACCAGGAGGAATTGCTGGTGACCGTGGAAAACCTGCTCGACTTGCGCCGAAAATTGCAGGTGAAATACCAGCAGCATGCGCTCGCCCCGGAAGTGCCCGCGCTGCCGGCAGCCGACCTGGAGGACGGTTTCCTGCAAAAAGTGCGCACCATTGTGGAGGCCAACTACCAGCAGGAAGACTTCGGCCTCCCGCAGCTCTGCCAGAAAATCGGCATGAGCCGTTCGCAGTTGTTTCGAAAAATGAAGGCCCTGACGGACATCACCCCCTCCGACCTCATCCGAAAACACCGCCTGAACAAGGCCAAAACGCTGCTCAAAAGTGGCGCCGCCAATGTGGCGGAGGCTGCCTGGCAGGTCGGATTTAAAGACCCTTCCTATTTTTCAAAATTGTACCAGGAGGAATTTGGCGTTGCGCCCAGCGAAACCCGCAAATAATTGAAAATCAGTTTTTTGGCCGACAGGTAGTTTCGTTGCTGCAACGGGATTACCTGTTTTTTTTGCCCCTATGCAACGAGATTACCTGAATTTGAAACGATTTTACCGGTGCCCTGGAGCGGCCTGCCCGCACTTTTGGAGCATTAAAAACAAGCCGCTTTTTTAGGAACGCGGACAAAATAATGTCCAAATTTTTTCATGCTCAAATTTTTTTCCAGATTATGAACAAGGCAATTCTCTCATTTCCAATCGAGGCAAAAAACACGTTCTTTTTTGTGTGTTTCATGATCATCGCCAGTGGCATTTTTGCCCAAAACGCCACCCTCTCGGTGCAGGGCGTGCTGACCAAATCCGACGGCACGGCGGTGGATGACGGCAACTACCCCATCACGTTCAGCCTCTGGACTGCCTCCGGCGGCGGCACGAAAGTCCATGAAGAAACCATCCAACAGGTCGAGACCACGGGCGGCGTGTACTCTGTGCTGCTCGGGCAAAACGGTTTTGACCCCACCGCCACGTTCAGCCAGGTGTATTATCTTGGCGTGAGCGTCAACGGCGGTGCGGAACTCACCCCGCGCCCGCGCTTGACCCACGCGCCGTACACGGTGAGCGTGGTCGGGCAGAACAACATTTTTCCGAGCGTCGGGGCTGTTTTGGGCGATGCCATGCGGGCAAAAGGCGGCACGCCGACGGGCGGAACGGGCGCAGGCGCAAACGGCTTTGCCTTCGGCACGGACGGCGACCCGAACGGCGGCTTGTTTTCCAACGGGGCAAACAACGTCCAACTGCTCGCGGGCGGAACGCCCAAAATTCAGTTGTCCGGCACGTTAAACGAACTTTTCGGCAACACAAACACCGAAAATGTCTTTGCTACTGGTAAAGTGAACTCAAACACAGGTTTCGGCTACCAAACTGGCGGCACGACGACCCAAACGGGTTTGTTTTTTCTGAACAGCGGTCGCCCCTCGATTCAATCCAATAATGTATCCAGAATCGAGGTGCGGGAGGACAACACCAACCATTACGTTGCCTCGGCAGGGCATAATTTCAGCGGCGGCAATCTGAATGTGAGCGGTTTGATTTATTGCGCCATCGATATGTCCGCCCCGAAGGTCAGGGCAGGTTTCGGTGCGACCAACACGGCAGGTTTCTCTTTTTATAGTACCACCCTGAACGACACGGACACTGGGATGTTCAGCAGCGGCGATGGGCAAGTGAGTCTGCAAACCAACGGAAGTGTGCGGTTTCAGGCTTCGGCTGGGGGCAGCACGACGGTCTCGACACCAGTCGGACAAAGCTTGTTTTTACCCAATATAAAACAGCGCGGCGATTTTAGAGAAGTGCAGTGGGACCAATCCACCGGAGAACTGTCCTGGGAAACCTCCTCGCGTCGTTTTAAGCAAAACATCCAACCGCTGGTGGACGATTTCCGCTTGATTTTGAAGGCACAGCCAAAAACGTACTCCCGTCCGAGTTCGCCCGACAAATACGAAATCGGCTATATCGCCGAAGAAATGGACAGTATCGGCTTGAAAAACCTCATCTATTACGATGCCGAGGGCGTGGTTGAGGGCTATAATTATGAAAAAACTATCCTCTACGCCGTCGAGGTTTTGAAAATGCAGGACGCTGCCCTCACCAAAATGCAGGCAGAACTGGACGTTTTGAAAAAGGAAAACGCCGCGCTGCAAACCGCGAACACCGGGCTGAACGCCAGTTTGCAAAAGCAACAGTCCGCATTCAGCAGCCAACTCACCGAACTGGAAAAAAGAATGAAAATGATTGAAAATGTCGGGACAACGGGGCTGCGAAAGTGATACCCCCCCAGCCCCCTCTCCTTTGGAGAAAGGAGAGGGGGCACCCCCGACCCCACTCCTTTGGAGAGGGGTCGGGGGTGAGGCAAGCGAACACCATTTTCCATACCTTTTTTTAAATTTTTTCCAGAAATGAAAAATATCCATAGCAGCAGGCTGCTTGCCTTGCTCATACTTTCGCTTTGGTGTTTGTCCAACCTATCCGGACAAAGCCAGGCCTTCGACGCGGGTTGCTTCCCCACTTCAGTGGGAGGCGCCATACCGACCACCGCGTTTTTCAACTACGGCAATTCCAGCAAAATGAAAAACGCCACCCGACGTACGAAACTGACCATCGGGCAGACGGTCATCGGTTTTGCGTCAGGCGACGATTACAACTCGCTGTTCGGTTTTTGGTCGGCACTGAACATCGCGCCGCTGCCGCCCGTCGTCACCGCAACGCAGGGCGAACTCGCTGACCGCATCCAGATTTCGTGGTCGAACAACCCGCTCGGCGCTTTCCCGACCAACGGCTTTAAAATTTACCGCGACGGCGTTTTCCTTGCCGCCGTGGACAAAAACACGCGGAATTACAACGATTTCAACATCATCGCGGGCAGAAACTACACGTACACCGTGCGCGGCATCAATCTGTACGGCGAAGGTCCGGCGGGTGGGGCGCTCGGTTTTCAGGTGCCGAACGGTGTGGCAACGGGCTGGGTGCGCACCGTGAACGGGAACGCCGTACCGAACGCCCAGGTCACGCTCAGCCCGATGCAAGGTTTTTCCACCAAATTTGGGCAGTTCGACGGCGCGGTGGCGCGGGCAGGCGTGGGCAACAATTTTTTCCCGACCCTCGCCGCCACCGACTGGACCTTGAGTTTTTGGGCAAGAACAAATGCCGTTTACGGCGGACTCGGCACGGCCGATATCCTGCGAACCGCCGAATTGGCGGTGCGGGCGAACGCCGGCGGGCAGTTGCTTTTCGTCGTGCCGGGCGTAGCGAACGGCACGGAGACCACCCTCACCGCAGCCCCGGCGGGCGGCAACGACGGCTCCTGGCACCAACTCGCCCTCACATTTTCGGCCGGGCAGTACCGGTTGTACCTCAACGGCTTACTCGTGGATTTGAAAAGCGGCTCGCCATTCTTGACGTCGCCGGAAATGAATTTTGGCAAAAACACCCTGTTCCCGGGCTGGGACGGGGGCCTGGATGAATTTAGAATTTATCACCGTCGGCTCGATGAATTAGATTTGACGGAAGTCATTGCGGGCACGGCATCGTCGCTCACCCCGACTTTGAAATATTACTGGAAAATGGACGAGGGAGCAGGCACCAAATCCTTCGATATCCTGAACCGACACCCGCTGTTTTTTTGCGGGGCTATTTTCGACTCGAACCGCCCGCCGGTCGCCACTTCCGGCGTGACCGATTCCAATGGATATTATCGAATCGAGGGCGCGAACTACGGCACGGGCACCACGTTTTTGGCCACGCCAAAGAAGGATTTTTACAAACACCGTTCGCTCAAATTTTTGAAAAACGAGGGCGACCGCGCGGCGCTGCCCGATTTTGGTTTGACCGAAAAATCTACGCTCGAACTGTGGGTCAACCAATCCGAAACCTCGTCGAATGAGGTGCTGTTGCACAAATCCTGGGGCGCGGGCGGCAGCCAGTTTTTCGTCCTGCAAAGTTTGAACGGCACGCTGCGCGTCAATCTAAACGGCGCGGTGCACGATTTCGGGGCGCTCGGTTTTGGTTTCCAACATTTGGCTTTGACCATCGCCCGCACGGTTTCGAGCACCGAAATTTCTGTTTTCAAAAATGGAACCTTGCTCGGCAGCCACAATTTTGGTGCAACGACCGGCGACTGGTCGGAACCCGGGTACGGCTGGAATATCGGCGCGGTTTCGGGGCAGTTGGGTATCGCGGCGGGTCAGTTTGGTTTGTTTTTCGGTGGATTGGTGGACGAAATCGCGGTGTACGACACGACGCTTTCGCAAACAAAAATCCAGGAACACGCCCAAAATTCGCGCAATGCGCAGGAAAAAGGCTTGCGGATTTATTTCGCCATGGACGAAGGCACCGGCTCAAAATTGAGCAATTCCGGTTCGGCACTCGTGGATGGTTTCGGCACGACGTACGGCACGGAATGGACTGTTTTTGCGCCAAATCAGGAAACCATGCCCCACGTTTTTTCCCCGGGAAATCGGCAGGTGACTTTAAATCCCTCGGTCACGTCGGTGGATCAGGTTGATTTTACCGACCGTTCGACGGTGGCGGTTTCGGGTTTTGTGCGCTACCAGAACACGGATTGTTTTGCTGACCAAGTCGAAATTTTGGTCAATGGCGAGACCTACAAACCCATTATTTTGACCGATTCGACCGGAAAATTTGTCATTGATTTGGAACCCGGCACCTCGGTTACGCTGCGCCCGAAGTTCAAAAATCACACGTTTTTCCCCGAAGAAATTGATGTGTTGAATGTCGTCGCGCCCGTCGCAGGCATCGTTTTCAACGACATCACCACCCGCGAAATCAGCGGTCGAGTGGTGGGTGGCGAGTGCAAAAAATCCATCATCTTGAACCCAGGCACGCCCACCGGCACGGTCTGCCGGCTACGGGCACAGACACTTGACGAGTGTTTTAAAAAGGAATTTACCATCTCGACCACCGATGGGCAGTACAATTTTGAGGGCCTGCCGCCGCTCGAAATGACCATCGCCGTCATCGAGCACTCCGACCCGGACATCCAAAAAGCGTTGGAATTGCTCGGGGTACAAGTGGATTTGTCCGAAAAAGAGGACACGGTGGTGCATTTTACCTATTACGCGCCGCCGGAAGTGGAATTGAGCGGGCTGAACGAGTTTAGCCCTACCTGCCCAACCATCGTGTTGAACCAATATGAAACCCAAACCATCAACATCAAAGTCAAAGAAACGTACCTCAACAACGAAGTTTGCTACCTCGACACGGCAGCCATCCTGCTCATCAACGGCTTCGAAGATTCGGTCAAATTGTTGACCCTGAAATCGGTGAATGGTCTGAACTACACGTTCAAAGTGGGTGCACCAGTTGCCTCGCCGCCGTTTTTGAAAACCTTGCAAGTGGTGGCAACTACGATTACCAACAACGAAACGAGCCTCGTGGTGCAAGCATTGGTCACGGGCATCCGCAGCAAACAAAACACCTTCACGACCACCCTGCCCCAGGTGCCAAGCCTCGTGCTGCACGACCCGCCGGGCGATGGCAGTCATGCTTATTTTGAAAAAGAGGAGAAAGTGTGCCAAAATGTTTCGTTTGATAGTGAAACTACAATTGGTGTTGAAAGAGAGATAGAAGTTGAGTTGGGGCCTGAACTCACTATCCAAATGGCACCTTTAGGAATCGGGACAAGTTGGGACCTGGATGCAGACCTCACCGCCAACAACACTGCCACCCTGACCTACAAACGGGTGGACAAGAACACTTTGCAGACCTGCACATCTTTTAAAAATCGCATCCAAACAGGTGACAATCAACTGATCGTGGGCAGCGAACAGGGCGGCGACGTATTCGTCGGAACTGCCTTGAACCTCGATTTTGGTTTTGCTGACAAGGTGAAATTGGATACCCAAAACTGTGCAGGCTTGCTTTCATCGGTGCCGATAGTCGAACCCGGGCAGTATCCGACCACTTTCGTGTACAGCGAATTTTCCATTCGGGAAAATGTCATCCGATACCTCGATTCTTTGATTTTACTTCCGAACCTGTCCACAGAGGACAGTTCACTTTACAACGAGTCGAAGGCACTTTGGGTAAAAATTTTGAACGACAACAAAAAGATGCGCGACACCATGACCGCCCGACAAAATATTTCTTTTGACGCAGGCGCGAACTACGAATATTCCAGTACCAGCGATACCTTAACAAGCAATGAAATGGGCAATATCTTCGAAGGTGGAGTCGCATCTAGTTTGAAATTAGGTTTCAAAGCATTAGGGCTGGGTATCAGTGGCACACTCAAATTGTCCTTTTCAACCAGTATCGGCGAGACGAAAACCAACGAGACCCAAAAAGGCATCACCACCGGGTACGTCCTTGCCGACGACGATATGCTCGATATGTTTTCGGTGGATGTGGGCATTGATCCCCGCTACAAAACACCTATTTTCAGGACAAAAGCAGGGCAATCCTCTTGCCCCTGGGAGCCGAACACTGCGCACCGCGAAGCCAATTCCATGGAGTTCCGCGACGGCAGCGGGGCGGTAGCTGTGGATGTGCCCTCGAAAGAACCCGCTGTTTTCAAGTTCACCTTGGGCAACAACTCCGAGACGAACGAGACCTTTACCTACGCGCTTTCCGCCAGACCCGAAAGCAATCCGCACGGCGCAAAAATTTCGGTAAACGGCACATCGCTCACCAACAATCAGGTGAATTACATGATTCCGTTTGGCACTTCGGTGCCCGTCACGGTGACCGTTGAGCGTGGGCCTGTCGAGTACGAATACGACAATTTGGAAATCGTTTTTTATTCTGTCTGCGAATTTGAACGGGCCAATGGGTTGGGCATTGACCCCAGCGGCGACCCGCTTTTGTACTCGCCGCAGTTCATTTCCGCGCGTTTTTTGCGCCCGTGCAGTGAAGTCGAAATCAATGTGCCGGAGCAGAATTGGGCTATTTTCCCCGACAACATCCCCGGCAACGGCAACGACAACATCATGCGCATCACCGCTTCGGGTTATGACAAATCGAACGTTGATTTTGAAAAAATCCGAATCCAGTACCGGCGAAGCACAGGCGACGGGACTTGGACAAGCATCGTCCCTCCAAATGACCCGCTAATTTTGGCAAACCAAACCGGAGGCGACATTTTGCGGGACAATTTGGGCGCAAATTTCACTCAGTTTTATTGGGACACCGACGGCTTGAACGACGGCGATTACGAAATCCGGGCCATCGCCATCTGCTCTGGAAATGTGGACGACCAGCCGGGCTACTCGCAAATCATCAAAGGCAGAATTGACCGGCAGCCACCAAGCCTGCTCGGCACACCGCAACCCTCGGACGGCGTGTACCAGGTAGGCGACGAAATCAGTTTCAAGTTCAATAAAAACATCAACTGCCAGAAAATCAACTCGTTGGACAATGTTTTGCTTTTCGACGCGACGACGGGGTTGCCCGTAAACATTGATATTTCGTGCAAGGACAACCAGATTATCCTCGATCCGCGATTTGACAACAACTCGTTTTTCGAGAACAAAATCTTCCGTGCCGAACTCCACGACATCGAAGATTTGACGGGAAATTTGGCTGAAAACCCAATTCAGGCAGCGTTCCCCAGCAAATTTGGCTGGGAATTCTACGTGGACCGCAACGAACTGGCCTGGCTCACCGACAGGGTCAGCATGACCAAAACGGAGGGTGAGGTCAAGTCCGTCACGGCCAGCATCCACAACCGTGGCGGCTATCCCGTGCCGTTCACCATCACCGGCGCGCCCGACTGGGTACGCGTGGTGCCCAACACGGGGACGATGGTGCCCAACGAAGTCCGGCCCATCCGTTTCGAGGTGGATTCCACGTTGGCCTTTGGCCTTTGGACGGACAGCGTCACGCTGCACACCGAAACGGGCGCCAACCCCTTCTTCATGGGCGGCGAGGAGCACCTGCCCATTGACGTGCGGGTGGTATGCCAGCCGCCCCAATGGAATTTCGACGCGGGCATCCATCCCGTGACGATGAACATGGTGGTGGCGCTCAACATCGAAGGCACGCTTTCGACCGACGAAGAGGACATCGTGGCCGCATTTATCAACGACGAACTCCGCGGGCGCGCCAGCATCCGCTACTATCCCACAGTGGACAAGTACCTCGCGCACCTGACCATTTTCGGGGAGTCGGTCGAGGTGAACGCTCCCATCCAACTGCAAGTTTGGGATGCCTCTGCCTGCCTGCGCTACGGATTAGGCGTGGACACGTTCACCTTCCAGCCCGACAACGTGCTGGGCACTCCGGTGAACCCGAAAGTGCTGCTCACTGACAGCCATGTACTGCGGGAAATCCCGCTCAACAACGGCTGGAACTGGATATCGTTCAACCTGGCGTTCCCCGATCCGGCCATCAACCCGGTGCTGGCTTCGCTGAAACATCCGGCCAACGACGTCATCAAGGGCCAGACTCCCTTTGCAGAATACTTTGGCGGCAGTTGGTTCGGCTCGCTCAATACCTTGGAAAACACCACCATGTACCAGTTCCGCGCCGACCAGCCCGACACCATCAAAATGGCCGGCAACGTCATTGACCCGACCTTGGTAAACATCCCGCTTGACGGCGGCTGGAACTGGATGGGCTACCTGCCCAATTACCCACTCGCCGTGAACGACGCGCTCGGCTCGCTCAACCCGGCCAGCGGCGACCTGATCAAAGGGCAGTATGGTTTCGCGCAGTACATCGCGCCTTTCGGCTGGATCGGCAACCTGAACTACTTGGTGCCGCCACAAGGCTACCAGATCCGACTGACCAACCCGGGCACGCTGAACTATCCGCCCCGGAACCTGATCGAAAATGGATCGGTAGCCAATCGGGGCGAGCCGTCAGCCGCCGCCGCCTACTGGAACGTGGACCCGGCGAAGTACGAAAACTCGATGACGCTGGTGGGCATGCTGGCCCGGGACGGCCAGAACACGACCCTGGAAACACACGAGATCGGCGTATTTGCGGGCGAGGAACTGCGTGGTTCGGCGCAAGCCATTTATGTGGAGCCAACCGGCAGTTACCTGTTTTTTCTGACCGCGTACAGCAACGGCTCCGGCGAACAGCTGCGCTTCAACCTGTACGACGCGGCCACGGGCCAGGTTGGCCAGTTGGTGGAAACAACTGCCTTTGCACTGCAGATGCACCAGGGCAGTATCCAGGCACCGGTGCCGTTCACGACGCAAACGTCCACCAGCACGACCGGCGGGAAGGTCGCGGCATTTACGCTCGACGTACAGCCCAACCCCTTCAATGACGGCACGCTGATCCGCTTCAACCTCGTGCGCGACCAGGAGGTGCAGTTCAGCGTCACCGATTTGCAGGGCCGTGAAATCCAGCGTTTCCGCAAGTACGCCCGCCCGGGGTGGAATGCTCTGGAGTGGCAGCCCGACCTGAGCGCCGGCGTGTACTTTCTGCGCCTGCAAACGACGGAGGGCGTGGCGGTGCAGAAGGTGGTGAAGGAGTAAACCCCACCCCCCCGGCCCCTCCCCCGGAGGGAGGGGGGACGTAGGTCAGACCGTGATTTCCTCTTCGAAATGGATCAAATGTGTGGCAAACCCTTCGTTTCCCCTCCACTTCGGAGGGACGCAGGTCAGACCGTGATTTCCTCATCGAAATGGATCAAATGTGCGGTCAACTCTACGTCCCCCCTCCCCTTCGGGGGAGGGGCCGGGGGAGGGGTTTATACACGGGCTGCTCGATAAATCCATCTTATCTTTCAAAAAAAACTCGCATGAAAAAAAGCGCTTTTCTCCGCCCGTCCTGGCTGCTGGCTCTGCTGGTTGTGGCGTCTTTTATACGTGCTCAGCCGGGGGGCTGGAAAGCTGACCCCAAAAAATTTCAGTTTTCGATGAACATGGTGGCACGGATCGAGACGAACGGTGCGCCGAACAATGCCCCCAACAACCACGTAGCAGCTTTTTCCGGAAATCAGATCCGCGGATATGCCCAACCGATCCCGGTTGGCGGCCAGGCGTTGTACTTCCTGAACCTGTATGCCGGCATGTACCTCGGTGACAAATTGCACTTTCTGGTGTTTGTAGGCGATGAAGCCAAGGTGTACGAGTCCTCGGACACGGTCGTGTTCCTGCACCACAACTATATAGGCAGTATCCAGCAGCCGGTCGTCCTGCATTTTGAACTAAGCCCCGGTCCGCTCATCTACTCGCTGGCCGAGATTGATTATGTCGAATCGAACTGTTCGCCCGGTTTTTTAGTGGACGTGCAGGCCTCCGATGATCAGGATGCCGAGGGCAGCGGCCTGAAATACAAGATGGTCGGCGGCCCCGATTCCAGCCGCTTCCAATTAGATACCCTGACCGGTATTTTGGCCTGGAAAAATTTTGCGCCCGATTTTGAAAACCCCGCAGACGCAGACCAAAACAACACCTATCTCGTGGAGGTACGGGTGTCCGATCTGTCGGGTAATGCTTCCGTTCAAACGATCACGGTGTTTGTCAAAGACGACCCGATACCATCGGCCAAATGCCCGACAGCGGCCATTGCCAATACCGGCGACGACGGTACCGGCGACTGTACGACAACGGTAGCAGCCGCCCTGTCGGTCACCATCCCGGCTAACTGCGCTTCATACCCGATCCGTTACACCCTCGAAGGCGCCACAACAGGACAGGGGGATGGGCAACTGCCGCCGGGGCAACTGTTTGCAAGCGGCAGCACTACGGTGCGCTACACCGTGACGGATGAGTCGGGAACGCTGAGCAGTGCCTGTAGTTTCACGGTCACGGTGACCGACAACGAAGCGCCAATGGTGACCTGTCCGGATAACATCGCCGTGAGTACGGCTCCCGACGCTTGCACGGCTGTTTCGTCGGGCACGGCAGTATCGGTAGCGGACAATTGCCTGCCCCTGCCGATCGGTTTTACGCTCACAGGGGCTACCATCGGCACAGGTACCGGTCAACTGCCGGCAAATCAGGTCTTTGCTCCAGGCATTACCACGGTCACCTACCGGGTGACGGACGGCAGCAGCCCCGCACCGTACACCTGCTCGTTCACCGTGACCGTGACCGACAACGAGGTGCCAAGCCTGAACTGTCCCACGAACATTTCGAGGGTGTTGTTCAGCGGATGTTCTGCCACGCAGACCGGAACCGGGGCTACGGTGTCGGACAATTGCAGCGGATTTGTGCTGACCTACGACTTGTCCGGTGCTACCACAATAAATGGAACGGGGCAGGTTCCCGGCAGCCAGGTATTTCAGGCCGGAACGACCACTGTCCTTTACACCGCTACCGACGGCGATGGCATAGGGCAAAGCACGTGCAGTTTCACGGTGACCCTCACGGAGACACTGAAACCGAACGTAACCTGTCCGGCCAATACCACGATCCCGGTCGGAGCAGACTGCCAAACCGTCTTGCCGGATTACCGCCAGCAAGCCGATATTTCGGACAACTGTACGCCGGATTCTGCTCTGGTGGTCGTGCAGCAACCGGCTGCCGGCGCCATCCTGAACGGTCTGGGCACAAGCACCGTCACGGTGACGGCTACGGACTTGTCGGGCAACTCGCGCTACTGCACATTCAACGTGACGGTCTTGGACAACCCGGTGCTGCAGATCGGTTGCCCGGCCGACCGGCTGGTATGCACCGGCGAAATCGGCGACTACAAATCCCTCGCCACACTGACAACCGGCTGCGCAAATAGCGCTCCGACGGTCTCGCAGTCGCCTCTTCCCGGAACGCCCATTGCGGCGTACAACGATCAGGTCACCGTCACCCTGACAGCCACCGACGGTTTCCGGACGGCCAACTGTATGTTCACGGTGGCCTGGAGGGACACGATACCCCCGCAGGCCTTGTGCAAAACCGGGGTGTTCAATATCCCGTCCACCGGCCAGGTTTCTATTGCGGCTGCGGATGTGAACAACAATTCTTCGGACAACTGCGGCGTACAAAGCCTTGCCGTTAGCCCTGCCGATTTCACTTGTCTTGAACTGGGTCAAAACATTGTCACGCTGACCGTGACCGACATCCACGGCCTGACGGCCACCTGCACAACAACGGTGACGGTGAACGACCCCGATGCCTACTGCTGTGCGCTTCCGTCCGCACAATGCACGACCAATCCGGTGATCCAACTCGACCAGGACGGACAAGCCCAGATCACGGTGGCCGCCGTGGACGATGGCAGCACCTACGGTTGCGGCTTGCAGTCCGTTTCGGTCAGCCCGACTGCCACCTCGTGCAGCCAGGTGGGTACGCCCCTGACGGTGACGCTAACGGTGACGGATTTGAACGGAAAATCAGCCCAGTGCACCGCCACGGTGACCGTCGAAGACCTCGTCGCACCTGCGGCAGTTTGCCAAAACAAGACGGTTCAGTTGGACGACTCGGGCAATGGCAGCACCTCCGCCGCTGCGGTGAACAACGGCTCCTCGGATGCCTGTGGAATCGAATCGCTGGCGCTGAGCCAAACGGATTTTACCTGTAGCCACGTCGGGCCAAATACCGTGACCCTCACCGTGACCGATCAGAACAACAACACGACCACCTGCACGGCCACAGTGACCGTGCAGGACCTGATCGCACCTGCGGCAGTTTGCCAAAACAAAACGGTTCAGTTGGACGACGCGGGCAATGGCAGCACCTCCGCCGCTGCGGTGAACAACGGCTCGTCGGATGCCTGCGGAATCGCCTCGCTGGCGCTGAGCCAAACGGATTTTACCTGTAGCCACGTCGGGCCAAATTCCGTGACCCTCACCGTAACCGACCAGAACAACAACACGGCCAGCTGCACTGCTACCGTGACCGTGGAAGACAATATTCCCCCGGTCGTGACCTGCGTGCTCAACCAAAACAAAAACACCAACAACGGCGTGTGTACCTACACGGTGCAGGGCACGGAATTTCAGCCGCTGGCATATAGCGACAACTGCTCTGCGGCTACCATCAGCAACAACTTCAACAACACGACAACGTTGGCAGGTGCAGTTTTTCCGAAAGGCACGACCGTAGTCGTATGGACGGTGACCGACGGCAGCAACAACACGGCTACCTGTAGTTTCGGCGTGACGGTTGTTGACAACCAACCGCCAGTCATCACCTGTCCGGGTGCGGTAACCGTGTCTTGCGCCGGCAATATCCCGGCGCCCAATCCGGCGCTGGTTGTTGCCACGGACAATTGCGGGACGGTCACCAACGAGCATCTGAGCACCAGTTCGCCGTACAATATGACCTGCACAAACCGGTTCAGCGTGACGCGCTCCTACCGTGCCACCGACGGTTCGGGCAATACCGCAATGTGCTCACAAGTGATAACGGTGTACGACAACACCGCGCCGGTTTTCACCTTCGTGCCGGCCAACGTGACCGTGCAGTGCAACAGCGTGCCCGCTGTGGGCACACCCGTTGCCTCTGACAACTGTGGCGGTACGGTCACCATCGCCTACAACGGCCAAACGACCGCCGCCGGCGCTTGCCAGGACACCTACACCATCACCCGCCAATGGACGGCAACCGATGCCTGCGGCAACACCAAAACCGCAACCCACCGCATTTCGGTCGTGGACACGCAGAAACCCGGTTTCTTCAGCGTGCCCGCCAATGTGACCGTGCAGTGCAATGCCATTCCGAACCCTGCCGTCCCTACGGCCACAGACAACTGTGATACTTCGGTAACCGTCACCTACAACGGCCAAACCAGCACCGCCGGCGCTTGCGCCAACGCCTACACGCTCACCCGGCGCTGGACGGCCGCCGACAACTGCGGCAACACGCGCACCATTTCTCAGCGCATTTCTGTAGTGGACAACGGCAAGCCGACCCTGACGGTGCCGGCAGATATGGCCATCACCTGTTCCGATCCGATCCCGAGTGTGGGTACACCCACGGCTACCGACGGCTGCGCCGGCGCAGTGACCATCGCCTACCTCGGACAAAGCACCGTGAGCGGCGCTTGCCCCGGCAGCTACCAGATCAAACGCACCTGGCGCGCCACGGACGCCTGCGGCAATACCATGGCGGCCACGCAGACGATTCAGGTGTCGGATATCGGTGTGCCGGTGTTCACCTCGGTGCCCGCCAACGTGACCATTCAGTGCAACATGCCCCTCCCACCGCTGGGCAGCCCTGTGGCCACGGATGCTTGCGGCGGGTACGTATCCATTACGTTCCTCGGCAACGTAGCCTCGGGCAGCGGCTGTGCGGCGGACTATACCGTGACGCGCACGTGGCGGGCGCAGGATTTGTGCGGCAATACGGCGACTGCGACGCAGGTGATTACGGTCGTTCCGGTACCTGCGGGTTTCAACCCGCAGCCCCCGGTAGTTGCGGGTTTTAACCCGCAACACGTTACGGATGCACTGCGGGTTGAAACCCGCAGCAACCCGGATGCACTGCGGGTTGAAACCCGCAGCTACAGCGTTAACCCGAACCCGACGACCGACCGTTTCCGGCTCGATCTGACGGACTTCGCCGGCGAACCAGTGACGATTTCCATCTTCAGCGATCTGGGCCAATTGGTTTGGGAAAACCGGATACCGGAGGTGGCGGACTTGAAAGTATCCATTAGCCTGCGTGAGGCGGGTGCAAAGGCGGGGATTTACACCGTCAGCGTGCGTTCGGCGAGCGGAGTGGCGGCGAAGCGGGTAGTGCTGGCGGATTAGTTCATCTATATCCGTGTAGAGAATTTACTTCCACGATTCAGGAAGGGAGAATAGACTTTCCAGGTTTTTTTAAACCTGGAAAGTCTTGGGTGTTCGAGAAAATGTTCAGTAGCGTGTTCTACTTATCCTCCACGGGGCCAATCGTTTCGAACCAATCCCGAACGCGATACTGGAGCGAATCCGGGGTAGCGCGTTTCAGGTGATCCAGCAGATCCGGCGCGGTAGGGTAGGGTGGGCCTTGAAACCTGTTTTCCTCCAAAAACTGCCGGAGTGCGGCGTTCAGGTTTTCTTCGCCGATGCGTTCGCTGAGTTTGTAAAATGCCGACGCACCCTTGCCGTAAGCAATGTAGGACTGGTCGGGTCGAACATGTATCAAGGGCAACTCTTCCTCGCGCGCGTCAGCACGTCCGGCGCGGTAGCGGTTTTGCTGGATTTCAAGAAATTGCAAAGCACTTTTTTTGCCGTATTGCCGCTCGTACACTTTGGCAGTTATATACTCGGCGATGCTTTCCGTGAGCATGGTGGCGCCCAATGCGTCGGCGGGTACGACCTGGTTGCCCCACCACTGGTGCGAGAGTTCGTGCGCCGCTACATAAAATGCAATATCCACTGCTCCGTCCGCAGGGCTTCGGCTGTCGTTTATGAACCGGATTTCGGAGATGGGAATACAATTGGCCGCTGTAGTGGCGTATGTCCCCTCCGATCGGGGGAATTCGATAATTTGTGCCTGCCGGTGTTGGTACGCGCCAAAAAAGGCGGTGTTGTAGTCCAGCGCAGCCTTCAGCCCGGCCAGCATTTGGGGCAGGCAGTAGGTGTGCTGCGGGTGGTGGTAAATCCGCAAGTCCACCCCACGGTAGTTTTCCTGGAACACGGCGTATTCGCCGGAAAGGATGCTGAACACAAACTTGATGTCCCGCTCGGTTTTGTAGTGGAAAAAGCGCCTGTCCTTGTCCGTCCATTCCCGCAGCAGGTAGCCCGGCGCCAGGGCCGTTTGTCGGGGCGAAGTGCTGATAACCGCCTCCAGTTCGATCCGGTCGGCGTCCATACTCTGGTAGTGGTTTTGACGGGCGGTGCTGTCGGTCGGCAGTTTTTTTGTTGTGTCGGCAAAGTAGCCGAGCCTCGGGAAAATGTCGTTTTTCAGGTGCGTGCCATTCGCCAGTACGTTGGAGTTTCGGGTAAAAAGCGTGTTAGGTTTGTTCTGAATGCTGAACGACATGCGCATGCTGTCGCCCGGCGCCAGAGGCGTTTTCAAACGGTACATCGAAAACTTGAATACCGTGTCCTCCAGGATTTTTTCGGCGTCTCGGGAAAACGCAAGGATTGTTATTTCGTCGTACCCGGATTTGAGCAGCAGGGTGTCCAGCGGGCGAGCGGTTTTGTTTACCAGCACATAGTGGCCCGAGGCCCCAAAAGACTGCGACTCCGGGAACAGGTTCAGGTTGAAAAACACGGATACGATTCTCGGCTGGGCGGTTTCCCGGTATTTTCCAAATTCCCGCTGAAACCGTTCGAGCTGTTCCTGCTCTTGCCCGGCGGTCATGCGCGTATTGGCCGGACTGTTTTCTGCCTGAAAAAGCAGTCCGCCAAAACACAAAACCCCTGCGGATATTGCCGGCAGGGCGATTGCCATTCTCCCGGATAATCGGGTTTTGGCGATCCGCAATCTTTCCCGAAACGACAACGCGACGCCGCGTTGCCAAAACAGCAAGGCGATGCCCCCCAATGCCAGCCCAAAGGTTATCCAGTAGGATTTGTACAAGAGGTGCACCGGAAGTGCATGGCTGTAACCGTTTAGGTCGGAGTATTTCAGGAAAAAATCGGGTTCCGGGGTTTGATTGAAGCGAAATACAGGAGAATGGACGCCCAATGCCGGTAAATTCTCAATCCCGAACGCGCACAGGATCAGGATAAAAAAACCGAGATACGGGTTGGTGAACACCGTTTGAACCAGCAGCGCGACAAATGCCCAGGCCACAAATCCGGGTAAATGGATGACAAAAAGATCGAACAGGTAATGGCCAATTTCAAAATTATAATAGTCTTTGTATGCCTGAACCGCCACACCGGCGACCAGGACCAGCGCCAGCACCACCACCTGCATCTGCACCAGCGCCAGCCATTTTGACCAAAAGAACGTCCAGTTGGGGGCGGGGGTTACATCCACCAGATCACGCATTCCGGCGGCTTTGGCGCGGTGTACCAGCATGCCCGCGTACAAAAACGTAAGGCCCTGCACGAGCAGGGAAAAGAACAGGACAGGGATGCCCAGTACCGCCCAGGTAACGGGCAGGATTTTGGTGTCTGTCTGCGGATTCATGTTCAGCAGTACCACGGCGATAAACAGGGCGCCTGCCGCCAAAATACTCCGAAATGCACCGCTATTGGCGATGAATTTGAAATCCGCCCAAGCAAGCCACCAAACACTTTTAACCTGTTGCCCCAAAGAAAAATCGGGGTTCATGCGTGGTAATTCGGTTTTGGCCAGACCGCCGGAGTGAGGCTTTCCTGGTGGTGATGTTTTGGTTTTTTTCCAGCGCCAGGTAACAGCGTTTTGGTCAAACGAAAACCAGCGGTACACAAACCAAAAGCCCAATGCGGCTACGCTCAGCCAGATCAGGCGATTGAACATAAAGACCGGTTCGAGCGGGATGAGCAATGTGTCCAGTTCGGCCGTTGTGTGGTTTTTGGTAAAAAACAGCGTGGTTGTTTCGCCAAACGGATCGGTTAGCAGTCCGGCTACACCGGCGTGTGCGCCACCTGTCAGCCGCGACAACATTTCCCGTACCAACAGTATCAGCAGCACGGAAATAAACCCTGCGTAGATGTTCCTGCTGACTATTACCACGGCAAACACCAGCATACTGGTGAGTAACAGGTTGGGCATCAGATACAAAAGAAAAATATGCAGGTAAACGCCGGCGTCCGGGGCCGTTGTTTTTGCCGGGTCGGCGCCGGGCATTTGCGGGCCGAGCAGCAGCCCCAGCAGCAACAGCAGGGCGATGCCGAGTACGACCGTGAAGCTACTGACAAACTTGGCGCACAAGTAATCCCGCTTCGTAAACGGGTACGAATACAAGATGCTGTGGATGTTGCTTTTGTAGTCTCGGTGGATGGACTCGCCCACGATGGCAGGCAGCAAAAGCAGCAGTATTTTGTTAAAAAGCAGGGCGAATTCGAGTATCCGCACGGGTGCGTTTGCGATACCGGGGCCGGAGGAACCTTCTCCGAAAATACCGCAGGCGCCGGCCATGCTCAGCAGGGCAAGCAGGAAAAACACACTTGCATACACATAAAGCGAGGCGTTTTTCAGCCAGTATTTCAATTCGAACCGGAAGATGGGAAAAAACATTGCGTCGTTAGGTTGGGCAAGTTGGACAGGGTAGAGGCAACTCGACGCGTCAAAAGGTTGCATGTATAGGCTACCGCCGTTTGAATGACCACTCGACCGATTCGATGGGGCCGGATGACGTAGCTGCACAGAATACAGGGTTCGTGCGTGGTGTAAAGCGTAGCTGCGGGAGGTCTTTTCCGTGTTTTCTTACCGCTTCCCGAACGGCCTCCACTTCGGCATGGAAGGTGACATCCTGCCTGGATTTTCCGGCTTCGATGCCTTCTCCAATGATGTCGTCGCCCAAAACCACGACCGAGCCGACGGGCGACTCTCCCCGATCGGCTGCTATGGCCGCCAGTGTCTTACAGCGTTCCATAAAATTGGGTGTCCGTTTCAGTCATCATACAGACCTTGATTTTGACTTGGCCAGTTCCGTTTTTAATGCAAGGCTTTCGGCTTCCAGTTTTGTCAGATAGGCTTTTTGCGAAGCAAAGGCCAGCTCAATCTCCGCCACCGTGTAGCGAGGCGTGATGTGCTGCGGGCAATTCCAATCAAAAGCCTGGACATCCAGCGCCAGCATCCGTTCGGGACGGTGGGGGTAGTCGGCAGGGTCAATTTTATCAAAAAGCGAAGGGTCGTCGGTCAGGGCTACTATCCTGGCCTTGGCATAGATTTTCAACCGGGCGCGCTGGGGGTACGATACCATAATGAGCGCCACGTTCGGGTTTGTTTGCAGGTTTCCCATGCTGATGTACTGCTTGTTCCCGGTGAAGTCAACGAAGGCAAGGGTTTTCGCATTGAGCACTTTCAGAAAGCCCGTCGGGCCACCTCGGTGCTGGATATACGGATAGCCGTTTTCACCAAAAGAAGCCATGAAAAAATGGTCCTGGTCTTCAATGAAAGCGATTTCATTGCCACTTAAACCGCCCGTCACATGCTGTTTTTCCATGCGGTCGTACGCCCGGCGGCTTCCGTTTTCTTCCTGCAAGGCTTTGACGGCATCCGTGAAAGCAAGATTTGCATAATTCATGTCATCTTAGTTTTCTGTCTTTTTCTTCAATGGCGAGGTCGTTGATGCTGGCGAAGCGCTTTTGCATCAGGCCATTTTCATCAAACTCCCAGTTTTCATTGCCGTAGGCTCGGAACCACTGGCCGTTTTCGTCGTGGTACTCGTATTCAAACCGCACGGCGATGCGGTTGCCGCTGTGTGCCCAGTATTCTTTTTTGAGTTTGTATTGCTGTTCCTTTTGCCATTTTGCCGTAAGGAACTGTACGATTTCCTCCCGGCCGTTGAGGAACAAATGTCGGTTGCGCCACTCGCTGTCAACCGTGTATGCTTTGGACACCCGCTCCGGGTCTTTGCTGTTCCAGGCATCTTCGGCCATCTGGATTTTTTGTTTGGCAGTTTCCTCGGTGAACGGGGGCAAGGGTGGTCGTTGATTTTCCATCTTGAAAAAGTTTGTAGTTAAGAAGTGGCCGTCTGACGGGTGTGATACCCGCCAGACGGCCAACATGCTCTAATTCTGATTTATTAATTGGTCAAGGCTGGCAGCCATGGCCGTTTTACTTTGCAGCCCAACTTGTCTGCCCGCAAGTTCACCTTTTTTGAAATACAACAAGGCAGGTATGCTGCGGATGCCAAATTCGGAGGAGATCTCGGGTTCTGCGTCCACATCCACTTTAGTAATGACTGCCTTGCCTTCAAAATCGGCGGCGAGGCTTTCCAATGACGGATGTAATGCCTTGCACGGGCCGCACCATTCTGTGTAAAAATCTACCAGCACGACATCGTTTTCTTTCAGGGTGGATTCAAAATCTGCTTTGCTCAACTTTTTTAACATGACTAAAGAATTGTGTGCGTGAAAAAAAGGGAACTGGCGGTTTTTCCAGGGAGGGGCGCCAGCGCTAACGTTCCGGCAAACTAGGCGGCCACTGCTTCCAGCTCTTGCGCCACAGGGAAATCAATAGCAAACTGGCCTACGCCGAACAAGTAATTGCTGATGATTTTATCGCCTATGACGATGAGTATATCCACAATATTGCCATTGTTGTAGCCGGCCGAGAGCAGGTTTTCAACTGTCTGCGCAGATGGCTTACCCCGGGTGATAGTCGTCTCTTGAACGAACTTCACCAGCGCATCCAATTTCGGGTCGAAACTGGCTTCCCCGCTTCGGATGTCCAGGATTTGCTCGTCGCTGAAGCCATTCATTTTACCCAAAACCGTATGGGCGCTTTGGCAGTAGCTGCAGTCGTTCACCTGGCTCACCACGAGGTTAATTACTTCCCGCTCTTTGGCCCGAAGGGTGCTTTTGCGGTTTTGGAATGCGAGGTAGTCGCCGAGAGCGGTTTCGCTGTGCGCAAAACTGGCGTAGAGATTTGGCACGAAGCCGAGTCCTTTTTGCAGGTTGTCGAAGATAGCCTGGTTGTTGGCGCTTACTTCGTCACGGGTTGGAACATTAAACTGTGTCATCTTTTAGAATTTTTTTAGTAAAAAATCTTGGTTAAAATTGATGACACAAAGGTGCGGGCAGGCCGAGGGGCAAGGGTAGGCAGGGATTCCCGAAGGCTTGGCAATTTTTCCCGAAATCAAATTTGTTCTCGAAAAGCGCTTGGTGACATGCCCTCCTGCGTCTTGAAAAAGCGGGAAAAGGTCTGGACATCCTCGTACCCTATGGAGAAGGCAATCTCGCTGACAGCCTGATCGGTGTAGCGCAGCAACCTGCGTGCTTCGAGCATTTTTCGTTCGTTGATGATTTGCAGCGGTGTTTTGGGGCTGACCCGGGCGAACAAATTGGAAAGAGTTTTGGGAGAACGGTGGAGCAACTCGGCGTAGTCGGCGACTGTGTGCCTGGTCTTAAAATGGGACTCCACCAAAAAGTTGAACTCCCGCACCAACTCCAGGTTGCTTTTTTCCAAAGGGGCCAACTGACGTTGCTCCTTGTAGAGCCGTGTGCAAAGTATCAGTAACCGCTTCAGCATCATTTGCAGCATCTCAATTTGCAGATCGTCCTTCGATTGCATTTCTATCGAAAACATTTTCCAAAGAATGTCAAACTTCTCCAGTTCGGTCTCCGGGATACGGAAAACGGGCAGTTGCGAAGCGCCAAAGAACAGGATGCCCCGGCAGCCTACCTCCGAATCGTGGTCAATGATGCAGAAAAATGGGCGGTTGAAACGCACCATGCGCATGGACGTGACCTCTTGTACTGCTGTGTGGTGAAATTCGGTCAGGCAGATGACTTCGTTGTTTTGGAAAACATAGTCCTTGCCGTCGATCTTGAGGCGATTGTCATCGGCGGTCATCCAAAGCATGGTCAAGCTGCTCTCGATTTTCTCTTTAACGATAGAACAATTTTCAGACGTGATGCGCTCTAATCGAAGGTATTCGTGTGTATTTCCTTTGAATTCCATGTTGCAGATTTGGCAGGCGATTATTCGAGTGCCTTTAGATTGGGTTACAGCACCATTGTTTGTCACAAGTATGTGGTACAAATTATTTGAGACAAATTCTGTGTGACGTCTGTGGCTTGAGTCTGTGTAACGTCTGTGCAAAATTTATCGCGTTTGGCATCATGCAAAGAGTTTATCACACAGACGTTACACAGACTCAAACCACAGACATCACGCAGAATTGTCAATTAAATATGTCCGGATACCTAACTAAGGTACCCGATACTTCGAAATAGCCAGCACATTGCCCTTCACTTTAGTCTGTACAATACGTTGGTCATTTTCGTCATGGCGCACAAATTCGGGAATATTGAAGGCTAACGGCAACGGGCTGTGCAAACACACATTGATATGGCTCGCAGTTGAGTCAAGGGTGAAATACAATGGTTGCCTGGTCGTATTGCGAAACCGCAAATCCTTGTACCCGTAAACCACGGTAGCGTCGGACCCAAGTGGCGCAAAGCGCTCGTTTTCACTATAGATATCCACAGAATGGTTGTGTCGTTCTAATATTTCCAAGCCTGTGCCAAGCACGAGGTGGTAGAGTATGCCGGACACCTGGCACAAGCCGCCGCCATATGCACTCTGTAATTTTCCCTCTACCAAATTACGGCCTTTGCGGTAGCCCTGCCAACGACCCGGGTAACCTACCACCTCCCAAAACGAGAATATTTCGCCGGGCATGATTAGTACTTGGTTGATCTTTTTTCCGGCTTTTTGCATGTTGAACACCTTGTTTTCAAAAAATGCGCTCTGCAATATGGGCTGCTGCATCCTGACACTATACTCAAATACAGGCATCGCACCAAGCCTGCCTTTGGCAAATTGCTGCGGACGGCCGTTGTAATAGTCGTTTAGTTTCCGTTGCGAAAGGCGAAATAATAATTTTAAAGGCCTTGGAATCAGTGTTTTGTATTTCATCTTTTTACCAATGAAACAACGATATAAGAGGCGTATTTTTTAAAAAAAGAGCGGCAAAGCCAGGTGTCGAACGAACGCAAGAAAGGCCGCACAAGCGGTGGGAAACGATGAATGGGCAAAAACAGGATGCCTTGGGCAACGTGCATTTGCCACTTGGCCTCTGCCAATACCTGCACTTCCGAGAGTGCATAAGCGTTGGCGCCGTGCCAATTTTTGCTTTTATAGCCCAGTAATGTGCGACGTGGTTTAGAAGGAAAATCAAAAATAAATTGCCCTCCGGGCTTCAAAATCCGGTGTACCTCCGCCAGTAATTTGCCTAGATCGGTTGATGCTATGTGCATGACAACGTGCATAGAAATAGCGGCTTCAAAGTATTCATTTTCATAAGGTTGTGCAAATAAATCGGCTTGGGTGAGATGTTTTTCGGGCTGCTTCCGGCGTGCCACCGCCAGCATGGCCGCGCTTGCATCAAGGCCGTGTGTGGCGTATTCCAGAAAACGACCTGTGCCGCAGCCCACATCCAATACCCTTTGGCCGGCGGCTGTGTGGAGCAGTTGCGACAAAATGGCGCGTTCCTGGGCATCAATAAATTGGCCGTAGGTATTACCAAAGCGATCAGTATCGTACAGATTGGCTATTCGATCGTAATATGCCGTGATGTCAGATTTCATACAAAGGTGTCCATGGCACGCACCGGGTTGCCTAGTACCGTCGGCTTGTACGGAGTTAGACTACGGCAAAAATCATTTCGCGTGAGCCCACTACGTAAGTCCGCGCTCCCGCACCGGCACCCACACCTCCTCGGTGGCTTCCGGGTCGTCGGGGCGGTACGTCGGGCCCATGATGTCGAAGTGCGGACGGTCGTCCAGCAGATACCCGGAAGTGGGCAGCCAGGTTCCGAAAATATACTGGTAGGTGCGGGCGAACGCGCTTGCCGGGCCGTGGTGGGTAAAGACGGCGTACAGTCCGCCGGGCAGGTCAAGGGCTTCCATGCCGGGCGGGATGTGGTCGTAGCCCGACACTTCCACGGCGGCCCATTTTTCAAAAACGGTGGCTGGCGTGAATTGTCCGTTGGCCAACTCCGGCCCGTAGCGTTTCACATCGAAAAAATCGGCGCCGAGGCGGTTGGTGATTTCAACGACTCTGGGCCGGAAGGTGCGCCACAGTTCGGCGGCGCGGTTTTCGGCGAGGCTAGTCTGGATGCGGATGCCGAGGAGGCGGCGAGGCTGGGCGGTGATGAGGGTGAGTGGGTGCGGGTGGTTTCTCTCGCCGGGCATGCATATTTATTCAATCGGACGAATATTCAATGTATTGACCATACAGTTCTCCATATTGCCAACGGTCAAAACAAACTCTTGTTTGACTTTTAACCCGGTAGAAAACTCTGCCGGCTTCCAATTCGGCATTTTTGAAATAGACTTAACCAGCATTTCGTCAATTTTTGCATCTTTTGATGGCAGGGCAACTTGTATATCCGTAATATGCCCCTGTTCGGTAACGGTAAATTTTATGGCAGTCAAATCATAACCCGTGAAACTTGCTGCATCAATATTTTTAATGCTGTTTTTTTGCAGATATTGAATCAGTTGCTCTGCGCCTTCGGCATAGCGGGCATTTTTATCAGGCATGACCGAAACCTTAAAATCGTACTGCTTGATTGCGTTATTTTTCAACGAATTTTCAGGAAGATACCGTACGGTTACAGCAATATCACTACCACGGTCAGCCAATCGTATCAGTTCTTTTTGCGCTTGATTCAGGACATTGCTAATACCTGAAGCCTTCGTTTTAGTCCCGTTTTTATTTGCGGAAATCTCCACGGAAATATATTCTTTTACCCAGGATGTGGGGTACCGTTTGTCCAAATCCGCAAGCGTGTGTATTTCTGCCAATTTATTTTCCTGGATAGAAATATACGGTAGAACATGGTTTACCTCAAATTTCAGATCATTCTGGGCAAAACTGTTGAAAGCGTGTCCAATAGAAAGAAGCATGATGAGTAAAAGATGATTTTTTTTCATAGCTACATTTTTTTTGAAAAGCATTAGGAGTAAAAACAGAACACGCCTCGTCTCCGGCAGCAGGGCCGGAAGTGGGGGCGTGTTCTGTTCATTGTGACGTGGGCGGTGCTCCATCGGAGAGCGGCTAAGGCTTGCCAAGGTATGTACATTTCCCAGAAGCATCTCCATTTTTTTTGTCGGGTATATGCCACTCAATCCCCTCCATTCAGCCGCCGCAATTCCTCCTCCATCGCCCCTTTGGAGCGTTTGGCCGCCTTCACTTTCTGGTTGCCAAATTTCCAGGTGGCGCTTGCCCCAAACCTTTGGGAGTCGAACGAGCGTACCCCGTCAATTTCGATGCCGCCCTAATTTCCGTTGTAGAAATAATCGTTCGTCGTGCGGAAAATGTTGATTCGGTGAGGCACACTTGCAGGCGTTTGTCCTGGAGGCGGTAGCTGTCTGGCGACAGGTGGGCAAGCGTAAAAGCGTCCTCCCCCGACATTTGTCCGGTCACGACGCTGCTATCGGCGCTGCGGAGCAGGAATATATTTGGGTAGTGGCAAATCCCGAGTGATGGAACACGGATTAAACGGATGCAGGCAACGCGGATTTTCACGGATTTTCACGAATTTATTTAAAGAATCTGTGAAAATCCGCGTTGCCTGCATCCGTTTAATCCGCGGTGAATCACTCGAAATTTGCCACCACCTATATTTGCAAAGGCAAGGGGTTCGCCCGTGGGCTCCAGGATGCGGCCATGCACCTGCGTCTGGGCGGAAAGGTGGTGCGGAGCATAGCGTTAAGGCCTGGGTGAAGAGGAATTTGATGGATTTTTCATTTGAAATTTACCTTTTCGTTCGAGATCGAAGAATGTCAATCCCTCGATTTGCTATTCTATCGCATGTTTCCGCTTCACAGTACCTGAAAAAGTCATCATCCCTTTTTCGACAAAAACTGATACAGTAGTGATTCCTCTCTCGAAATCATTGTACCAGCAAACACCTGGGCCTCGGCCGTCATTTTCAACATACGAAATCATGTTTTCATGTTCGCTGATTGGGATGACGACAATTTTTTCATGGGCCTCCGTCCCATATTTTGGGTTCAGACTTTTCCAGTACAGTGTTGTGTCAGATGATATGACAATATCAAAAACTGGTTCTCCGACCTCATACCGCAAAGTATCCCCGATGATATCGGTGAATTTTATAACTTCTTTCTCTGCATAAGGAGAAACACCTTGTTCGGTGGCTTGCGTTTTCGTCCCATTCTCTTGACAAGAGCAGAAGAGGAACATGGCAAGAAAAAATTGAAAAAGTGTCTGTTTCATCTTGTTATGATTTGATGGATTGAAAATTAAATCATGATGATTTTGCCAAAGGGACTCCTTCGGAGCAAAATCACCAGGATCTATCGGATAATTACTTCACCGCCTCCGCTGCCTGCTTCGTATCTGTAAACTGCTGGAAAGCGGTGATTTTCCCGTCCTTCAGCGTCCACAAATGCGCTGTTTGCGAATCAATCATCTTCCCGGTTATCTTGTGCTTTGCCTTGTACCGCAGGGTGGCCAGCACCATATTGCCCGACATGTCGTGCAGTTGGATACCCGTCAGGTTAAAGTAATCCCATTCAGCGCCAATGCGGGCGAACACGCCGTTCAGCACGGCGTCCGGGCCGATGTAGGGGTTGCGGTCGGCATAGGGGAAGCCCTCGGCTTCGTTCCAAACGATGTTGGCGTCCATAACGGACAGTACCGCCGGTACGTCGCCTTTGACAAATGCCTGGTACAGCCCGTCCACAACGGCCACGTTGCCGGGATCCGACACGACGCCCAGTTGCGCCAGCAGGGCCATGTTATCCATAAAATCCTGTTCCTCGGCAATGCGGCCGTCTTTGCTCATGCGGACAATCGTGCTGCCACTTAGCTCGACTTTGTTGCCGGTGGCCGGGACGCCGAAAAAGTTGGCCGTGTGCGTGCCCCTGAACGTCCAGTGTTTTACCAGTTGGTTGCCTTCGCCGAAGATGTTGTTGATGGTAAACTGGATGTTGGAAAAAGCCGAAACCAACGCTTTGTAGTACCCCGCCATACCCTCGATACCCACCACGTTCTCCGGTTCAGCGTGCATGATAACGTCCTCCGTGAAGTGCTCTGGATTAAAAAGTTCGAACCGGCCCTCGTTGATGATGGCGTCCCAGGTTTCGGTGTACATTTTGATGTTGGCGGCTACGGTGGGGTCGGCATGTTCCAGGGGGGTATGTACGGACTTGGCGATTTTCCATTGGCCGTCTTTTTTCAGCATTACGTTGGCGTAGCTGCCGGAGAAATGGACGGGAATGTCGTACACATTGGTGCTGCCGTTCACCTCGTAGGTTCCTTTGGCAACCCAGGCGTGTTCGGCGTCTGACCAGTTGACGCTTAGCTGCCGGATAAAAACCGTGGCATTGTTTTTCCGGAACTGGTCGGCGAAGTAGGCCGCGATGTTGTCTGCGCCTTTGATTTGTCTGCCCTCCTGGTCAATTCGGACAGCATCGGAGGTGTACATGTTGCGGATGGCTTCGTGGTCGCCCTGGTTGTAGGCGTTCATGAAGTTGCGGGCGAAGGCCTGCAGTTCGTGTTCATCCGTTGCGGATTGTGCTTGCAGCAACATGGTGCATCCGAGCAGCATTGTGCAGAAAAATAGATTTTTCATAGTGGAATATGGTTTAGTAAGAATGAAATTTATTCAGAATTATCGTGGGCACTCTCTTTTGGGTATTTCGGGGAAAGCCCGTGATGTGGCCCCGTTTTTTTTCAAAGTCGGGCGCATGCACTTCGTGGTTGAAGCCTTAGAGCCTGCGCCACTCTTCTGCCGCCCCCGTCTGGCGCTGGCGTGCAGATTTTAGTTTTTTGTTGCCAAAGGTGTTGGACCAGGAAAGCATGAACACACGCTCTGCAAACTGGAAGGATTGCTTCGTCAGCAAGGCGATTTCCGGCTGATCGGTGGTGCCGAACCAGTTGGTAGATTGGAAAAGGTTGTTGGCCGTGAGGCGGACTTTGCCCCATTTTTCACCGAAATGCTTTTCTACCCCGATGTTCAAACTTCCCGTCGCCTGCCAGTAAGCAATCCCCCAGTAACTGGGCGAGTCAAAATTCCCGGTAACTTCCAGGGAAAACTGCTTTGGCAATTTGAAGCTGTGGTTGGAATTAAATCCATAAGCCAGGTTTTTCACCTTCAGGGATTTGCCTTCCAGTTCAAAATCAAGCCTGAGTGTATTGAAATAGAGGTTATTGCTCATCTCCCACCAGTCGGCGAGTTGCAGCGGCAGGTACAAATCCGCGCTCCATGTCTTTTCTTGCCCCATGTTCCCGAAAGAAAGAACTTGCCGGTTCGTCTGCGCATCCACCGCCGGAATAAAGCGTTGCGGTGCATTTTGGACGCTGTACGTGACGCCCAGCCGCCATGATTTCACGTTGTAACTCAGACTGAAAGCGTTGGTGAATGCAGGCTGTAAAGCCGGGTTTCCGGTTAATAGCGTAGTGGGGTCGGTGAAAATCAAAAAAGGAGCAAGTTGCCCTATGTTCGGGCGGGTGATGCGGCGTGAATAAGAAAAATTGAACGTTTGGTTTTCCGATATTTTGCGGCTCAGGAATACTGTGGGGAACCAGGAGCCATAGTTCCGGTCCACGATGACGACGGCTGCGCCCGAGTCGAGGCGCGTATCCGTATGTTCGTAGCGCAAACCCGCTTTCAAGTCCATATTATCGCTCAATTTCGTGCTGACACTGACAAAGGCGCCGGCCACCCTTTCTTTCATCTGCGAAACCGATGTGAGGCTCGGGATGCGCTGCCAGGCCTCCTGCCCGGCGCGTTCGTCCACCAATACATCATTCATGAAGCGCATGGAGGTCAGCTTCGCCCCCATTTCAAGCCGTGTATTTTTCCCAAAGTTTCTGGTATAGTCCGCTTTGGCTACGCCTACTTGAATGGGCGTCTCTTTGGCAATCCTAAGTGCACTTTCGGTGGTCGGATTTCCTGAAGCATCCTGATTTAGCAAACTGTAACTGGATGGATTCGAGATGGCATAATGGATATAATCCACATCCATACTGAGCGATTGGTTGTCTGAAAACTGATGACTCAGATTCAGGTTTCCGGCCAGGGACTGGCTGTGATTAGTCTCTGTATTGGGCATCCGCAGCAGGCTTTCCACCGTTCCATTGCGTGAGTAAGTAATGGTATTTTCGGCCTCCATGTACCAATTCCGGTCGAGAAAAGTACCCAAAACCCCCACTACCGTCTTCTTGGACACTTGAAAGTCGGCGCCGAGCCGTGCGTTTTGTGTCGTCGTTGGGGTATGTGACCGGTCGCTGATAGATGCTGTTTCCAGCACATCGCCGTTGGTGGCCACCCGGCGGTAGTTTGTTAAAATCTGTGGGTTCAGATTGTAGTCCAAATCGTAGCTGCCAAACAGATTAATCTTTCCGCTGCGTTGGTTGAAGTAGCCGTTTGCGCCGGCTTTTGCGCCGCGGCCCTGGCCTATTTTCGCGGAATAGCCGCCATTCAGCCCCTTATCGCCTGACTGTTTCAGCACGATGTTGATGATACCCGCGTTGCCCTCGGCTTCAAAATTGGCAGGTGGCGTGTGGATGAGTTCGATGCGGTCGATGTTGTCGGCGTTCATGCCGGCGAGCATATCCACCACAGCCTCGCTGGGCATACGCGATATTTTCCCATTGATCATCACCACTACGCCCTGCTTTCCGGCCAACGAGATGGACTTTGTTAACGCATTGACCTGCACGCCTGGCGAACGTTGCAGCACCTGCAAGGCCGTACCGCCTGCATTGGTGATCGAATTGTTGACGTTGACGATCACCCGATCAATTTTCTGTTCTAAAAAAGGGCGTTTTGCTACTACCGACACCTCTCCCAGGAACGTTGAGTTTTCGCGCAAGGTGGTCGTCTTTAGATCGACGAGGGGCTGGCGTTCATCTACGGTCAGGTTATTGATAAACACCCTTTCAAAGCCCAGCATAGAAAAGGAGACTAAGTAGCTGCCGCTGGCCACATTTTCAAACGTAAAATGCCCGTCGGGATCAGTTAGTTTACCGCTTACCAAGCTGCTATCGGCGGGGGCCAGCAGTAGTACGTTGGCTGCGTAGATTGGCTGCCCGGCTGCGTCGTGGAGCTTACCTGTTATCTGTTGCGCGTAGATGGCCTGTGCCGCTAATGCCACGAACAGGGAAATCAGGGCACACGATATAAATCTCATCGAACCATTAATAGGAGTGCATTTCATGGTTGAAGATGGTTTGAGGTTAAGCGGCGGCACATCCGTGAGGCGGGCCGCCACTAACCAATGATGAATTAATACTTGACTTCCCTTTGACGTATTGAAATGTATTGGCACCGGAATCATTTACCGCATTTATTCGGCAGGCAAGTTTGAATTGAAAATATCCCTGAACAATTTCCATTTCCCATCTTCCTTTTTCCAAACTACCAGGTACTTTTCCTGCGCTACTTCAGCATCCCCGGCGAACAGCGACAATTCTCCTTCTTCTACCAAAAGGTCTTCGGTGCCCCAGACGTCCTTTAGTCTAAGGTCAACTTTGGTAATGCCGGATTGGATGATTCCCGACATAGCAGATTGGATATTCTTCCGTCCAGCAACTGCCGGGGCGCCAGCATTCATAAACTTGGCATCTTGTGTATAAAAATTAGCCAACCCTACCGAATCACCTGCAGCAACCAAGGCCGAAAACGCTTTGTTGGCCGCCTCAATTTCAGCCTTGGCAGTCGCCAAGTCAAATGCCGGTGTAGCGGAACTGTCCTTCGTTTCCTGTCCTTGTTCATCACAACTAATTATCAAGGAAGCAAATAGTAAAGTCATGATTCCTGGCATCAAAAATCTGGTTATCTTTTTCATGTTGTTTGATTTGAAAATGCCTACTCTAAGCGGTTTTCGGCTTCCCCGTTTTGGTTCTGACTTTCGGAAATAGCTGCCGGACAGCGGCTTCAAACAGCCGCTCCTTCCGTGGCTTTCGCATATTGTAACAAAGGCACCCGGGCTGGTTTGAAATGCACCCCCAAATCCTTAGTAGCCAGTGCATTGCTGTACACCGTGCTGGGTTGCCCGGCAGGCTCTTGCCCATTGAGCATCCGGGAGATGTCGGACACCCGGTAGCTCTCGCTGGTGATCAGGTAGTTCTTACCATGCAGGTTGGGGAGGGTAGCCGCCTTGTACACCGATGCGCCAACATCGGCCACGTCCACAACCGCCCAGTACACATCCCGATCGTAAAACATTTGGATAAAAGGGTTGGGCGCTAGTTTATTTTTGAACAGAAACTGTATGCCCATCGAAGTAGAATCTTCCCGTGCCGACATCGCCATGCCCATCACACCTGCCGGCGAAACGGTGGTGATTTCAAAACCTAAGTCGGGATGCTCCGCGATGAACCGGTTGACTGCCTCGTTGGCGAGGAATTTCGCCTGGGAGTACGGATGGTTCTCCTGGCTGAAATAAGGTTCGTCTTTTTCGGAAATCACCTGCCCTTCTGCCCAACCTTCCGGTAGCAATGGGAAATTGGTATTAACCGCCGCCACGGAGGCGATGAACACTACCTTCTTGATTGTTGGCGTTTCGCTGACCACCTGGAGGAAGTTTTCCGTCCCTTTGATAGTCGGGTCGAACAAATCCCGCTGCGGGTCTTCCACTTCCAGTTGGAACGGCGTGCCGCCATGCACGAGGATGTCGCAGCCTGCGGCAAAGGCTTTCAGTTGGTCGATATTTTGCACGTCCAACGGGGCGAACTCCATGTTTGCCGCATTGGGTAGCCCGGACAAGTGTGCATATTTTTCTTTGTTGGAAATATCCAGGGCTGATACTTTGACCCGGTATCCGTTTTCCAAAAATTGCTTGGTGACGTAGCTGCCGATGAAACCGGCGCCGCCGATAATGCCTACTGTTTGCATGATTGATTGTTTTTTAAAATCAAGGTGATTTTTCATTTTTCAAAAACACCTTGATTTGGGTGAAAGAAATAGTCTTTATTGCACTGTGCTACTTGCTACTACCGCTTTTTTACAGGCCGGGTTGGGCAAGCCCTGCGGCTGCCCGCCCAGTTGGCGCACGCGACATTGGACGTAGTTAAGGATGGAGGCCGCCATGGCTTCGTAATCGGCGATGAAGTCCCCCGCCCTGCCCTTCATTACCTCCCGGTAATAGACAAAAGCATCAAAGCTGTTGACGGAAGGAGAGGTAACCAGAGCAGACTTAGCGGCCGTTTCCGAGTGCATGAGTTCGGCAAATTCGGCGTAATAGTTGGCCGTGGCCTTGTGGTTCTTGTTGCTGACACTGGATTGCGCACCGAGGGTGGCAGGTAGAAGGCCAAGGGCCAGGACCAGACGGAAGAAGCTGATCGTTTTCATAATAATATGGTTGTGATAAACTTGTGGGAATTGAGTCAAAATCACTGTCTGTCTTTCGCTTCCTTCGCCAATGCTGCCCGTGCCTTTTCAGCCCCGTTCTTCGAGCTTTCCAAACCCAGTGCCACAGCGCGGTCGTAGTATTCGGCAGACTTGGCATAATCTCCGGTGGTCAGGTAGAATTCACCCATGCTGTCGTATGCATTGGGTTCGGCGGGGGCCAGTTCAAGGTATTTCTCGAAGGCGGCTTTGGCCTTGTCCATCTCCTTGATCGCCATGTAGTTGTAGCCCAGCGTGTTGTAGCCGCCGCCAAATTCGGGGCGCAATTCCAGCAATCGCAGCGTGTGCCTGACGGATGATTTAGTGTCATTGCTGAGCCATTTAGCCGACCTGGCCGCCAGGTCGTATGCTTCAGCTGTGTTGGGGTAGGCGACGGTCAGCGCTTCCATGTATTGGGCCGGGTCGGCTTTCGGGTCTATGTCCCATGCTTGCAGGGCTTTGCGATGGATTTGCTCGTTCTCGTTGAAGCCGGAAGGGTCAATGGCTAAGGCGGGTTTGATGAAGGCAGCGGCTTTTTCGTACTGCCCAAAAGCCGTTTCCGCGAAGGCCAGATTAACATAAGCCATGAAGAAGTTGGGGTCCGTTTTTACGGCTGCTTTCATCCCGTCAAAATAGCCGGGAATGTTTGCGTTCTCAGCTGCCTGGAGCGCTTTAAAATAATCAGCCATAGCTGTTTCCGATTTGCTGGAAACGGGTAGATAGATGTCCTGCGCATTCAGGGAGGCCAGGAAGCCCAAGAGTAGGGAGAGGGGAAAAAATGTGGTTTTCATAATTGATGTTATTTGAATGAAAAAACTCGTTATCGGGAAATTCATTTCCCGGTTTTTAAATGATGTGCCTACTGATTTCATGGTAAGGTTGGTTTATAAATCCTGGTGATTTTACCCCGATGGAGTCCTTTGTTAAAGGACTCTCTATGAGACGGGAAAAATCACCAGGATTTTGGTGAACCAATCTTCCATATCCCACTCTGCTCAATTGCTTCCTGAGCCTTGGCGGCCCATGCCTCTTCGGCCTTCTTATTCGAGCTTTCCAAACCCAGCGCAGCGGCTTTTTCAAAACACATGGCAGCCTCGTGGTAGTCGCCGGTGGCCAGGTAGTAGTCGCCCATGCTGTCGTGGGCTTTGGGTGCGGATGGGGCCACTTCGAGGTATTTCTCAAAGGCGGTTTTGGCCTTGTCCATCTCCTTTTTTTCCAGGCAGGAATAGCCCAGGTTGTAATAGTCTGCCGGAGAGTCTGGGGACAGGACAGCTGGTTTTTGGGCGTGGTTAAAGGATGTTTCAGATCCGGTGGAAATGGTCAATTCCTGCGCATTCAGGGAGGCCAGGAAGCCCAAGAGTAGGGCGATGGAAAAAAGTTTGGTTCGCATGGCAAACGTTTTTGAATGAAGAATAGAGATCTTTTTCATTTGGGTTTTCAGGGTCGTTAGCTGTATGAACCGTAGTTTTTCACAAACACCATCCGCCTGTTTTGTAAGGCGTATGAGTAAGGGCAAAATCCAATTCGCAAACAACTGGGACAAAGGTGCAGGCGGACAGCCGGGGAGACTACCGCTCAGCGTTCAACAGCTACCGTTCAGGTTGCAGGGTGGGGATTTTCTTTACTCGTTATGTTGCAGTGCGTGGATGCTCCTTCTTCTAACTCTTTGAGGATAAGCGGAAAACGTGTTGCATGAAAAGAAAAACGCCGACAGGGTTCGAAACCCTGCCGGCGTTAGTTTTGAACTGAAAAACTCACCCCCGCACCTTCCCGGGCCGCTCCCTAAACTCCTCCAAAAAGGCATCGGAGAAATTGTTCAGGGCGGAATAGCCCACCTCGTACGCAATTTCCGAAATAGTCAGGTCGGTGGTTTGCAACAGGCGCCGGCCTTGGTGCAGGCGGATGGAGCGGATAAACAGGCTGGGCGATTTGCCTGTCAGGGCTTTCAGCTTGCGGTAAATCTGGCTGCGGCTCATCCCAAGGGCGCGCTCCAGCTGTGGCATCTCAAAGTCCGGATCGGAGAGGTTGTTTTCCACAACAGCGCGGAATTTTTGAAGAAAAACGTCTTCGGAGTCTGTGATTGGCGCCGGCGAATCACCCGGTACTGATTCCCATCGGCCATATTTAGCTTGCAACTTCCTTCGCAGTTCAAGCAGGTTGTTCACGGTAACCGTTAATTCCTCCTGATTAAACGGTTTGGCTAAATAGGCGTCGGCGCCCCGCCGCAGACCCGATAGGCGGCTCTCCACATCCGCTTTGGCCGTCAGCATAACGATGGGAATGTGGCTCGTTCGCTCGTCGTTCTTGAGGGTTTCCAACACCTCGAAGCCGTCTTTAATGGGCATCATCACATCGCTCACGATGAGGTCGGGCACCGATTCGAGGGCATGTTCGATACCGGCTTGGCCGTTGTAAGCGTAGTCGAGGCGGTATTGGTTTCTGCCATCGGAATCTTCCTGGTAGAGGCAGGCTGTCAGGTATTCCACCACATCGGGATTGTCCTCTATGAGCAGGATTTGTGGGAGGGATGTATCATCATCTTGTGGGTTGGAAGCCGTTCTGACAGGAAGGGGTGCTATGAGAGAATTCCCGCCTTCCAACTCGGTGTTGGGGGTGTTGTCGGTAAAAGCGCTCGTGTTGGTCACCGGCAATTTCACCAAAAAGGTACTGCCTGTGCCGACTGTGCTTTCCACCGAAATGTTGCCGCCCATCGCTTTGACCAGCTCATTCGTCAGGGAAAGTCCGATGCCCGTACCGCCCGCTTTAGCATGTTCCTGATTTTTTGCCTGAAAAAACCGCTCGAACAGGTGGGGCAGTTCGTCCGCTGGAATGCCCGGACCTGAATCCGATACCGAAATGTGCAGCCATTTGTCCTGCAAGTCTGCCCGCAAAAGCACTTTTCCGCCGGACGGCGTGAATTTGATGGCATTCGACAACAGGTTATGAATGATTTGTAAAAAACGCTCGGGGTCGTAGTCCAGCACGATGTTGGGCTGGTCGCTTTCCACCCGCAGCAGCACGTTTTGGGCATTGGCGAGGGAGTGCAGACTTTCGGCGATGTATTTCAAATAAGTCAGCACGTCGCCCTGGATATAATTGATTTTTAACGTGTTGGACTCCAACTTTGCCAGGTCGAGGATTTGGTTGATAAGCCGCAACAGCGACGCTCCGTTGCGCTTGATCAAACCCAACATGCTTTTCTTTTGAGCGTCTGTTTCCACTTTCGAAAGTTGCTCCCCCATGCCCAGGATAACGGTCAGCGGCGTGCGGAACTCATGGGTGAGGTTGGTGAAAAAGCGACTTTTGAAGTCGTTTAGTTCCTGGAGCCGGTCGGCTTCAAGTTGATTCTTTTCCTGGAGCAGCCGGCTTTCGCGGAGCGCAAAATCGGCTTGTTGTTTGTCCATCACCTGCTTTTTATGCCGATAGGCCAGACCAATGGAAAAGATCAGGATTTCGACGATGGTGCACACTTTGAGATAAGCGACGGTGTATTCCGTTTGGAAAATCCTCGAAAACAGGGTCAGCAGGAATCCGAGGCAGATGACACCGATACCGGCAGCGATGAAATACCCTTTCGGTTCTTTGGTACGGTACAAGGGATAGATAAAAACACCCCCCGAAATCGTGACCAGTGCGATGTAGAACAAGGTCGTTTGGTCATCAATCACATAACTGAAATTGTACCGGAAGGCCAGAAAAAGGAAGGCTGCCATCAAGGGCGCTCCGAGCCGTGTCAGGTACCGGAAATACCGGTCCCAGCGGGGAAGCAGTTTTTCCAGTTCCAAAAAACTGCGGATGAATGCCAGCCAGGACATCAGTCCCAGGTAGATGGAAATTTTGAACAGGTTGAAATAGGCGGGATGGTCGGCAAAGAGGATGGCGCCCGCCCAATCTTCCAAATCGTCGGTGGAATAGGTCGTATAGACTACTACCATCAGCAGGTAGCCGGAATAGTAAAGGTAGCTGCGATCCCTGACGATGAGGAATTTGAAGAGGTTGTAGAGCAGCATGAGCAGCAGGAAGCCGGTGAACAGGGCACTCCACGTTTTATCAACCACCAATTTGTCGTAAAAAACAGTCAACGGCTGCACATAAAGGTGAAATGTGGGCGGTAGGGCGGTGCGTGCGCTCTTGCCTTGGAAGTACAGCGTTACTACCTCCCGGGGCGGTAGTACTATCTTGAACCAGTTGCCGGATTTGGTGGGGGTAAATTTTTTCCGGCGTACCGGGACAAAGGCGCCGTTTTCTTCGCCTGCCCATTCTCCATTTTCCCCCAACCGATACAGCGTGACCTGGGTGAATGTGCCGGATAGATTCAGCACCCATTCATAATGGGTTTCCGCACCGGGCAGGCGGTTTTCCAATTGTATTTTCCCCCAGTAAGATTGGTGGCTTTGTGGCTCAAAGGTTTTTTCGGTAAATGGGACGAACTGGCCTTGCAACTCCGGTTGAACGATTTCCCCGATAGAATATCCACTGTCCGGGCCGGCAAGGATTTGCAGGTGCTTCCGCAGTTGGTGGTTGTCGGGGCTGTTCAGGATAAAGAGTTGGGAAGAGGCGTCTGCCTCAGGCGGGGTGCTTACTGTGGCATTGCAACCGGTAAAAAATGCCGGCAGCAAAAAAGATAAAAAATAGTGGATATTTTTTCCAAAAATGGGCATTTGTTAAACGGTTGCGAGCGTTTGCGAGGCAAGACGGCTGATATGGTTTATCACCCACTATTGTGCGGGATCAAAAGACCGGCGGGCGCCCTTGTTTCGGACATGCCCCATTGAGACAGTTTTCTGAACACGCTCGTTGTTTCTGCAAAAGTAACGCCTTGCGTACCTTGCCGCCTCAAAAATTTACCGTTCCATGTTTCTTCCCGCACACAATACGATTTTTTCCTGTAAATCGCTCTTCCTTGCATTCGGACTCCTCGCCCTATCTGCCGGTCTCGCCGCCCAAAAACCCACTCCCGCCGACACCCGCCTCTCAGGCTTCGAGCAGCACAAAAACCTGAAACAAAACACCCTGCTCGGCGCCCTTAAACCGGAAAACATCGGCCCCTCGGTATTCTCCTGCCGCGTCACCGACGTGGAGGTGAACCCCGCCGACCCCACCGAAATGTACGTGGCCTACGCCTCCGGAGGCCTGTGGCACAGCACCAACAACGGCACCACCTTCCAGCCCGTATTCGACCAGGAAGCGGCCATGACCATCGGCGATATCGCCGTGGACTGGAAGCGCCGCATCCTCTGGGTGGGTACCGGCGAAAGCAACAGCAGCCGTTCCTCGTACGCCGGCACCGGCATGTACCGCAGCGCCGACGGCGGCAAAACCTGGGAGTGGCGCGGCCTGCCCGAAAGCCACCACATCGGTCGCATCGTGCTGCATCCCACCGACCCCGAAGTGCTCTGGGTGGCCGTGCTCGGACACCTGTACTCGCCCAACGACGAGCGCGGTGTGTACCGCAGCACCGACGGCGGCAATTCCTGGAAACGCACGCTGTTCGTGGATAAAAACTCCGGCGCCATTGACCTCTGCCTCGACCCCACGGCGCCCAACACGCTGTATGCCGCCACCTGGCAGCGCGAACGCCAGTCCTGGAATTTCAGCGGCGCGGGCGAAGGCTCGGGCATCTGGAAAAGCACCGACGGCGGCGGCACCTGGGGACGCGTCAGTACGCCCGGCAGCGGATTCCCCACCGGCGCCAATACGGGCCGCATCGGCCTGGCTTCCGGCGTCAAAGACGGCCGCACGGTATTGTACGCCTGTGTGGACAACCAGAACCCCAAACCCAAAAAAGATAAACCCGCAGAGGATGTTTTGACCAAAGACCAACTGCGCAGCATCACCACGCCGGCATTCCTGAAACTGTCGGACGAACAGTTGGACGAGTTCCTGAAAACCAATCGTTTTCCCGAAAAATACACCGGCAAAAAGGTGAAAGAACTGGTGGAAAAGGGCAAAATAACCCCGCAAGCCCTCGTGGAATACCTCGAAGACGCCAATGCAATGCTGTTCGATGTGGACTACATCGGCGCCGAAGTGTACCGCAGCGACGACGGCGGCCGCTCCTGGAAACGCACCCACGACGAGCCGCTGGAACAAATGAATTTTACCTACGGCTACTATTTTTCCAACATCCGCTGCCGACCCGACGACGCAGATGTGGTTTACCTGATGGGCTTTTTTATCGTGTCCAGCGCCGACGGCGGTAAATCCTGGAAAAACATCAACGGCGACAACGTACACGTGGACCACCACGCCCTGTGGGTCAATCCCGACCGCCCCGGCCACCTCGTGAACGGCAACGACGGCGGACTCAACATTTCCTGGGACAACGGCGCCTCCTGGATTCTGTGCAACAACCCGCCCGTGGGCCAGTTTTACGCCATTGCCGTGGACGACGCCACACCCTACAATGTCTATGGCGGCGCACAGGACAACGGCGTATGGGTCGGGCCTTCCACGTACAAAGCCTCCACCGACTGGCACCAGTCGGGCAAATACCCGTACCAAAGCCTGCTCGGCGGCGACGGCATGCAGGTGGCCGTGGATACCCGCAACAACAGCACCATCTACACCGGCTTCCAGTTCGGCAACTACTTCCGCATAGACCAAAACTCCGGCAAACGCAAGCCCATCTCCCCCCGACACGACCTCGGCGAGCGCCCGCCCCGCTTCAACTGGCAAACGCCCATTCACCTCAGCCGCCACCAGCAGGACGTGCTCTACCTCGGTGCGCACCGGCTGTACCGCTCCTTCAACCGCGGCGACGACTGGGAGGCCATCTCCGACGACCTCACCGCCGGTGGCCGAAAGGGCAACATACCCTACGGCACCCTGAGCACCATCCACGAAAGTCCGCTCAAATTCGGCCTGCTTTACACCGGTTCCGACGACGGCCGCATCCACGTCACCCGCGATGGCGGCGAAACCTGGACGCGTATTTCCGACTCGCTGCCCCAAAAAATGTGGGTGTCCCGCGTGGTGGCTTCCGCGCATGAAAAAAGCCGCGTATTCGCCGGCCTCAACGGCTACCGCTGGGACGATTTCAACGCCTACCTGTACGTGTCCGATGACTACGGAAAAAAATGGCGCCGTATCGGAACCAACCTGCCCGCCGAACCGATCAACGTGGTGCAGGAAGACCCCCAGAACCCCGATGTGCTGTACGTTGGCACCGACCATGGCGCGTACGTGTCGCTCGACCGCGGGCAGTCGTTTCAGGCCCTGAGCCGGGATTTGCCGGCCGTGCCCGTACACGACATGGTGGTGCAGGCCAAAGCCAAACACCTCCTGCTCGGCACGCACGGCCGCTCGATGTACAAGGTGGATATTGCGCCGGTACAGCAACTGACCGCCGAGGTACTGGCCGCAGCTATTCATCTGTTTGAGTTACCCAAAACCAGATACGCGTCCAATTGGGGCAAAAAACGCCCGTGGCAGGAACTGAAAGACCCGGAATTGCCCGTGACATTCTACACTGCTGCGCCCGGCCCGGCGACCTGGACCGTCAAAACGAAAGACGGTATCGTGCTGAATACCGGGCAAGTGGACTGTGCCAAAGGCCTGAATTCGTTTACCTTCGCGCTTGATTTTCAAGAATCGGTGCTAAAACGATATCAAAAAGCATTGCAAGATGCCCAAAAAGATCCGAAAAAGCCCGTTGAACTGAACAAGGCGGACACCGGAAAATACTACTTGCAAAAGGGCAGTTATGTGTTTGAACTGCAAAAAGACGGAAAAATAGTTTCCAGCAATTTCATTCTTGAGTAACCGATTCAACATTCACTATTCAATCTTTTTCAACTCAATGACAAATTTTAAAAACCTTGCGCTGGCGGTTTTCGCCATCGGTGCGCTTACCCTGACCGGTTGCCTGCACATCATCGAAGAAGTGACATTCAAAGACGGCGGCGCCGGATCCTACAAAATGACGCTCGACATGAGCGAGATGAAGGGCATGATGGACATGTTCAAAGGCATGGGCGAAGAAGGCAAAGAAGAAGGCGCCGAAGAGGAGACATCCGATGAAGCTCCCGACATGGGCGCGGCGCCGGACAACGGCATATCGCAAATGGGAACCGAACTGAGCGCAGTGGCCCAGTCCCTGAAAGGAGTTGCCGGCCTGTCTAATGTCACAGAAATCAATGATACGACCACTTTCAACTTTGGCTATTCCTTTGACTTTGCCGATGTGGCCGCCCTCAACAAGGCCATGAAGATCATCAACAAGGAAAAGTACGACAGTAAAGTGGAGGAAGTGTACCGTTTTAAAGGCAACAACTTCGAGCGCCTTACCGCCGGTGACCTCGGCGAAGAGATCAAAAAAGCCATGGCAGAAGGCGAAGAAAGCGACGAGGGCGCCGATATGGATATGGTCAAGACCTTCTTTGCCGATATGACCTACAAGCAGATTTACAATTTCCCCGATGCCAAGGTGAAAAAATCCTCCAATACCCTGTCGGAAGTATCCGAAGACGGTCATACGATCACTATCACGCTGAAGCCCTTCGACGAAGAGCAACAAAAGCAAAAGCCCAGTGTGGGCACCACAGTGAAACTCAAGTAATGAAAGTTGTCATACCCGTTGCCGGCGCCGGCACCCGCCTTCGCCCGCATACCTACACGCAGCCCAAGCCGCTCATGCCGGTAGCCGGCAAACCTATTATTTGTTTCATCGTGGACAAATTGGCCGAAGCGGGTCTGACGGACTTCGTTTTTGTAATTGGATACCTGGGCGACAAGGTGCGCGACTTCATTGAGCACCAGTATCCGCACCTGAAGACCGAGTTTGTTTATCAGGAAAAACGTGAAGGCTCCGGGCACGCCGTTTGGACGGCCCATGAGTCCATCGAGGACGAAGACGAGGTGTTCATTGCCTTTGGCGATACTATTTTCGACGCCGATCTTCAGTTGATGCTCAATTGTCCGCATTCCTGCATCGGCGTCAAAACCGTGGCCGATCCCCGCGAGTTCGGCGTGGCGGAGTTCAACGAACAAGGTGTGGTGACGCGCATGGTGGAAAAGCCCCGCATTCCCAAGTCGAATATGGCGCTCGTAGGGCTGTACAAGGTCAAAGAGGTGCATACCTTGCTGCGTGCCGTAGAGCATTTGATGTACACCGATCAGCGTACCGTAGGCGAAATTCAACTTACGGATGCGCTCCAGTTTATGCTGCAACAAGGTGTGCCGTTTCGGGCAATTCCCGTGAACAACTGGTATGATTGTGGCCGGAAGGAAGTGCTGCTCGAAACCAACGCCATGCTGCTTGGCCAGCGTGGCTATGCTTCCGATGCGTTCACATTGCCCGTTTTTGAAAACACCATCATTATCCATCCGGTGGCTATCGGCGCCAATTGCCATATCGCCAACAGTATCATCGGCCCGAGTGTGACCATCGGCAACAACGTCAGCATCAACTCCTCCATCATCAAGGACAGCATCATCGGCAACTTTGCCACCATCGACGATGTCGTACTCCGCCACTCGGTAGTGGGTATTGATGCCGCCATCAAGGGTATGAACCTCAGCCTGAATATCGGGGACAACACGGAAATTGATTTTGCGTAAGAACCGCTCTCCCGTCACATCAAAATGTGATTTTTTATTCCGGAAGCCGGGTCTATCTTTGCCGTCATCGTCGGGTTTTAGCGCCAAATATTGGGCTACTCTGACAAAAACTGCAAAATCACCTTCTAACGACATTGCCATGAAATTTACGCTCGGAAATGTGGATGCCGATGCCACACCAGCCAACAAATCGGATTTTTTATCCCGATTTCACGGTACATTTTCAGATGTACTGAAACGCAAACAACAATTTCGTGACGAAAGCAACAGTGCCTGGACCGACTTCAAAGCACTTCCGGGTAATGGCGTTCGGGAACTTCAGCAGTTCCTGCACGACGCAGGTTTTCTGATCCGACCCGACACCGTGGATGGTATCTACGGCTACACCACGCAAGCTGCCGTTCGGCTTTTTCAGGAATACGTTCGAACAGTGAAAGGCGACGCTTCCATTGGCGTGCCGGATGGCGTGGCAGGCCCGAACACCCTGGCCCATGTCGAAAAATGGAAACAAGACAAGACGGGTGTCTGCGAATGGGGCCGCACAAGTGCACAAAATCCTTCGACGGAATTTACCCAGTGGATGCAATTATTAGCCAAAGCCAAAGACCATTTCCTGGCCAATCCCAGCCCCATACAGCAACGTGTTGAAGCCTATACCAAACCTGCCGATACCCGAAAAATCAAGGATTGGGATGTCTCACCCGAAACGATCCACCTCATCGGGCTGCGCTGCGGGCAGGATGTTTTCAACGGCCGCCGCGACAACGACGACCTTTTTGTCCTGCTCATCCGGGGCATGGTGTTCAAATTCTGGGGTTCTACCGATCCGAATCCCCAAATGGCTGACCGAAAAGATATTCCTTTTCTGACGGAGGGTCAACACCACTACCAGTTTGGCTGGCATAAGGTGAGCGATGAAAAAACGGTCTATCGCGCACTGCGGCCCGCATCCGTTGGGGTGCTGGTATTCCGCGACAAAAACGGCGACGCAGCTCTGACAGCGGATGACATCGCGCGTGGACTGGACGAGAAGCCCAACAGCACCATCAACATCCACTGGTCTGGGGTAGGCCGCGCCAATTTTTCGGCCGGCTGCCAGGTGCTTGCCGGGCATAGCTACATCAACCACAAGGCAGAACTGGTGCCCTGCGCCAAATTTGCCGCAACATCCTACAGCGAACTGGGCAGCCAAAAAACCCGGGGCGCCTACAATGTTTTTACCGACCTCCTGCTCGCTTATGCCCCTCCCGGCGTGCGTACCATAGCTTACACGCTGGGCCAGGACAATACGCTGCGCCTGTCGGATGCGTGGAAGGAAGAATTTGTGCACGAGACAGTGTCAAAAATGAAGAAATCCTGATCGCAGACTCTGAACATTCCGGAGCATGTCCGGTAATTTGCGTGCATGTGCTGCGACGTAAAATTCCGGACATGCCCTTACCTTTACCCCATGGATCGCCAAACGCTCGTCTCGGAAATTTTTCGAAAAAAATCCTTTCTCTGTGTCGGCCTGGACACCGACCCCGCTAAACTGCCGGAGCACCTGAAAAGCCGGCCCGACGCAGTTTTTGAGTTCAACTGCCAAATCATTGATGCCACCCGCGAGTTGTGCGTGGCGTACAAGCCCAACCTCGCTTTTTATGAGGCGCGGGGCGCGGCCGGCTGGAGCGATTTCGAGCGGACCGTGGCGTACATCGGCGACCAACATTTCATCATCGCCGATGCCAAACGCGGCGATATCGGCAACACCAGCCGGATGTATGCCCAGGCTTTTTTCGAGCACACCAATTGCGATGCCGTTACTGTGGCGCCCTATATGGGTTCCGACAGCGTGTCGCCGTTCCTCGATTTTCCCGGCAAATGGGCCATCGTGCTTGCCCTTACCTCCAATCCCGGCAGTGCAGATTTTCAGCGCAACTGGCTGGAAGACTCCCGCGAACTGCTCTGGGAGCGGGTGCTGGTACAGTCGCAGGCATGGGGTACGCCCGACAACCTGATGTTCGTTGTTGGCGCCACACACCCCGAGGCGTTCGCCCGGGTGCGCGCACTTGCACCCGACCATTTCCTGCTGGTGCCCGGTGTCGGCGCCCAGGGCGGCGATCTGGATGCGATTTGCCGCTACGGACTCAACAGCGACTGTGGCCTGCTGGTCAATGCCTCGCGCAGCATTCAGTTTGCATCCTCCGGCGCCGATTTTGCAGCGGCTGCCCGCGCCGAGGCCGAGCGGATGCAACGGGAAATGGCGAAAAATTTGTGAAGTCCCAACAGCGGTCAACAGCAATAATCTTTTTTGCTAATTGCGCGTTTTGCCACCGGCGGCATTGGTTGTTCCGCTGAAATGTCCCACTTTTGGGCTGAACCCAAGCACACTTGCTCATGCGCACGTTTTTCCACCTGCTTTTTTCTTGTCCGCGTATTTCCCATTGCCTGCTGGCATTGGCGTGGAGTGCGGCTCCGTTTTTTCTGACGGCGCAAACAACCTCCCAGACTTCTTTCGGTAAAAACCGCGTGCAGTACCACCGCCAGTTCGACGAGTGGATGCACTACGAAACACCCAATTTTGATACCTACTGGTATGGCGATGCGCGCAACATTGCCCAATCGGCCTTGCAAATGGCCGAGGTTGATTTTTCTCTGGTGCAACAACTCCTGGAGCACCAGATGTCGGACCAAATCGAACTGCTGGTGTTCAGCGATGTAACCGACCTGAAACAGAGCAATATCGGCGAAGACGAACTGCTTCGCATCCAGTCTGGCGAAACCAAAGTGGTTGGCAACAAGATTTTTGTGTATTTCAATGGCGACCACCGGCACCTGCGTATTCAAATTCGGGAAGGCGTTGCCGGGGTGCTCATCAACTCCATGCTTTTTGGGGCAAACCTCCAGGAAATCGTGCAAAATGCCGTGTTGCTCAACCTGCCCGGCTGGTACACCCTGGGCCTGACCGCCTACTGCGGCGAAGAATGGAATGCCGAAATAGACAACGAATTCCGCGATCTGCTCCTCTCGGGCCGGTACGATACCTTCGATAAACTCGCCAAAGATCACCCACGCCTGGCCGGGCATGTCTTCTGGAACTACATCGCCCTGCACTTCGGAAAGGGCACCATCAGCAACTTGCTCTACCTCACCCGCATCAACCGCAGCGTGGATGCCGGTTTCCTTTACGTACTCGGCGGCGGCTATCGGCGCACCACCGATGCGCTCATGCAATATTTCCGCCAGCGCTATCGCGACGAAGAACAAGGGACCCGAAAACCCGATGCGAAGGGTGAAATCAAGTTTAAAAACAAACGAAACCACCCCATCACCCAACTCAAAATCAGCCCCGACGGGAAACGGATCGCCTGGGTGACCAACGATATCGGCAAATGGAAAGTCTGGGTGCAGGAGATCAAAACAGGCGAACGCAAACGCGTGCTGAAAGGTGGTGTGCGCAATGCCCTGCAAGCGACCGACTACAATTACCCGCTGCTGGCCTGGCACCCCGACAACCAGCGCCTCACGGTGCTGCTCGAACGCCGCGACGTACCGCACCTCGTCTGGATTGACCCGGAAACCCGAAAAAAAGAGTCGGCCATCCTTTCGCCTGAATATCAGCGGGTGTATAGCATAGATTACGTGAACCCCATCACGCTCGTGCTCTCCGCCTGCGTGAAAGGCTACGGCGACCTGTTTTTGTACAACACCGCCAACCGAAATACCGAACGCCTCACCCAGGATTTCTGGGACGACCTGGATGCCAGCGTAGCGGTTGTGGACGGACGCAAAGGCATTCTCTTTGCCAGTAACCGCCTCTCGGATACCCTGTCGCCTCAACGCATTGACACCATCCTGCCCGTCGGGCAACTCGATATTTTCTTTTTTGACCTCGATACCCGCAGCAATGAACTGATCCGAATGACCAATACGCCCATGGCCGACGAACGCGCGCCGATGGGTATGGACAGCACGTATTTTACGTATTTGAGCGACGAAAGCGGCCTTCGCAACCGCCAGGCAGGCTATTTGGAAACGTACACAGCCTATTATCAGGACATTATTTACCTCAAAGACGGCAGCGAGATCAAGGCACTGAACATGAAACGCGCAGGCGAGTGGCCCGAGGAACGCGCGTTGTTCTACGTGGCGCCTTTAGACACCGTGCTGCAAAACGTGGACACGGCGTTGATTGACAGTATTCGCACCTATCCTGTTTTCAAAAAACGCCCGATTACCTACAACCAGACCAACTACGACCGCAATATCCAGATGCAACACCTGACGGCCCGTTCCAAGCGCATCGTGGAGAGCATTCGTCGGGATGGCAAAACACAGTTTTTTTTCCGGCCCGTACAGCCGGAGATCAAATCTGCAGCATGGTTGACCCGCTACCGCGAACTGACCCTGCGGGCCGCCGGGATACCGATACCGCAACGGCCCGTACTGGACCAATCAAACCTGCAACCGGATGATGCGGAAGCGGACTCGCTCAACAGCGCAACCTGGCGCTCGGATTCGGATACGACCAAACAGTTGATGAAACCGGGTTGGTTGTTTCAGGTGCCGGACCATCTGCTGGAATCGGGCCCTCTTGCACCACCGAGTGCTCCTTCGGCGCCTGCCGCGCCGGAGCGTCCTGCCGGTGACGAAAAAATTGTGTCCGAGCCGCTACAGCCGGCGCCCGAGCGCAAAAAACCTGTCGAGCGCCCGTCGTTTATACTGGGCCGTTCCAACAGCGTCATGCGGTTCCAGCCGTCGCGTATTGTCCCTTACCGGCTCCGGTTTCGGGCCGATTTTATCTCCACGACTATTGACAACAACCTCCTGTTCGAGGGCCTGGACAGTTATGCCGGCACACCCGTCGGATTTTCAACCCCGCCTCCCGGCGTGCTCATGCGGGCCAATTTCAAGGATTTGCTCGAAGATTATGTGCTCGAGGCAGGTTTCCGACTGCCCACTACCTTCAACGGCGCGGAGTATTATCTTTGGTTTGACAACAAAAAACGCCGCCTCGACAAACGGATCGCCTTGTACCGAAAAACGGTGGTCAACTCTGTGGAGCGCGGTCCAACCGGAGGTTTGCCCAATCCGGTACAGGTGCGCACGAATACGCTGCTTGGCCAATACGAAGTGCGCTACCCGCTGAATCCCTTCTTTAGCTTGCGCGCAATGGGAACCCTGCGTCAGGATAAATCCATCACGCTGAGTACCAACCGGACCACGCTGGAAGAACCGGAATACGCCGAGCAACGCGCTTCCGTGCGCCTGAGCGCGGTGTACGACAATACGGTGGATGTGGACCTGAACCTGCGCACAGGCACCCGGGCCAAGGTGTTTGTTGAGGCCGTAAAACGGTTTGAGTTCAATACCGAGCCTGACTGGAGCCTGCGCCTCAACTCCGGTTTTATGACCGTGCTGGGGTTGGATGCCCGCCACTATCAGCCGCTCGACCGACGCTCGATCTTCGCGGTGCGCCTCGCTGCCGCTACCACATTAGGGTCCGAACGGATCCTGTATTTCCTCGGCGGGGTGGACAACTGGCTTTTCCCGTCGTTCAACAACAATATCCCGGTGCCGCAACAGGGCGACTTTGCGTACCAGACCCTGGCCGCCAACCTGCGTGGTTTCAAACAGAACATCCGAAACGGCAGCTCCTACGCGCTCCTCAACAACGAGCTGCGCGTGCCGATCTTCAAGTACTTTTCCAACAAACCCGTGATGGGAAATTTCTGGCGAAACTTTCAGCTCATCGGTTTCTTCGACGTGGGTACCGCCTGGCAAGGACGCAGTCCGTACAATGGCGACAACCCGTTGAACACGGTGTTTTTCGAAAACCCGCCGACGGTCTTTGTCAAGGTCAATTATTTCCGCGATCCCTTGGTGGCCGGCTACGGTGTGGGCATCCGGGCGCCTGTATTCGGGATGTACCTGCGGCTCGACTACGGCTGGGGCATCGAGACCAGGGTAGTGCAGAAGCCTGTGCTGCACATTGCGTTGGGGACGGATTTTTGAAAAAACAAGACGACACTTATGCTACCAGCGCCAGCTTCTTCTCTGCCACCGCTTCGGCGAGCCAGAGGAAACTGCTAACGAAGGTTTCCATGCTGCGTTCAAAAAGCGGGTCCTGCAGGTCGCCGTCGTCGCTGAAACGCTGGCTGACCTGGCCTACAGTGAGCATTTGCGGGATCGGGTAGCCGGCGATGCCGAGTACCAATTGTTGCATAGCCAATGCGGCCCGGATGCCGCCATTGGCGCCGGTAGATACTGATGCAATGCCCACCACTTTTCGACTAAATTCCCGCTCTTTCAGGTAATCCACGGCGTTTTTCAGGGCAGCCGTATAGCTGCCGTTGTACTCCGGCGACACAAAAATATGTGCGTCAGACCGGCGAATACGCTCGGCAAAATCGGCCAAACCTTCGGGTGGGGCAGGGTGGCGGTGCAGGACTTCCTCCATGACAGGGAAGTTGTATTCGGCCAGGTCCAGCACTTCTACCGTATGGACGCCTTGCCGGCCGATCCATTTTTCCAACGCGAGTGCTACTCGGTGCGATTGACGGTTGAGGCGGGTACTGCCGGAGAGGATGGTGATATGCATGGGAGTGTTTGATTGGTTGGTTCGCACAATGGCAGAACGGGCATTAAAACGGCGGCGGCCGGGAATAGTTTAGGATATCTTTTGCCCATACTGCCACCACGCTCACCCGCCTGTGCGCGGGCACTGCTCGCCCACGGCCAGCAGGGTGGCTAACTGGCCGGCATCCGGAGCCTGTGTTTTGGTTGCGGTTCTCGTTCTTTTTAATACGGCGAAATCGTCATTTTGAAAAGTGCCAGTGGGAAGGTAAACCCTCATAAGTCAAAGTATTTCGGCATGATTATGTTCAAAAAATGGGCCGAGCCTTGTTGCGCTCGGTTTGTCATT
>JBGSKO010000110.1:0-39947 GCA_041741155.1 Saprospiraceae bacterium | reverse complement strand
CCGAAAGGTGTGGCCCCGCCCATTCCGATAGCCTTCTTCCAATTCCTCTCGTTGAGTCTCGCTTAACTGAAGCAATATTTTTCGTCCCATGATGGGGCAATATTACTAATTTTATTAAATAATTTTGTCCACGTACTTACCTTTCCGTATTTGATAAAAACTTGGATGTATTCTGGTCACGCAAGGTAACTTTAATGCACACGGAAGAGCAAACGGACGTAATCAGCACCGTGCTGAAAAACGATGGCAGCGTGTATATGCTGTGTAAGGTTTATGAGGGCAGAAAGGCGAAGGAAAGCAAAAAAAATGATAAGAAAAACTCGGTAGCGGCTTATGAAATGGTGTTGTATCATTTTACCAAAGAGTCGGAAACCCCCGGCGAGGTTCGTTTGAAATTAGGTGATCAGTTCATAAAAGGAGCATCGCTGGCAGTAAATAAAGATGATGAGGTAAAATGCACGGGATTCTTTTCCACCACCAAAAAAGGAAGCCTGAATGGTGTATTCTACCTCCAACTGGCCGCCGACGGCACGGTAACCGGCTCCAGTAAAAAAGACTTTTCAGTTGCTGACCTGAAAAAATTTGGAGAAGAAAACATTGACAAAGACAGAGGGGGGGATATAGGCTTGGAGTCGTCGTTCAAGTTCAGCGACTTCCTCGTTCGAGACGATGGCTCGGCCGTGGTTGTGGCTGAAGAAAACTATAAGGAAACCCGCTCATCGTACAATGGTCGAACCTGGACATCCAGCACCTACTATTATTCCAACGATATTGTAGCGTTTACCATAAACACTGCGGGCGAGATTGATCGCGTGAATGTTATTCCCAAAAGGCAAATGGGGGTAAATACCAACTATTTTATCTCTTATGTCGCACTTATCCGCAACAACGATATTGTGTTTTTTTACAATGAAGACGAGGATAACATGGACAAGCCAGTCAAGAATCCTAAGCCCAAGTTAGTGAACAGGTTCAATGAGTGCATTACAGTGATGACCACGCTGGATGCCGATGGGAAATTGACCCGCAAACAACTGTTTGAGGCAAAAGATGTAGAATCATTGTTTGTGCCCGACGATAGCAGCCCGTTTGACAACAGCAGGCTATTCTTCGTATCCATCAAGCCGAGGTTATTCAGTAAAAGTAACTTCCGTATTGGAACGGTGGAATTGCCAAGGCAGTAAGGGACACGCTAATTAAAAAGTCCCCGCAAGTTTTCATCATTTCCTTCGTCGTCCAGCCCGCTGCCGGTGAGGAAATCTTTGAACACCCATTTGTTGAGGATAAATTCCTTGTTAAGCACCTCGAACTCGGCCAGCCCATGCAGGAGCAGTTCCATAAAAACATGGGTTTCGGCGGGTTCGATGCCGGCGTTATCTATGAGGCGCTGAATACCGGCGACGTGTTCCAGTTGTTCGGTGAACTTGTTTTCGGGCAGATCGTGGAGCAAATCCACGGTATTGCCGGCGGCAAACCAGGCTTTGATCACGCCGTAGGGGTCGCGCTCCTGTCCTTTTTTTAGTTTGGTCGGGTTGGGAAAAAATTGCAAAAACACCTTTTTGACGGCCTGACCGATGAGGTGCAGGGCCACGGCGTGCGGGCCTTCCTGTTCACCTTCGTACACCATTTCGACTTTGCCGGTGAGGGCGGGAATCACGCCCCAGAAGTCGGTGATGCGGGCGGTAGTTTTGGTTTCGCCGTTCAGCAGGATACGGCGCTCGGCAGTGGAGTACAGGTTTTCGTAGGCGGATATGGTCAAACGGGCGCTCACGCCGCTTTTTTTGTCCACATACTCGCTGTCGCGGGCCGCGAAGGCTATTTCCTCAATGAGGTCTTTCAGCACATTGGGCACCTGAATAGCGGCGCGTTGTTCGGCCGTGATGCGGGCCTCCTGCTCGGTAATGCGGCGGCCGATTTCGATGGAAGTAGGGTAGTGTGTGGTGATCTGGCTCTCGATGCGGTCTTTAAGCGGGGTGATGATGCTGCCGCGGTTGGTGTAGTCTTCGGGGTTGGCGGTGAAGATAAACTGTACATCGAGGGGCAGGCGCAGTTTGAAGCCGCGGATTTGCATGTCACCTTCTTGCAGCACATTGAACAGGGAAACCTGGATGCGGGCCTGGAGGTCGGGCAATTCATTGATAACAAACAGGCAGCGGTGTGCGCGAGGAATGAGGCCGAAGTGGATGACGCGCTCGTCGGAATAGGGCAGGCGCAGGTTGGCAGCCTTGATGGGGTCCACATCGCCCACGAGGTCGGCGATACTCACGTCCGGAGTGGCAAGTTTTTCCACGTAGCGTTCGCTGCGGTGCAGCCATTCGACGGGGGTATCGTCGCCTTTTTCAGCAATAAGTTCTTTGGCGAAGCGGCTGATGGGATCCATCGGATCGTCGTTGAGTTCGCTGCCGGCAACTACGGGCACATACTCGTCGAGCAGGGCCGTGAGCATGCGGGCGATACGGGTTTTGGCTTGTCCGCGCAGGCCGAGCAGCAGGATATTGTGGCGGCTGAGTACGGCCCGCTCCATATCGGGCAGCACGGTGTCGTCGAAACCGTAGATACCGGGGAAGATCGTCTCCTTGCTGCGGAGTTTGGTAATGAGGTTGTTGCGAAGTTCTTCTTTTACGCTTTTGGGCTGGTAGCCGCTGGCTTTGAGGCCGCCGAGTGTGCGCACCTGGTGGACGATGTTTTTCATGTGGGGAGAAACGCGAACCGGGCCGATTTGTTCGGAAGGAAGTTGTTGGTTTGTTTTTTTGATACTATAAAAATGATTGCAGTGGAACCATCCTTGCCCCGACGCGGGTTTAGGCTACAATTCAATACCACACAACCTGCACAACAATATGGCAGACCAAGCGGTAGTGAGATGCAGGGTTACTTCGGTTAGAGTGTCGCAACAACATTGTGAATGTCGCAGGTTCGAATCCTGCCGCCTCCACCAGTTTTTCAGCCACCTGGAGGCGTAACTCAGTTTTTTTAAACCCGGCTCGATTTTCTCCGCTTTTTGCGCGTGTAACTTAACTGGCAGAGTACCCGGCTTTTAACCGGGGTTATGCAGGTTCGATGCCTGCTGCGCGCACAGCCAATCAACCAGTAGACCAAGGCGGCAGTGAGCCGGTGTGTTACTTCTGACAAAATGAATTCTACACACACGGGCAGTTTTCTCCGCAGTTTTTTACCCATCAACCAGTCAACACCATGGCACTTTTCAACGTCCGGAAACAGCAACAAGAGGCCACCGTTAACCGCGCTGGAGGTCAGGCATTCGTTCAAACGCCGCAGATGCAATTGGTTTCTATCCTGCTCACTTCGTTTGCACAGGACCAGTTTTACCGCAAGGCTCAAGATACGTTCGCCGAGATCGTGCACCTGCTGCCGCAGGTGGACGCACAATTTGCCGCCAAGGCAGCTTTGTTTGCCCGAAACGAATACGGCATGCGCTCCATCACCCACGTGCTGGCGGCCGAACTGGCCGCAAAGGCATCGGGCCAAATCTGGGGCAAAGCCTTCTACAACCGCATCGTACGCCGCCCCGACGATATGCTCGAAATCGCCGCCTACTTCTTCGCTAAAAACGGAAAAGGCCTGCCAAACGCTATGAAAAAAGGCTTCGCCGCTGCGTTCGAGCGCTTCGACGGCTACCAACTCGCGAAATACCGCGGCGAGCAGAAAGCCGTGAAACTCGTGGACCTGGTGAACCTCGTCCGCCCGGTACCGAACGAGCGCAACACGCAGGCATTGAAAGCATTGGTTGCGGGTGAACTGAAAGCCACCGAGACCTGGGAGGCCAAGCTGACCCATGCCGGCCAGATCGCCGAATCCGAGGTGGAAAAAGCCGAGCTGAAAAGCGCAGCCTGGGAGGAACTCCTGCGGACCAATAAAATTGGTTACCTCGCGCTGCTGCGCAACCTGCGCAATATTGCCGGGCAAGCGCCGGAACTCGCGCCGGAAGTGGCCGCACGATTGACCGACCGAAGCCGTATCAAGCAATCGCTCGTACTGCCGTTCCAGTACCTGGCGGCACTCGATGCCATTCAGGATACGGAAGTGTCGCAAAAACGCCTGCTGATACAGGCACTGAATACGGCGCTTGAGCTGTCGCTCGATAATGTGCCGCGTTTCGCCGGCCGCACCCTCGTGGTGCTCGACGACTCCGGCTCTATGACCGCCACATACACGAAATACGCCCATCGAACGCCAATGCAGATCGGCGCTCTGTTTGCAGCGGCGCTGTACAAAGTCAACGATGCCGACTTGATGCGCTTCTCCGACGATGCTTCCTACGTCCGCGAAAATCCGGCGGATTCTCTGACAGGAATCGCGGAGCGTCTGGTACAAAATGCCCGCTCGGCCGGTACGAACTTCAACGCCATCTTTCAGCAGGCGAACCAACGGTACGACCGTATCGTCATCCTGTCGGATATGCAGGGCTGGCAGGGTGGAGGGGCTCCCAAAGAGGCCTCTGCCCGTTACCGCGTGACGTACGGCGCGCAGCCGTTTGTGTACTCGTTTGACCTGCAGGGATACGGCTCACTGCAATTTCCGGAGCGGAACGTGTTTGCGCTCGCAGGTTTCAGCGACAAAGTGTTCGACATCATGCAACTGCTCGAAACCGACCGGCTGGCATTGATTCGTAAAATCGAAGACGTGGAATTGAATTGAGGAGCAAGAATTATTCAACTGGATCGCCCCGGCGCGCAAGCGGCGGGGCTTTTTTTATTCCTCTTCGGCCGGAGCGGATTTACCTTTGCCAGGAATCAACTACCCAACTGTGGAATTTATACAACGCAAACTTTCCGGCGTCTGGGAAATCCAGCTCGCGCCCATCCGCGACGAGCGCGGTTTTTTTATGCGCGCCTACGACACCGCTCTTTTTGAAAAAGCGGGACTGCACTGCCCCTGGGCGCAGGAAAACCACTCGCGCAGCGAGCGTCGGGGCATCATCCGGGGGCTGCACTTCCAGTTTCCTCCGTTTGCCGAAACCAAACTCGTGCGCTGCGTGCGCGGCGCTGTGCTCGATGTGTTCGTGGACATCCGCCCCGATTCGTCCACGTTCGGGCAGTGGGACAGCATCGAACTGTCGGAGGCAAACCAAAAAATGATCTTCATCCCCCGCGGGTTTGCGCACGGTTTTTGTACGCTTACCGACGAGAGCGAGGTGCTGTACAAAGTGGACAATGTGTACAACCGCGAGCACGAAGGGGGCCTGCTTTGGTCGGACCCCGACCTCGGCATTTCCTGGCCCACGGACACGCCAATTCTTTCAGAAAAGGATCAGCGGAACTGGACGTGGCGGGAGTTTGTGGAGAGGGTTTCGGGTTAGAGGGTTTGAAGGTTTCTGGTTTGAAGGTTTCTGGTTGGAGGGTTTGAGGGTTTCTGGTTGGAGGGTTGCTGGTTGGAAGGTACCTACGCTTAGACTTTCCAGGTTTTAAAACCTGGAAAGTCTAAAAAACTAAAATCTGATCATGCAAACACGACAACGCACGAATTACACCTACCTACTCATCGGAATTGCGCTGCTGTTTTTGATGACCTGGGCTGTTCCTTCCCGGCTGCTTCAGAATCCGTGGTTGTGGATGCTGTTTGTTGCCGTCGGTATTTCTATTCAGGTGTTTATTTTAAATAACGGAGGTTTTTTACCCAAAAACGGCAAAGCCACCATCCATTCGAAAATCATTTTCTGGGCAACCGTTGTTGCCCTCCTGACCATTTCAGCATTCATTCTCGGCATTCATTTTTTAGTGTAATAAAATCAACCCTCCAACCAGCAACCTCCAACCAGCAACCTTCCAACCAACAACAACATGAACATACGCTTATTCAAACCCTCCGTCGGCGAGGAAGAACTGCAAATGATCCGCGAGGCATTCGAGCGCTCCTGGATCGGATTAGGCCCCAATGTCAGCCAGTTTGAGGCCGAGTGGGAAAAATTCACCGGCGCTGCCATGGCTATCGGGGTCAACTCGGCCACGGCTGCCCTGCATTTGGCCTTAGCCGCTTTTCGATTTCCAGAAGGGAAAAAAGTACTCGTGCCCTCGCTCACCTTCGCCGCTACCGCCACCGCCGTGTTATACAATCGCCTTGAGCCGGTGTTCGTGGACAGCGACCCCGTCACGCTCGGCATGGACTTGAATGACCTGGCCCGCAAGTACGACAAAGACTGCGTGGCCGTCATGCCCGTACACTACGCCGGCCACCCGGTGCCTATGGAAAAACTCATGCCCTGGGCGCGCGAACGCGGCCTGAAAGTGGTGGAAGACTGCGCCCACACGGCAGGGGCCATGTACAAAGGCCGGATGCTGGGCCTCTGGGGCGACATCGGCTGCTACTCCTTCGAGGAGAAAAAACTGATGACTACCGGCGACGGCGGCATGATGGTCACCAACGACCCGGAGCTGTTCCACGACGTAAAAGCCATGCGCTGGGTGGGTATTGACAAAGACAACTGGAAAACCGCGCAAGCCTACACGGCTACCAACCGCGATGCCATGCACTGGTTTTATGAAATTGCCGTGCTGGGTTACAAATACAACATGAACGACCTGGCCGCCGCCATCGGACTGGCCCAGTTGAAAAAATTGCCCGCCATGAGCCGCCGCCGCTCCGAGATCATCCGGCAGTATATGGACGGACTGGAAGGTGTGCCGGGCGTAGCGCCGATGTTGCCGTTTGAGCCGGAAAACTATTGCTACCAGATGTTTGGCGTTCGGGCCGATCAGCGCGACGACCTGATGATTCACCTCAAATCGCTGGGCATTGCCACGGGTTGCCACTACACCCCCCTGAGCATTCAGCCGCTGTTTGCGCCCTGGGGACACACCTGCCCGTTTGTGGAAAAAGAGCAAGAGCGCCTCATCACCCTGCCGCTGCACGCCGACCTCACCGACGAAGAAGTAAACTATATTCTGGACGGCATAAAAGTGTTCCATGAAGCCGTTGTTGCCTGAACTGATCGTTTGGGGCGGCACCGGAAATTTCAAGGTGCTGTGCGAGCTCCTGCGCGACGACTACCGCATCATCGGGTATTTCGACAACAACCCGAACATCGCGCCGGAGTATCGGGGTGTGCCGTGCCTGGGGAACAGGGAGGCGTTTTTGGCCTGGACGCATTCCAGTTTCACCGCAGAGACGCGAGGGGATTTTACTGAGGAGACGCGAGGAGGCTTCACCGCAGAGACGCGAGGGGATTTTACCGCAGAGACGCGGAGACGCGGAGAAAAAAACAAGGAGAAAGCTCCGCGTCTCCGCGTCTCTGCGGTAGAAAATCCGCTACATTTCATCGTCAGCATTGGCCCGGGATACGGGCAGGTGCGTCGCGATGTGCATGCGGAACTCTTGCAACACGGCTTGCTGCCTATTACTGCCATCCACCGCACGGCGTTTGTTGCCGACAATGCCAGGGTAGGGGAGGGCAGCCAGATTTACGCCAATGCCACGGTGTGCGTGGACGTTCAAATCGGCCGCAATTGCATCGTGAACACCCGCGCCTCGATTGACCACGAGTGCGTGCTCGAAGACGGCGCCACCGTAGGACCAGGCGCTGTGCTGGCGGGTTTGGTGCATGTTGGCGAAAATGCCGACATCTACACCGGCGCCGTCATTCTTCCCCGCGTGCGTATCGGCGCGGGTGCGGTGGTGGGCGCCGGCGCGGTGGTGCTGAAGGATGTGCCCCCGGGGGCAGTGGTGGTGGGCAACCCGGCGAGGGTGCTGGAGCGTCGTCTCCCAGTGTAGATTGGCAGGTGTTATCGGCTACGCAAAACTACGGGCAGGATAGATTGTTCGAGGCTGGTTTCCGATCCAAATTACGTCGGCGCTCCCTTCGGGCGAAAAGTCGCAATTGTTCAGTACATTCCGCTCTAAAATATTTTATCTTTACAGCGAAAACCTTTCTTTTAAAGATGGTTTTCGCTCAGGATAAAATTTTTCCAGCATGAATCAGGTACTTATTGGCCGCGAGGCAGAAAAGGTAATCTTACGGGATGCCCTGCAGGCCTACTGTTCCGTTTTTCATATCCCGCAAAAACCCGCTACTTTGCACCAAATTTCACGATTATGCACAAAGAAATTGCGCTTTTGGAAACGCCCACGATGACGACCGAGGAATACCTCGACGCAGAGGCGCGGGCATCCGAAAAACACGAATATGACAATGGAAACCTGATTAATATGGCTGGAGGAGATTATTTCCACAACAAAGTCAAGTTCGAGATTGCCCTGTTGCTCGAACAGTTATTTCGCGCTACCAACAAACCCTTTGAAGTGCTCGACAGCGACATGAAAACCTGGTTCCCGGCGCTCGACAGATTTGTGTATCCCGATGTCACCATCATTCCCAAACCGCCGCAATTCTACGTCGCACCCACCGGAAAAGTACGCCGCGATGCCATTATAAATCCCGTACTGATCGTCGAAGTGCTTTCGGACGAGACCCGCGACTACGACAAAGGCAACAAGTTCGACGGCTACTGTACACTCCCCACCTTCCGTGAGTACCTCCTCGTGGAGCCTGAAAAAACCTGGGCGAAAACGATTTATCTGGAAGACCCGGCCAACGGCCTGCAACGCGTCAAAATCTACACCGACCGCTCAGACCGCGTGTACCTCCACAGCATCGGCTGCGATCTGGCGCTGGCCGATGTTTATCGAGTGTTAGATGAGTTGAAGGCGTGATCACCTGACAACTCCGGCACGGATTTTGGCTGCCCAAAACCATGAAATGCCTCTTCCTCGCTCCGCTCCAGTACCCGTTCATCCACTCCATCATTTCCGGCCTGGAGGCCAACGGCGTGGTGTTGAAATCCGTTGACTACCAGGCGTTCTTTTCCGCCCGCGCCAACGCCCGCTACAACAACTACACCGCCCTGCCGGGTAAACTCCGCCGCTACTGGGAAGAACCCTACCAGAAAAAAACCAACGCGGAGTACCTCCGTATCTTCCGGGAATTTCAGCCCGACCTGGTTTTTATCTACAACAACCAACTCGTGCACCCCGACCTGCTGGATACGTTTCGGAAAACATCCAAAATCGCGTTCATGCTGGGCGACAACCCGCTCTACACGCCCACCAGCATCTACAACCTGCACATCCTTTTTTACGCCGACTATGTGATTTGTCCCGACTCGATGTGGCGCGACCAACTGACCCAGATGGGCGTAAAAAATGCCGTGTTCGATTGCTTCGGATTCAACAGCGCAGTGTATTACCCAATGGCGGTGTCGGAGGCCGACCGGGCACAGTACGGCTCCGACCTGATCTACGTGGGCAGCGCCAGCAAAACCAACTGGGGCTACAAGCGTATGCTGTTCCTTGACCTGTTCAAAAACCTCGATTTTCGGGCGTACATCAGCGGGAGCATGGAGCGCTGGTACGGCATGTTTCCCGGCGCTGCCGCAAAGATCATTCCGCACAACCGGTTCGATGCGGGGTTCAATAATCTGGTGTACAACTGTAGCAAAATAGCTCCTGTGGAACTGGTGCCGTCCCTGTTTAAGGGTATCCATGTCCGGGTGTTTGATATTCTCGGTTCAGGCGTCCTACCTTTGTGCGAATACAGCGCCGACCTGGACACGGTTTTCGAGGGAATGGAGGTTCCTGTTGTCAAAAATTATCCGGAAGCTGAGGAAATGGCGCGGTTTTGGATTAGCAACGAAACGAAACGAATAGCCACCGTACAAGCGATGCGCGACCGCGTTTTGGAGCGCTACACCCCCGAAATGGTGATCCGGCGCATGCTGACCAACATCTTCCACTAATCCACTCGCGTACGGCGCACTGCGCAAGTTGTGTTCCGTACTTAGTAACATCTCAAACCGTAATGCTTAGGAAACTTGCCGAGTTTTTTCTGTTGCTGGGCGCGACCATCCTGGCTATTTACTATCTCCCCGAGATAGCAAAAACACCATTTTGTATCCTCCTGCTGATTGCCTACTTCCGCTCGTCCAATGAAGCGATGTGGCTGGCATTTTTCCTGACCACCTCTGATGGTTTCTGGGGCTATTTCAACTCGTACGATGTCGTTATCAAACTGATTCCCGGGCTGCCGGCCATTGAGGTCGAGCAGATTTACATCGCGCTCGCGCTCATCAAGGCCTCCAAACGGGAAAACCCCGGCACGTTTTTTCACGACAATATGTTGCGGATGTTGGCTGTCTATATCGGCTTTCTGGTCGTTCAAGGCTACTCGTTGGGCTTGTCGCCGGAATTGAACGTACAGTTCCGATTGGTAAAATTCCTGCTCCCCCTGACGATGTTCTACGCCTTGCCCCGGTTGTTCCGAAAGGAAGAGGACTTCCGGGATTTCTTCGTTTATGTGTTTCCAATGGCTTTTTTGGCCTTGTTCGCACAGGTATTCACGATTACGACCAGCCTCACGCCTTCGCAGTTTTTGGGTGTTTACAAAAAATTCTGGTTTACGGTGGACGTAGCCAAGGGCAAAACCTACCGCGGTTTTTACAGCAGCGCAACGGTTCTGCTGAGTTATTTCGGAGCGTTTTTCTGGCTGTCTCGCAAGGATCGGCATTTCGATCCGCGCTATTTGTTTGCCGTACTGGCGGCATGCTACCTGTGTGTGGTGCTCTCGGCCACCCGGGGCTGGTTGATCGGATTCACGCTCATGCTCGTCCTGTTCCTGGTTTTTGTCCTGAAAATGGGCGCAAAACAATTGGCCTCCTTTTCCTTGGTGACAGCTATTGGCGTTTCGCTGTTGATGCTGATTCCGGTAGTTGAAAAGCAGTTTACAAATGCCTTTTTGCGCTTCACGACTCTCGAAAAATTAGCCAGCGGCGATGCTACAGCCGGTGGTACATTGTCGCGCATCACCGAGCGTAGTCCCCGGGTTATGGATAAATGGAGCGAGTCGCCGGTGTCTGGTTGGGGATTTTCGGATGAGTTTTTCAAACATGGCGATTTCCACGTGGGCAACCAAAATATCCTGCTGCACGCGGGTATCATCGGGGCCATTCTGATGGGGATCTTTATTTTGTATTTCCATGGATCGCTTTTGGCCCGAAGCTTGCAATTGGTCCGCGGGAACCCGTACAAGGAGACCTTGCTCGTATGGATCGCTTTTTTCCCGGGATGGTTCAGTATTCACTCTTCCTCCGGCCAGCACTTCGCGTTTTATTCGGATCCCGTTGGCGGCATTGTACTGGGTGTTTACCTGACGATGGGCGCTTTGATATATAAACTCTCTTTTAATCCGCTTCGCAAAACCGAAGAATCGCCGCCTGTTGCATAGACTTCCCAGGTTTGAAAAACCTGGGAAGTATTCGCAACGCTTCCCCCCCGCATTCGCATAATCGCTTTCCCCTCGTCCAAGGCTCCGCCGTATTCCGGCGGCTAAAGCCCCGGGTATGTCATTGTCATAATCATTGTACAACATGAGAAAACAAGTACTTCCGCACAAGACTGCCCCCATCCATTACGTCGTCTGGCAATCGTTGCCCGGCGGCATGGAGTCGTATGTCAGCCACTATACCAATCGGTTTTACGGGCAGCGGGAGCTTTTTATCTTCAGCTTGCGCCCAAGCGGAAACGGCCTGAACGACCGGCTCGACGACCATTTCGAGCAAGGTTCCGATAACAATTGGGCCTGCTATTCCCGATTTTTTCGCTACGCCCGCAAGCACCGCCACGACCTGTTTCACCTGATGAACAGTGGCCCCATCATTTTGCTTCTGACGCTGCTCGCCGGCGTGCGCAATCCCGTGTACCACATTCACGGCACCAAATACTGGAAAAACTGGAAAGATAAACTGTACCTGATGGCCGCCTGGCGGTTGGCAGCCCGGTTTGCCGTACGTTTTGTGGCCAATTCGCAGTATAGTGCCGATGTTTTTACACGCGACGTGCTGCCCATTTACTCGAAAGTGATCTACAACGGCTTCGACCTGTCCCGATTTTTGGAAAAACGCTGGCTGCGCGCGCGGTTGCGCCGTATGGCGTTTATCGGGCGGCTTGCACACGGCAAGAATGTCCACCTCGTGATTCGCCTGTTTGAGGAAATTGCCGCCGATAACCCCGAACTGGAACTGCACATCGTCGGTATCGGCAATTTGGATGCCCCGCTGCGGGAACAAGCCCGCCAAAGTCCATTTGCTGAACGAATCGTGTTTCATGGATGGCTGGCCGATGTGGCCGGTTTTTATCAGTCGGTGGACCTGTTTGTGTTTCTCAGCGCATACGAGTCTTTCGGCAATGTACTGGCCGAAGCCCTGCTCACGGGCCTGCCCATACTCACCAGCGACGTTCCCGTCTTCGAAGAAATCCACGGCGGAGAAAAATCCTTCTGCCTCGGAAACCCGGAAAACTATCCCGAAATCCGGAAAAACTTTCTGCGTGCCATAGCCGACTACCCTGCGCTGGCACAAAAAGCTTACACGGCTGCCGAACGGCTCCAGGGCCTGTTTGACCTGGAAATTCACCTGAAAGAAATCGAGCGTACGTATGAAACAGCATAGTCCACCCGTCCTCTACTTCCACTCTGTGGCGCCCCGCAAGTTCAACAACTGGGTGCTCAATTTCCTCACGATGGACCTGCACCGCTTCGAGGAGCAGATGCGCTATTTCCAGTCCAACGGGTACCGCGGCATTTTCCTCGACGAGTGGCATGCCAATCGCCGGGGTGAAAAATCTGCCGACCCGACCGCCCTGTGCATCACCTTCGACGACGGCCTGCTGGATAACTGGGTTTATGCCTTTCCCATGGCCAAAAAATACGGCATGAAGATCACCCTCTTCGTGTGTCCCGAGTTGCTTGACCCGCGCGACATCGTTCGGCCCAACCTCGACGACGTATGGGCGGGCCGCTGCCAGGCCTCCGACCTCGTAGGCCTCGGTAACCTCTCGTGGGCCGAGCTGCGCCTGATGCAGGAATCCGGTTTTGCCGATGTGCAGTCGCATACCATGAGCCACGCCAAATACCCTGTTTCCGACCGGCTGCGCGGATTTTACTACGGCGGGTTTTCGGGTTTTTATCCTATTCTGAATTCGTATAGTTTGGCTGAAAAGCCTTTTTATGCCCTTGATCCGGCATTCGAGCAGCGCATCCCGCTGGGTACCCCCTTGTTTGAGGAAACCTCTGCGGTGGTTGCCCAAAAGCGCACGATTTCGCCGGAGTTTTTCCAGGAGGTGACCCACTTGGCCGACAAATATGACCTGGCCATACCGGAGCACCGTCCGGTTTTTGAGGAAAATGCCCGGCGGATTTATAAGGATTTCCAAAAATCGGGCAAACTCGTGGCCAACGTGGAATCTGATTCCGAGTTCGGCTCCCGGTTGCAGTACGAGATCGCTACCTCCAGACAAATCATCGAAGAAAAGCTGGACAAACCCGTGCGTTTCCTCTGCTGGCCTCACGGTGACAACAGTCACATCGCACACCTCGTGGCCCGCGAAGCCGGCTACCTGGCCACTACTGCCGGAAAAATGACTACCGAAACCGAGCGCCCCGATCGTATTCCGCGCATCGGGACCGACTGGGACATTAGCAAGTGGTGGATGCACCGCAAGTTGGATTACAAACTTTCCAGCCACCACCACAAGCAGCCTTATTATGCCCTTTGGTTGGCCAATGAATACAAAAACCGGATTCTAAAACGGAGCTGATATGTTCTTTTTTCTCGATCACCGATGCGCCCCCGATGTGCCCGCCGTGCAGGTGCAGGTACTAACCGCGCCCAACCTGACCGCTACCCCTGCGCCGCAGGTGCTGTACATCAGTCCCGGCGTGCAGCGCCTCGAAACGCTGGACCTTCCCGGCGGCCGCCGCCTGCTGTTGTTGGGCGATCCGGTCTTTGGCGACCGCGCGCGCGCGTCGGGTCGGGTGACCGATTGGCAGGGTGAATTGAACCTGACGGCCTTATTCAGCGAGGTACGCGGGCACTACTACTGGTTTTTACTGCAAAACGACTCGTTCCGATGCGGCTCCTCGTTCGGGGCTATTTTCCCGATCTACCACCAAACACGGGACGGGCATACGCGTGTAAGTTCTGCTTCTTTTTTTCTGGCCACACAAGCCGATCCGGGCCGGCTCGACCGGCGCAATTTGCTGGAACGGTTGCTGTTCAACTACCCGTTGTTTGGCACTACCTGGTGGAGCGGCATTAGTCTGCTCGGCACGCACCGCTGGCTGACACTGTCGGCGGAGGGCGCCAAAGAGGCGCGCGCGTTCGGGCTGGAAAATTACTTCGGGCACGGGTTCCACAGCAATCGGGAAGCGCTGGACCAGTTGACGGAAGTGTTCGAGGATGAGTGCCGGCTGTTTCTGCCCGATGAGCCGTTCGCCATTTCCTTTACGGGCGGTTTCGACGGGCGCACCCTCGTGGCGGCAGCCCGAAAAACGGGCCGGGTAGATTTTAGCACCTACAGTTTTGGTATGCCGGGCGAGTCGGACGTGACCTTCCCAGCGGCACAGGCCGAACAAATGGGTGTCCGGTATTGGCCGATCAAATTAGATACGGATTATGTACACAACCATGCCCTGAAATCGGCACTTGCCTTTGTACAACTCTCGGAATACAACGGTAATTTTGGTCGCGCACATTACCACTACGCTGCACAGGCGCTGGCGCAAAAAAAGAACTACATCCTGACCGGTAACTTCGGCAGCGAACTTTTTCGGGCCATGCACCAACCGGGCGTGATGATGACCGAGGCGCTTATCCGGGTGTTCGAAAGCCCCGATGCCTCGTGGAAGGATTACCTGCGCCAGGCTGTTGGCCGGCAGGCCGCCGCTTTTTTTCGTATGGAAATGGATGCGCTGATCGCCGATCTGGAGCGCTTTCTGCGGGCAAGGTCGGATATGGACCGCAACCAGCAGTTTTACTGTTTTGTCCTGGAGGAGATATTTCGCAAATATTTTGGCCCGGAATTGGTCATGCAAAGTCATTTGCTGCGCAACCGCACCCCCTACCTGTCCTTGCGTTTTTTCGAAGCACTGAACAAGACGATCTGGTCCGGTTTGCACGCGCGGCTGTTTGATAAACAAAAAAACCGACGCATGAAAGGGCAGGTGTTTTACTCGGCCTTCTTGCAGCGCACCGACGAGCAACTGTACCGTATGCCCACCAACAAGGGCTACAGTCCCGCCGATGTGTTGGAAAGCTGGCGCCACCCCTTGCTGTTGGCGCGGGTGGCCCGCCAAAAATTCCTGCGCCGCGAAACCGGCGACTCCAATGCCGTGGAGACATACTTCCGAAAATACCAGCGCGATCTTTCTCAGCGTATCCGGGCCAATGAACACCAGGTGCTGATGCAATCCGGTATTGCCCAGCATATCGAAACAAGTGCTCCATTGGCCCTTTCGTTGGAAAAAACCATTCATCTTTTCTCCGTCGCTGCCGGTTGGTCGGCAGCAGCCAAATCCGTTAAACCGATTGCACCATTCCAGACCGTATGAACTTTTCAATCTTCTACCAACAACCTGATACTGCTTTTTGGGAGCGGTATACCCGGCTCTGGCAAAACAGCCGACACCGGTCACCTTTTCAGTCGCCCAATATTTTACGGTACTATTCCGACAAAAACCCGGGAAAAGTGGCGGTTTTCCAGTGCGAACGAGCGGGCGAATTGCTCGGTGCGGGGTTGTTCAAGCGGGATAAAGACCATTACACTTTTTTGAGTGACATGAAGACCGATGCCAATTTCTTCATACTGCACCGCGATTGCACGCCCAACGAGACGCGTCAGTTTTTTGAAAAACTACTTCAAACGACCCAAAAAGAGAACTGGGCGCTCATGCTCAACCACAAACCCGCGTGGGCCGGCTATATGGATGTTTTGGAGTCGGTCGTACAAAAGAGTACGCTCTATGCCCTGAGCCTCGACTACTCGGTATGCCCGATCGCCGAGGCGGAAACGCCGGAGTCGTTGTTCAAGGAAGTAAGCGCTTCGCGCAATACACGATACAAACTGAACAAGTTCGTCAAGCAACAGGGCTCATTCGAGGTACTGACGGATGACTCGGACCTGGAACAGTGGGCCGAGGATTTCTGTAATGCCCACGTCCTGCGGTGGGCATCTACCCCCACACCCTCGTCGTATAGCAACCCGGAACGGCGGATTTTTTTTAAAAATTGTCTGCGGGCCTGGTATACCGACGGAGTACTGGTGCGCTTTGCACTGCGTACCGAAAAAGGCCGGATCGGACTGATGGCCGGCTTGCTGGAAGAGGAGACATTGATTTACCACACTCCGACGTTCCACCCGGACTTTGCCCATGTCAGCCCGGGCCGCGTGTTGATTTACTACATCACCCAGTGGATGACCGAAAATGGTTTGCGACGGCTCGATTTTGGCGACGGCAACGAGCCTTACAAATACTACGTGGCCTCTAAAGAGCAAGTGCTGCGCCGCATTTTTCTTTCCCGGAAATCCAATTTTCGGTTCATCTTGACAACCAGATTTATCAAAGCCATTCGGGAAAACCCCCGTATATACCAGGTTTACCAAAACAAAATGAAGCCCCTGTATCGGAATCTGAAATGGAAGGTTTCCGCTTTCTTTTCTTCTGCTTTTTGCTTTAAATGCGCAGGGGCTTTCTTTGCAGATGCCCAATTGGTGCTTGCATTTTCCGGCTAATCAAATAAAATCGAATCAATCGAATCAATATGAACACAATAGACGCTGCAAAGGACAAACAAGTCTGGAACTCCGCCAAGGTGATTGACGTGTACGCTACAGTGGAGGATCTCCAAAAGCCGGAACAGACCATCGTGAACCTGCTTCGGGATCGGCTGCCGTTTATGCGTATGCTCGACCTGGGCATCGGGGGCGGGCGCACCACTGTGCATTTCGAGCCGATGGTGTACGAGTACCTTGGATCGGATTACGCCGAAAACATGGTTGATGCATGCATCAAGCGGTTTCCTAATGTCAGGGAACGCACGCGTTTTGAGGTCATTGACGCAACCAATATGATCGGCGTACCCAACGATTACTATGATCTGGTGTTATTCAGTTTCAATAGTATAGACTGTGTCGCGCCCGAAGATCGCGACAAGGTGTTTCAGGAAGCATTGCGCGTGGGCAAGCCCGGTGGTTACTTCGTGTTCTCCAGCCACAACCTGCGCTATCTCCGAACCATGTATCGGCTCAAGTGGTACAAGCGGGTCAATGAAATGTTGTACCAGTTTTACCGCACGGCCATGTTGCTGTACTACAACGGTTTGCCCGGCAAATATGATCAGGCGGATTATGCCGTCATCCGAAACGGAATCGAGCATTTTTCACTCAATATTTATTACGCCAGGCCGGAGCAGCAGGTCCGGCATTTGGAAAAAATGGGATTCCGGAGCGTCCGCGCTTTTTCGTATAAAACCGGATTGGAAATCCCGTTTGCCCAGTTGCATCAGGTGACCAAGGATGCGTGGATACACTATATGTGTGAAATATAGGCATAAGTATTACGAGGAGTTTTTTTTAATCGAGAGTATAATGACAACCTAAATTTGAAAAAGAATGGCTATTAATTGCGTCATTACCCATGGAATGCCGGGTGAGGACTTTTGGGATCAATTCACTACGCTTTGGCGAAATAGCTCGGATCGTTCGCCCTTCAAATCGCCCCACATCTTGCAATACTTTGCCGGTAGAGTGAAAAGCCGGGTGGTTGTTTTTCAGTTTTTTCAAGATGAAGACCTGCGCGGTGTTATTCTGCTAAAAGAGAACAAAGGGACCTATACGTTTCTGAGTGACATGAAAACAGACGTAAACTTTTTCGTACTGGACCGGCGCTGCACGCCGGAGGATGAACGACAGTTCTTTGAGTATTTTTTGAAAACCATTGGGCGGGAAAACTGGTCGGTTATTTTGAATAATCAGCCGTCTTGGGCGCGGTACATGCCTGTTTTTGAAGCGGTTGGAAAATCCAGCGGCTTATTCTGGCTCCACTTTGCCTATTCGGTATGTCCTATTGCTGTTGACGAAACGGCAGAGAAGCTGTTCGGGCGGATCAATAGTTCGCGCGAGCTGCGCTACCGGGTCAATAAACTGAAAAAACAGGAGTCTGCTGAATTTGAAGTATTAACCGACGGCACCGATTTGGACCGCTGGGTAGAGGAGTTTTGCCAGGCGCACATCCTGCGCTGGTCGGACACACCTACGCCTTCGGCCTTCCGAAACCCCGACCGGTGTGCATTTTTGAGAGATTGCCTGCATGCCTGGAACGCCGACGGCATTCTTGTGCGATTTGCGGTGAAAGTTGCCCGTGGCCGGGTAGGATTCGTAGTGGGCCTTATGGAGGAAAACTCCCTGGTACATCATTCCACCACGTTTCATCCCGATTACTGGAAGTACAGTCCCGGTAAAGCTCTGATTCACTTCATGGCCGAATGGATGAATGCGCAAAACATAAATGTACTCGATTTTGGGGACGGGAATGAACCCTACAAATATGATGTGGCCAATAAGGAGCAGATCCTCAACCGCATCTTTATCTCCAGAAAAACCAAATTGCCTTTCATCGCTAAATCAAAACTGATCAAATATGTGAAAGCAAGCCCTAAAATATACCATTTGTATCAAAACAAGTTCAAACCCCTTGCCGCTAAGGCCGCAGCAGCTTTGCATCTGCCGAATATACTTTCGATACTATTTGTATAACCCACCAACGCCAAATACAGGTAAACCAGCCCCCCCAACCAGCAACCTTCAAACCTTAAAACCAGCAACCGATCTAATCCATGCACAAACTGCGATTTGCCATCCTACAAAACGAAGTCCCCGACGACCACATGCTTTGGGAACACGCCTGTGCCGAGCATACGGACATCTTGGAATGGGAAGTGGTTGACATCACCCGTGCCGACTGGCTGGAGCGCATGCGTGCCGGTAACTTCGATGTTATGCTGGCCACACCAAGTGGCTGGAGTACGTCTTTCCGTATTCAGTTCGACGAGCGCATAACCATCCTGCACCAGGAACTCGGCATCCCGATCTACCCTTCCTTTGGGGAAATCCAGGTCTATGAAAATAAAAAATACTTAGCCTACTGGCTGGAGGCTAATGGCATCCCGCACCCCAAAACCTGGACGCTGTACTACGAGGAGGAAGCGCTGGTATTTGTAGAAAAAAGTAAAATCCCGCTGGTGGGCAAAACCAGTATCGGCGGCGGCGGTAGCGGCGTCACGATCCTGAAAACCCGCGAAGCCGCCGTAGATTATGTCAAAAAAACGTTTTCCGGCAAAGGCACTTCGCTGGATGTCGGCCCAAAGTGGCGCAAAAAAGGATTCATTTTACGTGTGCTCAAAAAACTGCTCCATCCAACAGAATTCCATCAAAAACTCCAGCAATACAAACTCCAGCGAACGGAGGTACTGAAGGACTTTGTCATTTTACAGGAGTTTATACCCCACGATTTCGAGTGGCGGGTAGTGCGCATCGGCGAGTCGTTTTTTGCCCATAAAAAACTCGTAAAAGACGATAAAGCCAGCGGAAGCTTGCTCAAAGGCTACGAAAACCCGCCGTTTGAACTCCTGGATTTTGTAGAAGAAATCACCGACCGCCGCGGCTTCCTGTCCCAGGCCGTGGACCTGTTCGAAGAGCCGGATGGTCGCTATTTAGTGAACGAGATGCAGTGCATTTTCGGCCAGTCCGACCCCTACCAGATGCTGGTGGACGGCCAACCCGGGCGCTACCGCCGCATTGGCGGAGTATGGGTGTTCGAGCCGGGCGATTTCAACCGTATCGAGTGTTTCGCCTTGCGGGTAGAGCATGTGCTGAACCTGCTCTCGGAAGTTCATGGAGGATTCGGCCGCGTAGAGCGGGGTGTCACAGTGGCTCCCGGAGGTTGAAGCGGTTCTCAGCGTTTTTTGTCATTCCGAAGGAATCCGTCCAATCTACGAGGGAAAAAACGCTGTGTCCTCTCAAACTCCGGGAGCCTCTGTAACATTTCCACGCTACGCCGCCAAACAAAACACACGCCATCCATGACCACCCGGCACACAAAACTCAACACTCAAAACTCAAAACGGAGCATCCTTTTCGTATTCAGCGGCAACTCCAAGCAGTTTCCGGTTTCGCCGTTTACCCAGGCACAGGCCGATTCGCTCCGCGCCCGCGGCATGGAAGTGGACTATTTCCCGATACAGGGGAAGGGCATGAAAAACTACCTGAAAAACATCGTGCCCTTGCGCGATCACCTGAAAACCAGGCGCTACGACCTCATCCATGCGCACTATTCGTTGTGCGGCTGGGTGGCGGTATTGGCGGCGCTCGGGCGCGTACCTGTGGTGGTGTCGCTCATGGGCGACGACGCGCAGGGCACCTTCACCGGCAAAGGCCGGATCGAGTGGAAAAGCCGGATTCCGATCCTGATGACCCGGTTGTTGCAGCCGTTTGTGCGGGCGGTTATTTCCAAAGCCCCCGATCTGGCGAAGGTGGTTTGGCGGAAAAATATCTCGCACATCATCCCAAATGGCGTTCGGCTTGACCAGTTTCAACTCGTGCCCGGCGGTTGCCGCGACGCGTTGGGTCTGGAAGCCGACAAAAAATATGTGCTTTTTCTCGGCAACCCGACAGATTCCAATAAAAATATAACCCTCGTGCGGGATGCGGTACGGTTGTTGGATAGCCCGGATGTGGTACTGCTCAACCCGTATCCCGTGACCCACGACAAGGTGGTACAATACCTCAACTCCGTGGACGTGCTTGCACTTTGTTCGTTCGGAGAAGGTTCGCCGAATGTGGTGAAAGAAGCCATGACCTGCAATTGCCCCGTAGTCGTTACCCCCGCCGGCGATGCCGCCTGGGTCGTGGGCGATACGCCGGGTTGCCAGGTTGCCACCTACGAGCCGGCGGATTTTGCGGAAAAACTGCGGCACGCGCTGCGTTTTTCTGCCGAAACCGGCCGTACCCGGGGCCGCGAACGGATTGTGGAACTGGGGCTGGACTCGGAGGCGGTGGCGGGAAGGATTGAGGGGGTTTATCGGGGCGTGGTCGTGTAGGTTTTGACATGTTCGGTCAATCTCACACCAATGATTACACTCACGCTGCAGGGTAGTGTGGCACTTACTCCTGCTTTCATCGGGGCGCATTGGATCGGCACGCAAAACCCCTTACCTTTGCACCACTTTCGCACTTTGATCATATCTGTTATGCTAACTATACCAACCGAACTTGTTCGTGCTACACGTCTGACTGACCACGAGATATTACTTGAGCTGGCCGTCGTGCTGTTTCAGAAGGATAAACTCACGCTTGGTCAGGCTGCTCGTCTCGCAGGTATGCCTCAATACAAATTTCAGTTGCTATTGGCGAGCAGAGATATACCAATTCACTATGGCATAGAAGAATATATGGAGGATATGCAAACTTTAAAAGGCCTAAGCCTGTGATTGTGGTAAGTGATACATCCCCCCTCATCAACTTGGCAATCATTGGCAAGTTGGAAATACTTCCTGAGCTCTTTGGCCAAGTGATCATCCCAGAAAAAGTATTCGATGAGGTTGTGATTCAAGGAGCCGACATGCCTGGGGCCGAAGAAGTTCGTAAGGCCGCATGGATTGTGGTTATGGTTTGTTCCAATCGTAGCCTCGTGCAATCCCTTCAGCAACAAATAGACCCTGGAGAAGCAGAAGCAATAGCCTTGTCACTTGAAATACGGGCCGACCTGTTGCTGATTGATGAGCGTCTGGGAAGGGCTTTGGCAAAAGATTTCCACCTACCAATCATGGGCCTATTGGGTGTTCTGAAAATTGCCAAGAACAAGGGTCTTATTGCCAAAATAAAACCGGTACTGGACGAACTGATCCATAAAGCCGGGTTTCGGATTGCGACAGAACTTTACCGACAGATACTGGAGTCAGAAGGCGAAATATAGAAAAGTTCAGTGTGCTTTCTCACTTTGCAGAATCTTATAAAAATCCATGCATAGTTTTCGGATTATTTGTAAACTGGTGCTATCCTTTGGTGCATGCAGTATTGACCAGTACTTACCCTCATTAAATTCTACAATTTTTCTGTCTGCTCCACTACCTTCTTGGGTGATAAATCCCCAAAACCAGAGGTCGTCCCAGATTTCAAGGTCTTTTATCTGATATTGTTGTCGTTGCAGGTATGCATTGATTGCATCAAATGGTTTGCCTGGTAATTGCAGATATTCAAAAACCTTGGTAATTACAGCATCTACTGGTAAATATAAACGGTCGGGTGGTATGAGATCAGGGGTATCGTGCCAGAATTTGAGTTTGGAGAGGGGGCCTGGGCAGTGGTGAATCTGAAAGACATTTTTAAAAAACAGTGCACTGGTTTTGGGCCCCCAGCCGCAATTACTATTAGACAATTTTTGATGCATCGACTCATATTTTGCATCAGCTTTGAGATATTGACAAAAACTCTCAAATGAGGATAAAGATGAAGGCTCGCTGGCTAACTTACTAAAGAACTCTTTAGCAATATTCAAACGGACGCTACTCTGGGTGTAATAACAATCGTGTAATAAAGCGAAGGCCTTGTCCTCATCGGATTCGAATGGTAAAAGTGTTGCCTGGCGATAACCAAGTTGCACTCTTTGCGGGATCTTACGATTTTTGCGTAAAAATTCAAACAAGGTAGTCGTTACCATCGAAAAATTGCTTTAGTGTGCGAAAGATAGCGCAACCCGTTTGGTATTCGCAAGGCGCAGCGCAAATTTTTCTCCGGTATGGTGGGCGCCGCCGCGAAAGAATCCGCCCGCCTCCTCCAAAAAAAAACCACTTATCTCGCCTACCCGACATTTTCAAAAGAATCACTATTCGCCACAGCGAAACGGTACGGTTGTTGAATAGCCCTTATATGGTACGATTTTCCCTTACCAAGTACCCAAAATCGAATCAATCGAATCAATCCAATAATCAATGTGCGGAATATCCGGCATAATCCATCTTCACGGCCAACCAGTGCCGGAGCAGTCGCTCAAAACCATGATGCGGGCCATGAAACACCGCGGCCCCAACGACGACGGCCACTTCTCCGAAAACGGGGTGGGGCTGGGCTTCGTGCGCCTGAGTATCCTCGACCTGAGTGCCGCCGGTCACCAGCCCATGTTCTCGCCCGATGAGCGCTACGTGCTCATTTTCAACGGCGAGATTTACAACTATATCGAACTGCGCGCAGAACTGATCAGCAAAGGCTACCATTTCCGCACGGGTACCGATACGGAGGTCATCCTCGCGGCATACCAGGAGTGGGGCGAAGCCATGCTGCACCGGTTCAACGGCATGTGGGCGCTGGTGCTGTACGACCGCCGGGATAAAAAGGTGTTCGCTGCCCGCGACCGCTACGGTGTGAAACCGTTTTTTTACGCTTTGGACGGCGAGCGCATCCTCTTCGGCTCCGATATCCGCTCCATCACCGCTGTTTTGGGCCGCAAACCGACGCCCGATCAGGAAACGCTATTCAACTTCCTCGCCTTCAACCGCACCGACCAGAACGACGGCACGTTTTTGCAGGAAGTCAAAAAACTCGATCACGGACACTGTTTTCACCTCAACCTCGCACCCGGCGCTCCGGCTGCCGAAAAAACCTTCCGCCCCCGCAAATGGTACGATATCCGCAAGGAGATCAAAGAACCATTCAAAAACCCGGAAGAATACCGCGAAATGTTCGCCTCCGCCATTGGTTTGCGCCTGCGCAGCGACGTGCCGGTGGGCGTGTGCCTCAGCGGCGGACTCGACTCGTCGAGCATCGTGTCGGTACTGTTACAGGATTTTCAAAAAAAGGATTTGAACACCTTTTCCGCGGTTTACGGCAGCGGCCAGAACGGCGATGAGTCGTCGTTCATTGACTTGTACAAGGGCCAGGTACAAAATATGTACTACACCCGGCCCGACGAAAACAGCCTGTTGGCCGACCTTGACGACCTCGCGCTGGCGCAGTACGAACCCGTGCCCAGCAGCTCCACCTACGCGCAGTACCGCGTCATGAAACTCGCCGCCGAACACGTTGTGGTTACCCTCGACGGACAGGGCGCCGACGAGGCACTCGCGGGCTACCACTATTTCTTCGGGTTTCATTTCAAAAACCTGCTGCGCCAGGGCCGGCTCGCGGCGCTGGCGTCCGAAATGGCCCATTACTACGGCAAACACCAGTCCCTGTACGGCATCAAAAGTCTCGTGTTCTTCCTGCTGCCGGCGTTTCTGCGCACACAGGCACGGGTTATGGAAAAGGGGTACCTCGATCCCGATTTTTTTCAGGCAAACGCCCAGCGCAGCAACGTTATCACCGAGGATTTGTACGGCTCCCGGTCGCTGCAAGAGGCGCTGATTAACCATTTTGAGTTCAAACTGGAGCACCTGCTGAAATGGGAAGACCGCAACTCCATGTGGTTTTCGCTCGAAGCCCGCGTGCCGTTTCTGGACTACCGTCTCGTAGAGCGCACCCTCGCGCTGCCCGACGACATGATTATCCGAAAAGGCATGACCAAAAATATCCTCCGGGAGGCCATGAAAGGCACCCTGCCCGAAGCTATCCGGATGCGGCGCGACAAGGTAGGTTTCGAAACTCCCGAAGCGGAGTGGTTCCGCAAGCCGGTTTTTCAGAAATACATCACCGACCTGATTCACAGCGAGCCGTTCGTCAGCCGCGGCATCATGGACATCAAAAAAGTACACGGCATTTACCAGAAACACCTCGCCCGGGAAGGCAACTACTCCCGCGAAATCTGGAAATGGATTCACCTCGACAAATGGTACAACCAATTCATTGACGGAAAATGAGCATGCGAAACACCGTATTCAAACTCCTGCGCTACTCCGGCCTGCCCTGGTTGGTCCGGGAAACGCTGCAACGCCGCCGGGTGACGATCGCGATGTTTCACGACATCGCGCCCGACCTGGCCGAGCAGGTGTTTGGGTATTTGGCCAAAACGTACCACGTCATTGCCCTGGACGACTACCTCGCCGCACGCCGGGCCGGCGACGCATCCCAGCTGCCCGACAAGGCGCTTATCATCACCCTCGACGACGGGCATATCCGCAACCACACGCTGTTGCCCGTTTTGGAAAACCTGAACCTGCCCGTCACGATTTTCCTGTGCGCCGGCATTGTGGACACCAACCGCCACTACTGGTTCAAGTACAAACACTCGGAAATAAATACCAATGCCCTGAAATTGGTGCCGAACCAAATTCGGCTAGCCAAACTCGCTCACGTCGGTTTTCAGCCGGAACGGGAATTTGATACCCCGCTGGCCCTGACCAAAACGCAAATTCGGGATATGCAGGCGCGCGTCAATTTTCAGAGCCACACGGTATTTCACCCTTGCCTGCCTACTTGCACGGACGCGGAGGCGCGGGCGGAAATTTTCGACTCCAAAAAGATCCTTGAACGGGACTTCGGCCTGCGTATCAATGCCCTGGCGTACCCGAATGGCGACTACTGCGACCGCGATATTGACCTGATCAAACAAGCCGGATACGACTGTGCCATCGCGGTAGATTTCGGCTACAATACCCTCAAAACCGACCCCTACCGCCTCAAACGCCTCAGCGTGGACGACACCGACAACGTTGATACCGTGTGTGTGAAAGTTAGCGGGGTGTGGACGTTGTTGATGTGGATGGCTGGGAAACGGCGGTTGAAACCCCACCCCCGGCCCCTCCCATTTGGGGTTGGGGGGGACACACGCCAAACCTTCCAACCAGAAACCCTCTAACCTTCCAACCAGAAACCTAACTCAACGTCATGCAAACAAATATCTACACTACCTACGCCCAAATAGAACAAAACGGCCTCTTGGTGCCGCTCGACCGCTTTGTGGATGCCAATCCGAACGCCAATTATTTTCAGAGTGGTGTGTTTTTCCGCTTCATCGAGACGGTTGGCGGGTATAAACCTTTTCTCGTGGTGGCCACGGATGAACGCGGCGCCATTGTCGGCTCGCTCATGGGCGTTATTCAGTCGGACGGCGGCGGCCTGAAATCGTGGTTTTCCCGGCGGCTGATCGTGTGGGCCGGGCCACTTGTTTCTCCTGAACCCGCAGTAGATCGGAGTGATGTGGCAAGGAAGTTGCTAAGAGCAATGAAGCAGTATGCACAAGGCAAAGCGATCTTCATTGAGTTTCGCAACTTCTTCGACTGCACCCCCCTTCACAGCGATTTCGAGTCCTGCGGGTTCCGCTTTCGGCCCCACTTGAACTTTTTGGTTAAAACCGACGACGAGGCCGCAGCAAAAGCACGTATGGGCAGTAACCGTCGCCGGCAGATCAAAACCAGCCTCGCTGCCGGCGCAACCGTTGGCGAAGCCGAATCGGAAATGGATGTATTGGGCATGTACGGTATTTTGGAAACACTATACCGGGAGAAGGTGAAAAAACCCCTGCCTGGTCCCGATCTGTTTGTGAACATGTGGAAATCGCCGGGAACCAAGGTGTTTGTAGTGAAATACGATGGCCGGGTCGTAGGTGGCAGTATTGGGCCGACGTATAAAAATAAAGTGCTGTACCAGTGGTATGTGTGTGGCGAAAACGGGGTCATCAATGGGGTGCACCCCAGCGTATTGGCATCGTGGGCGCCCATTGAGTACGGCGTAAAACACGGGTTCGATCACTTCGACTTCATGGGCGCCGGACGCCCCGAGGAAGACTACGGGGTTCGGGAGTTCAAGGCCCGTTTTGGCGGCGAGCAAGTTGCTTACGGGCGTTACGAAATGGTGCTAAGCCCAACCCTGTACCGGGTGGGGAAATTAGGACTGGAAGTTTACAAAAAAATCAAGTGAGGCAGGCTCCACACTATCGGGCGTTCTCGGAACAAGGTTTAAAAACCTGGAAGGTCTGAGTACCAGTAGCGTGAATCCACTCATCGTTCATCACTCATAGCTCATCACTCTACCAATGCGTGTAATCTTCGATATCGGGCACCCCGCCCATGTACATTTATTCAAACACCTGGCGCGTCTGCTTTTAAAAAATGGCGACGAGGTGCTATTCACCGCCCGTGACAAGGAGTTTGAACTCACCTTGCTAAAAGCGGAAGGTTTTCCGTATGTCAACTTCGGCAAACATTACCGCAGCCTGCCCGGCAAACTCTGGGGGCTCCTTCGGTATGACCTGGCGATGTTCCGCACAGGCTTGCGTTTCAAACCAGATCTGTTTATCAGTCACGGAACACCCTACGCCGCCCATGCTGCGTTTTTGCTCGGGGCAAAAAACCTCGCTATCGAGGACACCGGCAACATGGAACAGGTCATGCTGTACCGGCCGTTTACGGATGCCATACTTACACCAACGGAAATACGGAAGGACCTTGGTCCCAAGCAGATACGATACAACAGTCACCACGAAATTGCCTATTTGCACCCCGATTTTTTTAGGCCGAACCCGTCTATCCGCACCCTGCTTGGCGTGCAGGAGGACGAGCCGTACGCCGTCATCCGCTTCATCTCCTGGAACGCCTCGCACGACGTGGGGCACAAGGGTATGACTCCCGATGACAAGGTGCAGTTGGTGAAAAAACTCGCAGAGCGCATGCGGGTGTTCATCACCTCGGAGCGCGGCGTGACGGACGAACTGAAGCCGTACTGCCTGACGTTGCCGCCGGATAAATTTCATGACGTGATAAACTACGCCTCCATTGTCGTAAGCGAGGGTACCACCACTGCTATTGAAGCGGGTGTTTTAGGTACACCATGTATTTACATCAGCACCGTAGTATCCGCCACTTGCATAGAATTGGAGCAGTACGGTTTAGTGTTCAACACCCTCGAGTCCGACCAGGTCTTTGAAATGGTAGACAAGGTGCTGAATGAAAATCGCGCTGTTTTTCGTGAACGCAGCAAGGTATATTTGGCCCTTAAAGAAAACGCTACGCAGTTTTACTTCGATTTTATCATCAACCGCTATCACAAAAACGGCAAACCTCAACCAGCCCATCACACCAAAACCCTCCAACCAGAAACCCTCTAACCAGAAACCTTCCAACCTTTATCGGCATGTCAGTCAACTTACTCATTACGGGCGGAGCCGGATTTATCGGCTCTAATTTGGTGGAGAAATTTCTCCGCGACGACCGCGTTGCACTCGTCCGTGTCGTGGACGACCTCTCCAACGGGTACTACGAAAACATTGAAGAGTTCCTTTCGCATCCGAACTTCGAGTTTGTCAAGGGCGATATTTGCGACTACGAAGTGTGCCGGCACGCCATGCGCGGTATACACAAGGTGACGCATCAGGCGGCACTCGGTTCGGTTCCGCGCTCCATCGAAAACCCCATGCGAACCAACGAGGTAAATGTGGGCGGTACTGTCAACATTTTGCATGCCGCCAAGGAGGCGAATGTAGATCGGGTAGTTCTGGCGTTTTCGTCCAGTACTTACGGCGACAGCGCGGAACTTCCCAAGGTAGAGGAGCGCATCGGTCGGCCTTTGTCGCCTTACGCTGTAAGCAAGTATGCGGCGGAACTCTACGCCGAGGTTTTTGCCAAAACTTACGGTTTACCTTTCGTGGGATTGCGATATTTCAATATTTTTGGTCCGCGTCAAAATGCCGACAACCCATATGCTGCCGTAATTCCAATTGTTTGCAAGGCTTTTATTGATGAAACGCCATTCAAAATACATGGCGACGGCACGACGAGCCGCGACTTCACCTATGTGGAAAACGCGTTGCATGCCAATGACCTGGCGCTGTTCACCGAAAATAAGGCGGCACTGAACCAAGTCTATAACGTGGCCTGCGGCGAACAGGTGGACTTGAACGAAATGGTGGAAATGCTGCGCCAGATCACCGGAAAGAATTTCCAACCCCAATACGGTCCCGAGCGCCCCGGCGACGTGAAGCACTCCATGGCCGATATTTCAAAAATACGACAACACCTCGGTTATAGGCCACAGGTGCGAATGCTGGAGGGTTTGAGACGTGTTTACCAGTATAATTTGGAAAAATATTCAGCAACAGTTAGTTAGGTGAAGACCACGAATGTTCCACTTTTCTTGCTGTTACCATTAAAGATGTAAGCACTCAACAGTGTTCCAGTACCTATTATTTTTGTACCTAATCCATAATCCATCACTTTTTACAAACCTAATACTAACTCTCTTCTTTCATTATGCGTGACTTTACTATTTCCGCCTACCGGGAATTGCTTGAGGCGTTTCTGGCAGCGGATTACCAATTTCAAACATTCACAGAATACCTGATCAACCCGTTAGAGAAGGTCATTATGCTACGCCACGACGTGGACGACCGGAAACTGCACAGTCAAGAGTTTGCCCGTATCCAACATGAAAAAGGCATCGTCGGCAGTTACTATTTCCGCATGGTGCCGGAGAGCTACGACGAAGGCGTCATCCGAACCATACACGATCTGGGGCACGAGGTAGGCTACCATTACGAGGATATGGATTTTGCCAAGGGCAACCCGCAGAAAGCGATCAAACTTTTCGAGCAACATTTGGCCAAACTACGCAAAGTAGTACCAGTAAGCACCATCTGCATGCACGGTAGTCCGCGTTCGCCGTACGACAACAAAGACGTATGGAAGCACTACCAATACCGGGACTATGGCCTCATCGGCGAGCCGTACTTTGATATTGACTACAGCAAAGTATTTTACATGACCGATACCGGGCGGCGTTGGAACGGTAGCTCGGTAAGTGTTCGCGACAAAGTGGAGGACCACTTTGGATTGGTTTTCCGCACGACGTTCGACATCGTCGAAGCCATCCGGAATGACCGCTTTCCACAGCGCGCCATGCTCAATTTTCACCCCCAACGGTGGACGGACAACCCCACGCTCTGGCTAACCGATAAATACCAGCAACAGGCCAAAAACATGGTGAAGTATTGGTTGATAAAAATGCGGAGTGCCGCGGCGGTTTAAGGCCAATCCATGTTGATTGAAACTACCTTTACCAGGGTACGCATGTGTTTAAATGCTGGCTCGGCTGTGCCAAAAAGCAGCGGGTTGGCATAATTTTAGCGGCGGGTCATGCAGATAACTGATTCTTTTTCTTAAACGTTGTGCCTATACGATAACTCGACATTTAAAAGCGGCGCCACTTAGCGCGATCACCGCCCCGAATATCAATCCTGAGCGTTTCAGCGCATACTGCACCTCTCCCCCCTTTTATAATCGGCAGTATGAATTATCCATAACGGTCTGTCGCCGGGTATTTCCATTGTTCTCTCCTTTGCAATCTGCGTTCGCGCACGCCTCGTTTCGGCTTCAACCCGTTTTGGAGGATGTATGTGCGATTTCCATTGATGAGCATAACCTTCTCGCTCGAGCTACAAGTGTCTGGAACGAAACCGGCACCGTGTTGCAAGTTCCGGATTGCGTATGTTCATTTCTCTTTTTAATACTCCCCCCTTTATCCCGCATTTGCGGCCTTTCGAAACAACAACTTGCATCACCAAAAATGCACGAAGCATGTCTATTGTTATTGACCAACTTAACAATCTCGAAGCGCTATCATTGAGCCTGCTGGGCAAAACGTTGCCCACCGAGATCATAGGTTTTTTAGAAAAAAACATCGCACCGGAGCTGCTGGAAGAAGCAGTACTCCTGGATACCGTATTTTCCCTTAAATCCAGTGTGGTTGGTGGAGACCGCGTTGGGTTCATCATGAATGCACATCGGCTGAACGATGTGCGGTACATCAATCAGTTCCTCGAATCCGCCAACCAGCATTTGCCGGAGGGCGGTTGTTTGGCAGGCTGTGTGGAAGTTTCGCAGCATCGAAAGGAGCGTATTTTGACCAAGTACCCCCGCCCACTGAACAAAATTATCTATGCCTTTGATTACGCGGCAAAGCGGGTTTGGCCCAAACTTCCCTATCTGCGCCGCAGTTATTTTGCCCTGACCAAGGGACACGGACGGGTTATTTCGGAGATGGAAACATACGGCCGTTTGTACGCTTGTGGATTTCGTTTGCTCGATTCCTTAGAATTTGAAGGTAAGTTGTACTTTGCAGCCGAAAAAGTCGGTGAACCCGATTTTAACCAGGAAGCCACTTACGGACCTTTCATCAAATTAAGGCGCGTAGGCAAACACGGAAAGATCGTCAAGGTGTATAAAATGCGCACCATGTCGCCCTATTCCGAATACGTACAAGAGTTTATTTACGAGCGAAATGGAGCAGGCGGCATTGGCACAGGATCCAAGTTCAACAATGATCCGCGCATCACAACGGTAGGGCGATTCATGCGGAAATACTGGATTGACGAGCTACCGATGTTGTACAACTTGATTCGGGGCGATATGAAACTGTTCGGTGTCCGTCCCATCAGTAAGCACTATTTTAGCCTTTATCCGGCTGATTTTCAGGAATATCGGAAGAATTTTAAACCGGGATTAGTGCCGCCGGTATATGTTGAAATTCCGAAATCGCTGGAAGATACTGTTGCAATCGAACGGCGCTACTTGCAAGCCTACGAACGCCAACCGCTACTAACAGACATCCGGTACTTCGCTAAAGCGATGTATAACATATTTATCAAACGCGTGCGAAGCTGCTAAAAAACACATTCGTTTTTTTTAGTTTGTAAAACGCGCTTACCTTTAGCCTTTAATATTTTTTTCTTTAATCCTTTAATCCAGGTTAGACATCTGATCTAATCATCTTTTGGGAATATTCATGAAAAGCGTACACCCATGGTCAATTTTTTACTCTCTCAGAGTCAGCAAGCTATTGCACCGACTGACACCTGTGCATCCCCGCGAAAAAACCTTTCCGTCGCGCCCAACTACAATCGGTTTGGGTGCTATGAAGAATTTTTGCAGTCCTATCTAAAACAAGGATACCAATTTTGTTTTTTTAATGAGCTCCGGGAGCCTAAAAAACAAATAGTCCTGCGTCACGATATTGACTTTGATACCAACTTCGCCTTGAAAGCGGCGACCATTGAAAGTCAAATGGGGATCAAAGCGACGTATTTCTTCTTGCTCCGCTCCAGTCTCTACAACATTTTCTCCCCGCAGGATTACGAAAATGTTCAACTGATTCGGGACATGGGCCATACGATCAGCATCCACTTTGATCCGACTATTTATGAGGATTTTCATAAAGGGCTGCAACAGGAGGTGACGATTTTCCGGAACCTGTTCCATGCCGAAGTGGATATCATCAGCCTCCACCGTCCCAATCCTTTTTTCCAGGAATTTGATGCCCCCATCAACGGTATTGAGCATACGTACCAATCCAAGTATTTCCGGGACATCAAGTATGTCTCCGACTCTACCGGAGTGTGGCGCTTTGGTCACCCGTTCGATACGCCGGAGTTTGCGCAGCAAAAAACCATTCACCTGTTGATTCACCCGATCTGGTGGATGCTCGACGGTAACACAAATCTTGATAAACTAAAGGTGTACTACGACCATCGGGTGGATGGGCTTAAAGCGGATTTTTCCCACAACTGTATCCCATTCCGAAAATTAAATGGCCACATTTGATAAGATCGCGGTGTTCGGCTGCAAAGCGACCACCCTGTTCTTGCTGGACAACCTGAATATCCCGTACCCCGTTCGCTACCTCGTAACCATCGCTCCTGATGCCGGGAACAAACACGACGTAGCGGACTACCTTGATTTGAAGGCCGAAGCCGAAGCGCGCGGTATTGAAGTCTATCAAGCCAAGTATTATTCCCTCAAACACGCAGCGGATATTGCTTATATCAACAGCCTGAACCTGGACATCGCATTCGTCATGGGCTGGCAGCGGCTTATCCCTGCAGAAGTGCTGGCGGGTCTCCATATTGGCGCCTTCGGGATGCACGGGAGTGCTGCCAACTTACCCCTCGGCCGCGGGCGCTCACCCATGAACTGGTCCGTCATCGAAGGCCGACTGGCGTTTTATACCAACCTCTTTCTTTATGATCCCGGGGTGGACTCCGGTGATGTGGTGGATACGTTCAAGTTCCAAATTACCCCACAGGACACGGCCGAGACCATGCACTTCAAAAATACCCTGGCCATGAAGTTCCTGATCGAGCGCAACATCGAAGGCCTTGTGCACAACGATTTCAAACGCACCAGACAGGACGATACGATTATGCCCACCTACTACCCCAAGCGCACGCCGCAAGACGGCCTCCTGGATTGGGAGCAGGATGTGGCTGCACTGGAGCGTTTCATCCGCGCCGTCACCCGCCCGTTCAGCGGGGCATTTACATACGTCGGCGATCAGCAAGTACACATTTGGGCCGCGCAAGTGTTCGATATACACGATTTTGGCTACGAAAAATGGCCCGCCGGTACAATCGTGGCAGTATTCGAGAGCGGTAAGTTCCTGGTGAAGTGTTTTGGCGGACTGCTGCTGGTGACTGCCCACGAGGCAGACCTTTCCGTGAAAAAAGGTATGCGCTTTGGTAACAACGGCCTGGAGATCAAACGCTTTGAGCGCAATCGGTTGGGGTTCTTCGATCTCGAAGAATGAGGCTTTTTCGTTCCGCGTCTCCGCGGTGCAAAAAAACTACACCCGTTTTCGCATGAGCCAGTCCGGCTGCGGGTCATTGCCTACCCAGAAGGTCTCCAGACCAAAGATTTCAAAACCATTTTTTTGATAAAACCGGACGGTACGCGGGGCTTTTTGCCACACGCTCAGCCATACCCAGGACGCTCCCGTTGCGCCGGCGCGGGCTTCGCTGAACGCCATAAGCTGCTCCCCGATGCGTCGGCCCTGTACGTTTTGCAGCACATAAATGCGCTCGATCTGCAGGGCGTTTCCAAGCCATTGGTCCGCGGTTTTTACCTCCGCAGCAGGGCCCGGGAGGCAATTCAAATTCAATTTCAGGTAGGCTACCGGCTGTTCTCCCAAGAGTGCAAAATAGAATTCCGCGTCCGGCACGGCGTTTTCGGCAGCGAGTTGTTCCACCGAAAAATGCTCCCTGCAGTACACCTCGAACTGCTCCGGCTCATTCAGATGTTGCCAGGCATCGCGGAAGGTACGCTCGGCGAGATCGCGCAGCGCCGGCAAGTCGGCGGGAAGGATGCGGCGGATGGTCATTGCTGTGGGGGTGTGATTGGACTGTGCTATCTCATAGTGACGGGGTGACTGGCAGTCACCCCGTCACGTTCGTTTGACTTTTTTTTACACCTGCATCACGCCCACATTGAATTTTTCCACCGGTGCATTGTTCGCCGCCTCGATGCCAATGCTGATCCACAGACGGGTGTCGCGCGGGTCAATGATGGCATCCACCCAGAGGCGGGCGGCGGCGTAGTAGGGCGTGGTTTGGGCCTCGTAGCGGGCTTTTATTTTTTCAAAAAGCTCCTTCTCGGCGGCGGGGTCGGGTGCGTGCTCCTTGTCTTTGAGCGATTGTACCTGAATTTGCGTCAGCACCTTGGCTGCTTGTTTACCGCCCATGACGGCGATTTTGGCCGTAGGCCAGGCGTCGATGAGGCGCGGGTCGTAGGCCTTGCCGCACATGGCGTAGTTGCCCGCCCCGTACGAGTTGCCGATTACGATGCTGAATTTGGGCACTGTGGAGTTGGACACGGCGTTCACCATTTTCGCGCCGTCTTTGATGATACCGCCATGCTCGGAGCGGGTGCCGACCATGAATCCCGTCACGTCGTGCAGGAACACGAGCGGGATTTTTTTCTGGTTGCAGTTCATAATGAAACGCGTAGCCTTGTCCGCCGAATCGGAGTAGATAACCCCGCCGAACTGGATTTCGCCCTTTGCATTTTTCACCACCTGCCGGTTGTTGACCACGATACCCACCGCCCAGCCGTCAATGCGGGCATACGCGGTGATGATGGTTTTGCCGTAATGTTCCTTGTATTGCGTGAGTTTGCCCTCGTCCACGATCCGGCGCAGGAGTTCGAGCGTGTCGTAGGGTTTGGCGCCGTTTGCCGGGAAAATTTCAAACACATCCTCGGGGTTGCCGGCGGCCGGCAGTGGTTTCACGCGGTCGAAACCGGCGGTGTCGAACCGGCCAAACTTGTCCACGAGGTCTTTGATCGTGTTGAGGCAGGTTTTGTCGTCGGGCATTTTGTAGTCGGTCACGCCGGAAATTTCGGAGTGCGTAGCCGCCCCGCCGAGGGTTTCTTTGTCGGCATTTTCGCCGATGGCGGCTTTTACGAGGTATGGCCCGGCGAGGAACACGGAGCCTGTACCCTCTACAATGAGCGCCTCGTCGGACATGATGGGCAGGTAAGCGCCGCCCGCCACACAGGAGCCCATGATGGCGGCGATTTGCGGGATACCCGCCGAGGAGAGTTTGGCGTTGTTACGGAAAATGCGCCCGAAGTGCTCCTTGTCGGGGAAAATTTCGTCCTGCATGGGCAAATAGACCCCGGCGCTGTCCACCAGATAAATGATCGGCAAGCGGTTTTCCATGGCGATTTCCTGCGCGCGCAGGTTCTTTTTGCCGGTGATGGGAAACCACGCGCCGGCTTTCACCGTGGCATCATTGGCGACCACGATGACCTGCCGCCCGCGCACATACCCGATGACCACCACCACGCCGCCGGCCGGGCAGCCGCCGTGCTCCTGGTACATTTCGTAGCCGGCAAAGGCGCCCACTTCGATGCGGGATGCGCCCTCGTCCAGCAGGAAATCGATGCGCTCGCGAGCGGTCATCTTGCCTTCGTTGTGTAGTTTTTCGATGCGCTTTTTGCCGCCGCCTTCCTCGATATGGTCCAGCAGGCGGTTCATTTTCCCGACAGCCAGCAGCATGGCATCGTTGTTTTTTTCGATTTCGAGGTTGATGGCGGTGTTGGACATCTTTGTTCCGTGTTTGACTGTTGGTTTGAGTAAATCAGGTTCCCTGATTTCCGGGGGGGATAAAGTGCGAACGTGTGATTAAAAACAGTCCTTTGGATAAGGCTGTGTTTTATCTGGCCATCCTTCGCCTGCATTTTGATTTGGAAATAAGCAATCCGGCAAGACTTGTGTAGGGAAACTGGCATCATGGCACTTGAAAGCGCATGCGCGGTTTTTATAGGTTCTCACTTCGGGTTGGGTACCGTTGAAAAATTCTACCGCAATATCATATTCAAAACTTCCGTAGAAAAGGGTGCCATCGGGCTTTTTTCCGTCCCAACCGAGTTCCGGACGGTTAGGTAGAAAATTGCGCCGCACAAAAAGTGTGTCGCCGTTATTGTCTAAACAAACGAGATGTCGGATTTCATTAACCCAAGCCCCTCCTCCCATAATGTAAGAATTCATTTGAGCACCAAATGGCAAAAACATATTGCCATCCATATTTGGAGGTGCGGGGACAAAAATATTGGGTACCAAGACCCTGGCCATTATCTCGACGCTCTCTTGTCTGATAATATGAAAACCGGTGGTCACGATCGAATCCATGGTCGGACTTGTCCCACAACAATCCTCATAAATACTTTTTTCGTCCTTGCAATTGGAGCCAAGGAGCAGGGCTACGTAAGCAAACACCAACATGTAAAAGTGCTTTCTCATAAAATTCAGATGTTGTATTCAAGTGCGATACCCGTCACTGGGTTCGGCGGACGAAGGACGCAATTTTTTCCCGATGCCTCCGAATACTGCTTTACATTTGTCCAAAATCGAACTAAACTTTCTACTGTATGCACCGACCGATCCTGTTTATTTCCCTTTTCCTGTATTGCACCATGGCCTTCGCACAAACGTACCAGCCTGACTGGAAATCCCTCGACTCCCGCCCAACACCCGAGTGGTGGCTCGATGCCAAATTTGGTGTTTTTATCCACTGGGGCGTTTATTCCGTGCCGGGCTATACCGCCAAAGGTAACTATGCCGAGTGGTACCAACATTCGCTCGAAAACAACTCCCACGACGGCAAAGTCCGCGATTTTCACCAAAAAAACTACGATAACCGTAGCTACTACGACCTCGCGGGCGACTTCCGTGCAGCGTTGTACGAACCCGATGAGTGGGCCAAACTGTTTGAAAAAGCTGGCGCCAAATACGTGGTACTCACCGCCAAACACCACGACGGATTCTGCCTGTGGCCCAGCGCACAGGCCGACAAAACCTGGGGATTTCCCTGGAATTCCGTCAGCACCGGCCCCAGACGCGACCTCGTAGGCGACCTGGTGACCGCTCTCAATAAAACGAGTGTCAAACCCGGTATCTACTACTCCCTGTACGAGTGGTACAACCCCCTCTGGAAAACGGACCGCAACCGATACGCCTTCGAACATGCGTTGCCGCAACTGCACGACCTTGTGACCAAATACCAACCCTGGGTGCTTTGGTCCGACGGCGACTGGGACGAAACGCCCGATACCTGGCGCTCGCCGCAGTTTCTCGCTTGGCTCTATTCCCAAAGCCCCGTGCGCGACCGCGTCGTCACCAATGACCGCTGGGGCAGCGGCACCCGCTTCCACCACGCCGGCGTTTATACCCCGGAGTACGAACCAAACCTTGATTTTGAAGACCATGCCTGGGAAGAAAGCCGCGGTATGGGCCACTCGTACGGCTACAACCGAGCCGAGGATGCCGGCGACTACAATTCGGCTCAATCCCTGGTTTTGCACCTGATAGATAAGGTGTCGCGCGGGGGAAATTTCCTGCTGGACATTGGCCCCGACGGCTACGGAAAAATTCCGCCCATCATGCAAGAACGTTTGCTGGAAATGGGCAAATGGCTGGAAGTCAACGGTGAAGCTATTTATGGCACCCGGCGCTGGCGCATCCCCAGCCAGTGGAGTGAGGGAAATCGGGACTACAAACACAATGCCGCGCATGGCGACCTGCTGCTGAAACAAACCGTGCATCCGGAACCGGGCTACGCGGTGAAAGAAGCATTTTATACCTACAACCCGAAAGCGAATACCCTGTACGTCACCCTACCCAAGTATCCTGCGGACAACCGCGTGACCTTGCGCGGCGTACAGATTCCAAACAATACCGAAGTGACGCTTTTGGCCACTAAGCAGCGCTTGCGCGCCGAAGCTATTGGCGGCAACACGGTTATCACCCTGCCGCTGTACGATCCCGCGGCGCTCAAGTCGCCGCACGCATTTTCCATCAAAATAGCCAACTACGGCGCGTTCGTCGGCCGGCCGGAAGTGAGCGTCCAGTACGACCCGCAGACGATGCGGCCCACGGTGTCCATGTCCTGTGCTACGCCCGATGCGGTCTTGCGCTACACCCTCGACGGCACGCCGCCCACCGACAAATCGCAGGCCTACGCCCAGCCGATTTTGCTGAACGAAGCCCGCACCGTGCGCGTCCGGGCATTCAAACCCGGCCTTCTTGCGAGCCGGGAAGACACGGCGGTCGTCAAACTCCATACCCTCATGCCCAGCCTGTCCATGTACCGGCAGCCACAACAAGGCCTGAATGTGGAGGTGGTGCAAACCAGCCAATACAGCGTTCAGGCGCTGCAATACGCGTCCATTTTGAAGCGCGGGGTTGCGATCAATTTTGACCTCGATCCGCTGTGCAAGGAGGAAAAATGCGGGATGATCTGGAAAGGATATCTGTTCGTTCCCGAAACCCGCGGCTATCAGTTTTTCCTCGAATCCGACGACGGCAGCCAACTCGAACTCGACGGTCAGGTGGTGGTGAACAACGACGGCGACCACGGTATGGAGGAAAAAACCGGCAACGCCTACCTGCAGCAGGGCTGGCACCAACTGCGCCTGGTTTACTTTAATAGTGGTGGCGGCTCGGGTCTGAAGGTGCAGTATGCCCCGATGGGTGGCGTACGCGAGCCGTTGCCCGCGCAGGCACTGGGGTATTAAGGGGGAAATGGTTATGTATGACATCGTTATCATTGGCGGGGGCATCGTCGGTCTCGCCACCGGCCTGCAGATTTTGCAGCACCGCCCTGGTTTGCGCCTCGCGGTGCTGGAAAAGGAAGATCGCGTGGCTTCCCACCAGAGCAGCCGCAACAGCGGTGTCATCCACAGCGGCATATATTATCGGCCCGGCAGCCTGCGCGCACAAAACTGCCGACGTGGGTACGATCTGATGCTCGATTTCTGCCGTACGCATGGCCTTCCGTTTGATATCTGCGGGAAAATTATCGTCGCTGCGGAAGAAAGCGAGCGCGGCCAACTCGATCTGATCTTTCGGCGCGGCCAGGAAAATGGCCTTCAGGGCCTGCGAAAAATCGGTCCGGAAGAAGCCCGGGAAATTGAACCGCACGTCCGCGCGGTGGAGGCTGTTTGGGTACCGCAAGCCGGTATCGCCGACTATGGTCTCGTGGCCCGCAAGTACGCCGAACTGATCGAGGCTGCCGGCGGCACGATCATCACCGGTGTGCAGGTGGAGCGCATCGAGCCGCGCACGGACGCGGTGGCAATAAGCGCTTCCAATTGGGAGGGCACGGCCAAAAAAGTTGTGGCCTGTGCCGGACTCTATTCCGACAAAATGGCCCGCCGCAGTGGTGAAAACCCCGGCGTGCAGATTCTGCCGTTCCGTGGCGAGTACTACGACCTGATACCCGAACGCGAACACCTCGTGCGCAACCTCATCTATCCGGTGCCAAATCCCAACTTCCCGTTCCTTGGCGTGCATTTCACGCGGATGATTCACGGCGGTATCGAGGCCGGCCCCAATGCTGTGCTGGCGTTTCGCCGCGAAGGATACTCCCGCTGGGATGTTCACCCGCGCGAACTGGCTGAAACGTTGGCCTTTCCCGGTTTTCAGCGCCTTGCCCGCCGGTACTGGCGCGACGGGCTGGCCGAAATGCGGCGTTCATTTTCCAAAAACCACTTCGCGCGAGCGCTCCAGCACTTAGTCCCGGAAATCGGTCCCGATGATCTGACGCCGGCCCGCTCCGGTGTACGTGCCATGGCCTGTACCCCGGAAGGTTACTTGCACGACGATTTCCTGATTCTCGAAAAACAGCACGTCATCCATGTCTGCAATGCCCCCAGTCCCGCCGCCACGGCTTCGCTGGCCATCGGGGAAACAATAGCTCAAATAGTAATGATGAGTGATGAATGATGAATGATGAATTGCGTAGAGTCCGACGTTATTTTTTTTGATTCATCATTTGTCATTGCCTAAAATAGCTTGACCTCAAAAGTCAATCTGTAATGTCAAAAAAAGGCGACAAAAAGTTTCAAATTCAATCG
>JBGSKO010000109.1:0-6391 GCA_041741155.1 Saprospiraceae bacterium | reverse complement strand
TGTCAATGAACTTGATCCGGCATCAAGACCGGAAATCGAAATCTTTACAATCAAACAATTCGTTGATAATCCGTTTCAACTTTCGTTGAACCTTGATTTATAATTTCTTCATTCAGGTCAAGGTATTTTAGGAAGGCACAGAGTGATATTCATCATTCATCATTCATCATTCATCATTCATCATTCATCATTCATCATTCATCATTCATCATTCATCATTATAAAACATGCATCGGCAATTGCGCATACTTATCACCGGCGGCGGAACAGGCGGACACGTCTTTCCGGCTATTGCCGTTGCGGATGCCATTAAGCGGCTGCGGCCCGACACCGAGTTTTTGTTTGTGGGAGCTACCGGTAAAATGGAGATGGAGCGTGTTCCGCAGGCAGGGTACACCATTGAAGGTCTGAACATCGCTGGTTTTCAGCGCGGGTTTTCTCTGGAAAACCTGCGTCGCAATCTTATTTTCCCGTTCAAACTGGTCGGAAGTTCCCTGAAAGCCCAGCGTATCGTGAAGCGTTTTCAACCCGATGTGGTGATTGGTACCGGCGGGTATGCCTCCGGCCCGGTCATGCGTGCGGCCCAGCAATTGCGTATCCCGACGATCATTCAGGAGCAGAACTCGTATGCGGGCGTGACCAACCGTCTTTTGGCGCAAAAAGCCACGCGTATTTGTGTGGCTTACGATCACATGGAGCACTATTTCCCGGCGGAGAAAATCATTTTCACCGGAAATCCGGTACGGCAGGATATTTTGGAACTGGACCGAAAACGCGAAGAAGGACAGCAGCACTATGGCTTGGCGCCCGACCGGAAAACCATCGTGATTATCGGCGGCAGCCTTGGAGCACGCACCCTCAACCGTGCTATGGCCGAAAATACCGCTCTTCTGGCCGATCGCCACGATGTGCAGGTACTCTGGCAGTGCGGGCGTTTTTACGAGCATGAGTATTCCAACTGCGACACTGCCCGGCTGCCGAATGTGCAAATCCGCGCATTTATTGACCGAATGGATTTAATCTATGCCGCCGCCGATCTCATTGTCTCTCGGGCAGGCGCCCTGAGTATTAGTGAACTGTGTTTGGTCGGGAAGCCGATTGTGCTCGTGCCCTCGCCCAATGTAGCCGAGGATCACCAGACCAAAAACGCGTTGGCTTTGGTGGAAAAGAGTGCTGCCCGTTTGGTGCGCGATGCGGAGGCAGTTGAAAAAATGCTGCCCGAAGCCCTGATGTTACTCGAAAAAGAGGCCCTGATGTTTAGTCTGGGCGAAAATATCCGCCACCTGGGACGACCCAAAGCGGCGGAAAATATTGCAACAGTTGCCGTGGAGCTGGCGACGAAGTTTTCAGGTGAAACAAATATTAAGAAGTGATGCCGGCTCTTATAAATAATAGATTAACTCAAAAAATATAAATTGCTTAGTAAATTTAGTAAAATATTATCTACGATCTTAATTTTTAAAATTTGAAACAGATGCCTTGGGTTAAAGTAAAAAGGGTTAATGTGCCAAGTAGTGATCCAATGATCTCCTTGAATAATAATCGATTTTCATACAATGCCATTTTTTCGCGAATTGTTGACTTGGATAAGTTTAGCTATGTGTCTTATTACATCGATAATGATGACAGAAAGATTGGATTTGAATTTAAAAAGGAGGAGGACTCCAATACTTTCAAAATCGTAAAATCACCTGATAAAGGAAATTATAGCCAGTGCACAGAATTGTTTAGAATACCATGGATATTTAAGGCATCGCAACAAAAAGGGCTTAATAGATTTAAGCCAATTCGAGATGGGAAAATATGGGCTATTACTTTAATGCCTATTTTTGAAAATTCGATAAAAAGAGACAAGGTTGATAAAATAGGATATGAAGTCAGAGGGATTTATCGATATGTAGATAATGGTCGAGTTGTTTACATCGGGAAAGGAGTTGTACGGCAACGTTTGCAAGAACTACAACGAGGAGAGTGGAAATTTGATACCATAGAGTATTCTGTCATTGAAGATGATGAAAGTCAGTTTGAGTGGGAGTCCTTCTGGATTGAACGCCACAAATATGAAAATGAAAATTATTTACCAGCGTATAATTCGATTTCTGGCAGATAGGAAGGAGTTCTTTGGTATGGTTTTTTTCATTATAAATTTCTGTAAGTTTCATGAACCCTAATGATGTAAAAATATGAATATGAAATACACACGGATATTTATACTCTTCCTGACCCTCGCTTTGCCTGCTTGCAAGCGCGTCAACGACAACAACCCGGCCCTCATCGGCAAATGGCAGGGCAAGGAGTGGCTCGTATTTGGCAAACCGATGGACCAGGATGCTGCGCAGGTTGCCTTCGAGTTTACGGCCGAGGGCGATTATTCGGCACAGTTTGGAAGCGAAGAGGAAAGCGGCGTATGGCGCACCGAAAAGGATAAATTGTACACGACTGCCCAGGGCAAAAAAGAAATCATGGTTAAAATCCTGCAATTGGACGCGACCACGCTCAAGTTTGAAATGAACCGGGGTGGCCAACAGGAAACGCTGGAATTGACAAAAGCACAATAGAAACGTGGAACTCAAAGACATACAAACCATCTATTTCATCGGTATCGGCGGCATCGGCATGTCGGCACTGGCCCGGTATTTCCGCGGCCATGGCGCAGAAGTGCATGGGTACGATCGCACCGAGACCGACCTCACCCGCGCACTGGCGGCGGAAGGTATGCATGTGCACTACGACGACGATGTGCGCCACATTCCGGCCAAGGTGGATTTGGTGGTTTGGACACCGGCAGTTCCCCAAGACCACAGCGAATTGGCGTGGTTCCGCGCGCACAATTACCCCCTTCAAAAACGCTCCGAAGTGCTGGGGATCATCAGCAGGGGTAAGCGTTGCATCGCCGTTGCCGGTACGCACGGAAAAACGACGACCAGCACGATGGTTGCCCACTTGCTGCGCAGTGCCGGCGTGGATGCCACGGCGTTTCTGGGCGGTATCTCGGCCAATCTTGGCTCCAATTTCGTGGAAGGCAAGAGCGATTGGGTCGTTGTGGAAGCCGATGAGTACGACCGTTCGTTCCTTCAGCTGCATCCCGAAATAGCCGTACTCAACTCCCTCGATCCCGATCACCTGGATATCTATGGCACTCCTGAAGCCATCGTGGAAACATACAAACAGTTTGTCCGGCAGATCAAACCCGGCGGCACGCTCCTGTACAAACACGGGTTGCCGTTGGACGATGTGGCGGAGGAATTGCGCGCCGGCGGGCGCAAGGTGCTCACCTTCGGCATAGATGCGGGCGACTACGAGGCCCACGATCTCCGGGTGGAAGATGGCCAAATGGCATTCGGTATCCAGTCGAGCATTTACGACTGGAGCGACCTGCGCCTGGCGTATCCGGGACGGCACAATGTCGAAAATGCCACAGCGGCATGGGCGGCGGTGCATTGTTCCGGCGCCTTTACGCCCGGTATGTCGGAAGCATTGGCGCGATTCCGCGGGGTGAAGCGTCGCTTCGAGTTTATCGTCCGCCAACCGGATATCGTCTATGTGGACGACTATGCCCACCATCCGGCCGAATTGCGGGCGGCGATCAGTGCCGCACGGATGTTGTTCCCCGATAAAAAGATAACCGGCATATTTCAGCCGCACCTGTATAGCCGCACACGCGATTTTACCGACGACTTTGCTGCGGCCCTGGATCAGCTGGATACCTGCCTATTATTGCCCATCTATCCTGCCCGGGAGAAACCCATGCCTGGTATAGATTCGGAATTGATTTTGAGTAAAATGAATTTATTGAATAAAAAAGTGGTTAGCAAAGCCGAACTATTGAATGAAATACAAAACAATCGCCCGGAAATCTTGCTGACCATGGGCGCCGGAGATATTGATACACTCATTCAGCCGATATCCCAAATGCTTCAAACCAATCCATTGCAATAATCGAATCAATCAAGCCATGTTATCCGATCTGCTTTCCATGCGCCTTCCGCGCTTCCGTTACGACCGAATCAGCTGGGTATTGTTCCTGCTGATCACGGCGCTGATTCTGTTATCGGCTGTAACGCGCAAAAAGAACAGCTTTGCCAGCGAGACGAGCGTGGCTATTATTCCGCTGGAAAGTGGTGAAAAAATGCTGGGCGACCGGGATGTTCGGCAAAACCTGTTGCAGGCATTCGGGAATACACTCGAAGGTACTGAACTGGCCGATCTGGAAATAGAACGGATAGAGCGGGTACTGGAGTCCGATCCTTTTGTGGATGATGCCGAGGTTTATGTGGGACAGAGCAATGCCCTGCATGTACGTATTCGGCAGCGTGAACCCATTTTGCGCATCATGGATAATACCGGCGGGAATTATTTTTTGGATATAAACGGGGCTAAAATACCTACGTCGGCGCTCTATACCCCCAGGGTATTGGTCGCTACAGGGAATATAGCACCCTATACCGGTGATTTTCAGGAAAAAAGACGAAACACGCTCAAGGATGTTTTTGCCCTGACACAGTATATCATGAATGACGAGGTGTGGTCCATGTTTATCCAGCAGATACACGTCAACAATGCCAATGAAATTATTCTGATACCACTTGTAGGCGATCAAAAAATCATACTGGGCAGTGTTAAAAATATGGAAGACAAGCTGAACCGGCTCAAGATTTTCTATGAGCAGGGGATGCCATATTCCGGCTGGAGGATTTATAAAACGATTTCATTGAAATATAATGGACAAGTAGTTTGTAAAAAATAATTCTATATTTTTTTGTCTATTGCTTTGAACATAGAATAGCATACAATACCTTTGCTCCTGGAAAAGTAAAAACATGAAGGGTGCAAAGGATAGAAAACAATAGTAAACAGCATTGTTAACTCAATCTTTGCACACAATGACCGAATTAGCACCACAATCCCACGATGTGGTCGTCGCGCTCGACATTGGCACTACGAAAGTATGTTGCCTTGCCGGACGTAAAAACACACACGGGAAACTCGAAATCCTCGGCGTAGGAAAAGTTGAAAGCGTTGGCGTATTACGCGGCGTAGTCAGCAACATCGAAAAAACGGTAAACGCTATCCGCGAAGCGGTAGAAATCTGCGAGCGCCAAGCCCGCATGAAGTTTAATACCGTAAATGTTGGCATTGCCGGCCAGCACATCAAGAGCCTCCAGCATCGGGGCATTCTCACCCGCGAAAGCGACCATAACGAAATCGCGCGGCGCGACATTGATCGCCTCGTGAACGATATGTTCAAACTTGTCCTGCCGCCAGGCGACAAGATTATCCACGTTTTCCCGCAAGAGTTTACGGTAGATAACGAGCAGGGTATTTCCGACCCTATCGGTATGTGCGGGGTGCGTCTGGAAGCCAATTTCCACATTATCACCGGGCAAATTACTGCCGTCAACAACATTTTTCGCTGTATCGAAAAAGCCGGCCTCAAAGTTTCCGACCTCACGCTGGAGCCTATTGCCAGCGCTGACGCCGTACTTTTTGAAGAAGAAAAACAGGCGGGCGTAGCCTTGGTGGACATCGGTGGCGGTACCACCGACATCACAATTTTCCATGAAGGCATCATCCGCCACACGGCTGTGATTCCCTTTGGTGGCAACGTGATCACCGCCGATATCAAGGAGGGGTGTACCGTCATGCAGCCACAGGCCGAAAAGCTGAAAATCCGCTTCGGCTCTGCGCTGGCCTCCGAGGTGTATGACAACCGTATCATCACCATCCCCGGCCTCCGCGGCCGCGAGCACAAGGAAATCAGCGAGAAAAATCTTTCCCGCATTATCCAGGCGCGTATGGAGGAACTGCTCGATTATGTGTTGTGGGAAATTCGTCGCAGCGGCTATGAGCGCAAGCTCATCGGCGGTATCGTCCTCACCGGCGGCGGCGCCCTGCTCAACCATATAGAAAAACTCACGGAATTCCACACCGGCATGTCTTGCCGCATTGGATTGCCCGTCGAAAACCTCGCGCACGGCTACCGCGAAAGCGTCAACAGCCCCATCTTCAGCACAGCCATCGGTTTGTTGCTCAAGGGTTTGCAAGATGTTGAAGCCGGCAAAGCGCCCGTTCCATCCGAGGAAACAGTCCCGGCCAACGGCGAAAGAGAACCCTCCAACGTTTCCGAAGAAAAATCGCCCAACTGGCTCGATAATGTCTTCCGGAAAACAAAGGAATGGTTCGAGGCCGAACCCGATATGGACTTTAAAAAATAATGATGAATGATGAATGATGAATGATAAATGACGAGGTGTCATTGCCTAAAATAGCTTGACCTCAAAAGTCAATCTGTAATGTCAAAAAAAGGCGACAAAAAGTTTCAAATTCAATCGAAGTACAACCGAAATTTTAGTGAACAATTTAAACGGGGTAAAGTCAAAGACCTTAAAAA
>JBGSKO010000108.1:0-2617 GCA_041741155.1 Saprospiraceae bacterium | reverse complement strand
CCCCCCCCCCACACTGCGCCGCCCCCCGATCTGGTCATCAAAAGCCCTGGTATCCCGGAAAAGACGGAGGTCATGCAGGCCATCCGCGCAAAGGGCATCCCGGTGATCGGCGAAATCGAGTTTGGCTACCGCCATGCCGGGAAATGTACGATTGTGGCTATTACCGGCTCGAACGGCAAGACGACCACGACCATGCTTGCCTACCATTTATTGAAAACTGCCGGGCTGAACGTCCGGATGGGCGGCAACGTGGGCAACAGTTTTGCCAAGCTGGTGCTGGAAAACCAGGGCGAGGCCAATCTTGTGTACGTCCTGGAAGTCAGCAGTTTCCAACTGGAAGATATTCAGGCCTTTCGCCCCAATGTCGCGATCCTGCTCAATATCACCCCCGACCATTTGGACCGGTACGACTACCAGTTGGAAAAGTACGCGCACGCTAAATTCCGCATCAACAAAAACCAACGGCGCGGCGATGTTTTTATCTTCAACGGCGCCGATCCGGTACTGCAAGACTATATGGCCCGGCACCCGTTGGCTTCGGCTAAAAAAGTGGCGGTGCGGCGCGGTTTTTACAAAAACGGCTTTGTTAACATCGGGAAGCAGTACAAGTTCGATATGGCGCCCGGCAAATTGCGTGGTCCGCACAACATGTTCAACACCGCATGTGCCATTCGGGCGGCCCTGACCCTCGGCGCTGATCCGGTCAAAATTCAGGAGGGCTTGAACACCTTCGAGCCGCCGGCCCACCGACTGGAAGTGGTAGCCACGGTGAACGGTGTGACCTGGATCAACGATAGCAAAGCCACCAACGTGGATGCCGTTTTTTATGCCCTGCAAGCCATGGAAACCCCGACAATATGGATCGTGGGCGGTCAGGACAAAGGCAATGACTACACGCCGCTTTTGCCCTTAGTGAAGAAGAAAGTGAAAGCCATTATCTGCATGGGTGTGGACAATAGCAAAATCATAGATTTTTTTACAAAAACGAATAAAACGATCATCGAAACCCGCAGTGCAGCGGAGGCCGTTCGGCAGGCTGCCGCCCTGGCTGTTTCCGGCGACACGGTTTTGTTAAGCCCTGCTTGCGCCAGTTTCGATTTGTTCAAAAATTACGAGGATAGGGGGGCGCAGTTTCGGGCTAACGTGGAGGAAATTACCGCTGCGCCTGGTGGTTTTCACCAAATATAGACTTTCCAGGTTTTTAAAACATGGAAACTCTGAGCGTATCGAGAAAAGATCCAGTAATCCGGGTAAAAATACCAAGCGCGGCGAAAACCATCATAAACCCTATAAACCATCATAAACCATCATAAACCCTATAAACCAGCATAAACGACTACAACATGTCTTTCGGCAACAAAATAGCAGCAGAACTCCGCGGTGACCGCACGATCTGGATGATCATAGCAGTAATGAGCATCATCAGTATCCTGGCAGTCTATTCCGCTACGGGTTCGCTCGCCTGGCAGGCGCGCGGTGGGAACACCACGTCGTACCTGATGCGCCATACGATCATGTTGGCTTTTGGACTGTTTCTGGTCTATTTATGCCACCGGGTACATTATCGGCGGTATCAGCAGGTGGCGCCGTTTCTATTGATGGTATCGGTGCCATTGCTCGCCTTGACCCTCCTTTTCGGACAGAACATCAACGATGCTTCCCGCTGGATCGAAATACCGATTCTCTCGTTCAGTTTTCAACCGTCGGACTTTGCCAAACTGGCGCTCGTGGTCTATATCGCCAAGATGCTGACCAAAAAGCAGGAGTACATCACGAATTTCAAGGACGCGTTCATGCCGATTATCGTGCCGGTGCTGATCGTTTGCGGGCTGATCGCTCCGGCCAACCTGTCCACGGCGCTCGTACTTTTTTGCACCTGCATTGCCCTGATGTTTGTTGGACGGGTGAGTACGAAATACATCTTCCTGCTTGGTTTGCTGGGTGTGGTGGTGTTTGCCGGACTCATTGTATTGGGTCAATATGAACCGGATATGGTGCGCGTGGATACCTGGGTGTCGCGGGTGCAGGACTACCTGCATAATCCGGACGGTGGTTATCAGGTGCAACAAGCTAAAATAGCCATTGCCCGCGGCGGTATTTTCGGCGCAGGCCCCGGCAACTCCATTGCCCGAAATTTCCTGCCTTACTCCCACGCCGACTTTATCTACGCTATTATTTGTGAAGAATACGGTCTTATCGGTGGAGTGGTGGTGCTTGGTCTCTATGTGATGCTGTTCTTTCGGACGGTCAAACTGGTTACCATCAGCCCCAAAGCATTCGGCGCTTTTTTGGCTATCGGTCTTAGCCTCATGCTTACGATACAGGCATTGGCCAATATCGCGGTTTCGGTACACCTGGTTCCGGCCACCGGCCTGACATTGCCCTTTATTTCTATGGGCGGTACCAGCCTCGTGTTTACCTCCATAGCTTTTGGGATGATTTTAAGCGTAAGCAAATACATAGAGAAACTCAATGAGTGTCATTGCCTAAAATAGCTTGACCTCAAAAGTCAATCTGTAATGTCAAAAAAAGGCGACAAAAAGTTTCAAATTCAATCGAAGTACAACCGAAATTTTAGTGAACAATTTAAACGGGGTAAAGTCAAAGACCTTAAAAA
>JBGSKO010000107.1:0-14560 GCA_041741155.1 Saprospiraceae bacterium | reverse complement strand
GGCAGTCACCCCGACACTCGATCTCACCGGCCAACAACCAATCTGCCCGACCCGATCAGGTCGTTTGGGCCGGCAATTTGATAAAAATACATCCCTGCCGGAATAGCGCCGGACTCCAGCGTCCAGTTTGGGCCTGTGAATACCGTTTGTAACATTACCTGACCGGTTGTATTGGTTAAGGTAATGCGGTAGCGCGTGCCGTCGGCACCGGGAGCTTCCACAGAAAAAACAGCCTGATCCTGAGCAGGATTGGGCGATACCCTGACGGCATTTTCAGTTGTTGCCACCTCTTGGTCGGACACGATCAACGTGTACGTTTCGCAGTAACGGTCGTCCTCGGGAATGGCGTCGAGCCGGTCGTCGGGCAGGGCCGTCCAGAAACAGAGGGTGAACAGATTCCCGGCGTAGGTATCCGTCAAGGAAAAGGCGTTTTCCAGCAGCACTTCGGCGGATTCGCCCGGCATCAGAGCGGTTTCGAATGATTTTGAAAATTGCTCCTCGTAGTAACAGATATAGAAGCAGGTACTAAACCGGCCATTGACCCAAAACCGCGATACCGGTTTATTGCCGGTATTGGTCACTGTGGCGAATACTTTGCCGAAAAAGAACGAGGTAGATGGCTGGCCTATAAATGAGCAGGGGAACGAATTGGTCGAATACACCGGCTGCTGTTCCAGCCGAATGCCGGAGAGCGCAACCGACCGTGTCGGTTCGATGACTGGATTGTCCTTAGGCACGCTTTTGAGAAACACCGTACGGTTGCGCGGGAAATTGCAGTTCCCGCTGAGCCAGAGTACGCTGTCGCCGGGGGTGTGCAGGAGGGCCAGTACCTGGTATTGGTTGTCGTAAGTAAATGTGGCAAGGATATCTAAGGTTAACGGGTCAATCCGATGCAGTACAGACGCGCCGGCAGTATTTGAGCCGTTGACCCAGCACACGTTGTCGGCCCAGAAGACTTTTGACCACGACTGGAGGCCGGTCAGTGGTTTTTCTGCCTGCACCTGCAGGGCGGCATTGAGGTGGTACAGTTTTTCCTGGCCGAGTACAAACCATTCACCTCCGGGGGATTGCGCGACATAGCGGACATTGTCGGAAAAAGGCACCACAAAAAATGGACTGAACGACCCGAGCGCCTGATTGCCGTAGGCTAAATAACCACCCAGGCTGTTTTTCACAAACCCGCTCCAGGGGAAACCGGTGGCGGGACTCATGCTCGACAGGGTGCCGTCCGGCAGGTACTCGAATCGGTGTTTGTCAGTTTGGAATACGATTTTTCCGTCGGCGGCGGGCAGGAGCCAAAGCCGCGTGTTGAACCGGTGTTCCTCCGGAGTAGAAATCGTCCACAATATTTCCCCGTCGGCACTCAGCCGGGCCAGCCCTTCCGGGGTGGGATAGTCGCAGCCGTCATACACGGCCCCTACGAACACTCCGCCATCCGGCGCCGGGAGCATAGCCAGATCATGCATGACCTCCTGAGCGGGCAGGTAAACGTTCGTTTTCCACAGCAGTATATCGTTTTCGGCATCCCACTTGATCACAAAAAGCTCGTCTATCAAGTCCACGCGATTGCTGCGTCCAAAGCCGAACCACGCTCCGTCCGGACCCTGCACCCATTCGCGCAGGTAATTGTCGAATTGAAACTGAAACTGGTAGTCGCCAGGCCCTTGAGCGGCGGCGGGGGATGTTTGGAACAGCCAAACAAGCAGAAGGAGTAGCGTTTTTTTCATAGGAATCTGACCGAGCGGGTTTGGTGCGGCCGCTGGGACAACAAACCTACCGGAATCGGGGGTGGGGCGTTGTCGGCGATGGGCAAAAGGGTGACAAATCTCAATCCCCCACAAAAATCTCCTCCAGGGGCACATTCAAATCGGGGAAAACGACGCTTATCAGCACCTCTTCCTTGACACAAATCGTCGCCGGACTGTACACACCCGCTTCGGTCAGGTGGAACTGCAGGGCATATTCGTGCTCCGGATCGAGTATCCAGTATTCCCGGATGCCGCTTTCCTCATACAGTTGTTTTTTGATTTTCATCTCCTTGGTCGAGTTGCCGCGAGAGAGGATTTCGACGACCAGATCGGGCGCGCCAAGGCAACCTTTTTCATCTAATTTTTCCAAATCGCAGATCACGCACAGATCGGGCTGAACGACGGAGAAAACATCCTTGTTGGCTTTTGCTGATTTGCGTTTGTCGTATAGCCGCACGTCGAACGGTGCTGCGTAAGCATGACAAGGGTGATTCTTGAAATGAGTATAAACCTTACCACTCAACAGCCAGGAGATACGCTGATGGTACCGGCTTGGCGCCGACATGGCTAATATCTTCCCCTTGATGAGTTCGACGGTCTGGTCGATTTTCCAGGTCAGGTAATCGGCGTAACTGTACCGCCCATTCACGACATCCAATTGGTCCAGACTGACGATTTCTTTCATGTAACTGTGTTTGATGGGCAAAAATAGGCCAAAACCGGGACAAACATTCAAGCGATTTTTCTTGCGTACAGGCATACTTGAGCCTACTACTGCTCCCTCCCGGAAATTTTCTTTCCTTTGCAAGTGCAGCAAGATTTTTTCAGATTTGTGCACTTCCAGCACAACCTGCATCCATCCTGCCCGCGTCCAATAACCAACAACCTACACCCATGCTACGCTTCTCCATTCTCCTCCTCCTGACCCTCTCCCTCGCTTTTTGCAAGTACGCCCAAAAAGCGCCCGACAACACCTCCACTCAACCCACTACCGCGCCCATGCCCACGCCTGCCGCGCCGTTCTCCGGCGATTACGCCTCGGAATGGAACACCATTGACAGCCTCGAAAAACAAGGCCTGTTCAAAAGCGCCCTCGAACGCACCGAAGCCCTGCACACCCGCGCCAAAGCCGACCGAAACGGCCCGCAGACCATCAAAACCCTGCTCTTCCGCGGCAAGTTCATCACCATGCTGGAAGAAGACGGTTTTGTGAAGGCCGTAAAAATCCTGGAAAACGAAGAAAAAACCGCCGCCGAGCCGGAACGCTCCGTGCTGCAAAGCCTGCTCGGCGAGCTGTACGCCACCTACCTGCAAAACCAAAGCTGGCGCATTCAAAATCGCACGCCCCTCGCCGAGGGTGAAGGCGGCGATATCCTCACCTGGTCCGCCGAACAAATCGAACGCCGGGCACTGGAGCACTACCGGGCTTCCGTGCAAAACGAGACCGCCCTGCGCGGCGTGTCGGTGGACTACCTGCGCGACATTTCCCAGCCCGGCCAGGCAGATTCCGTTGAAAACAAACCCCTGCGTCCCAACCTGTTTGACTTCCTCGGCCACCGCGCCCTCGCACACTTTGCCAACGAACGCAGCTACCTCACCGAACCGGCCTACCAATTTTACCTCGACCAGCCCGAGGCATTCGCACTTGCCGGCGATTTTGTAAATTTTAACTTCCAAACGCGCGACACCACCTCCGGCAAGTGGCTCGCTATCCGGCTGTTCCAGCGCCTCATTGCCGCACACCTGACCAACCGAAATGAAGCCGCGCTTGCTGATGCCGACCTGTTGCGCCTGCAATTTGTCAAAAACAACGCCGTCATGGTGGACAAAGATGAACTGTATCTGAAGGCACTACTGATGATGCATAAATTTCACTACAGCCACCCCTCCCAGGCGGAGGTTTCCTACTACCTCGCGCAGCACTATATGGAGCAGGCTTATTTGCCCAATGCCGGCGCGTTTCTCCTGAGTCAGGCCGTAATCGAGTGCAAAAATGCCATCAGAAAACACCCCGATTCCTACGGCGCCAAACTTTGCGCAGCCCTGCTGTACGACCTGCAACGCGCAGAAATCACGCTCGAAACGGAATATGTGGCCTCGCCAAACAAGCCCATGCTCGCTGCTGTTTCCTACAAAAACCTGAAAAAAGTATGGGTAAAAGTGGTGCAAGTACCTACCGATCCCGGCGTGTATGAGCAGGTAGATTGGGACCAACAACTGCCCTATTTGAATGCCTTGCCGGCCGTGCAACAGCGCACCTGGGACCTGCGGGATTCGGGCGACTACCGCCTGCACCGAACCGAAATCAAACTCGATCCGCTGCCAGCCGGGCGCTATTTCGTGCTCTTGTCCGGTTCGGCGACCTTCGATGGCGCCGAGTATCCCACGCGCTTCGCACCATTTACCTGCTCCAGCCTTGCTGCCGTATCGTTCGATCAAAACGGCGACCAGCAGTTTGCCATCGTCAACCGGGAGACCGGCTCGCCCATGGTGGGGGTGCGCGGCGAATTTTTTGAATCTAAATGGGACCGCAATGAACGCCGCAACGTGCGCAACCGCATCGGACAGGAACTCAGCGACCGCGACGGGTTTATCCGCACCAAAATTGATACGCGCCGGGGCTTCAACGTCCGGCTTACCCACGAGCAGGACACTCTTTGGCTTGATGAGTTTTTCAATAACTACCGCTCCGAACCGCGCATCCCGAACCGCGAAACGCAGTTTTTTACCGACCGCTCGCTGTACCGTCCTGGGCAAACGGTTTATTTCAAAGGCATTTTGCTCCAGCGGGACGAAAAGGATATGCCCAAAATAATCCCGAATACCGAGGTGTTCGTACGTTTTCTCGACGCGAACAGTCAGGAAAAAAGCCGCCTGAAACTGCGCACCAACGAATACGGCACCTTCAACGGCGCATTTCAGGCGCCGGCATCCGGCCTGACCGGCCAAATGCGGATCGAAGCGGAGGGCCTGAACGGCGGCGCCTTTTTCAACGTGGAAGAATACAAGCGCCCGAAATTTGAGGTAACTTTCAAACCCGTGGAAGGCGTCTACCGCGTGAATAATACCGTGACCGTGCGTGGCGAAGCCAAAAACTACGCCGGCAGCAATGTGGACGGCGCGCAAGTGCGCTACCGCGTGGTGCGCCAGGCGCGGTTCCCGTGGTGGGACTGGTGGCGCACCAGCAAACCTTACTTTGCTGAAACCGTGGAAATTGCCAATGGCGAAACGACCACCGGCGCCGACGGCAGTTTTGAGATCAAATTTGACGCCTTGCCCGACCGCAGCATTCCCAAAAAAGACCAGCCGGTGTTTGATTTCAACATCATGGCCGACGTGACCGACATCACCGGCGAAACGCGCAGCAGCGAAACGCGGGTTTCCGCCGGCTATGTGGCGCTGAACGTGGCGTTTGACCTGCCCCGGGAAATTGAATTAGACAGCCTGCGCAGTATTCCCCTGAACACAACCAATTTCGCCGGACAGCCCCAGGCGGCTACAGGAACCATCGAAATCACGCGCCTCGTAGCCCCAAGGCAGCAATTCGTCGCCCGCTACTGGGAAAACCCCGACGTGCTGACCCTGACCGAGGCCGATTTCCGCCGCGATTTCCCCAACTACGCCTGGAACGGCGAGGACAATCCGGAAAAGTGGGACCGTCAGGATTTCACCCGCCCGGTCAACTTCAATACCGGCGCTGCCAACAAAGTGGACCTGCACGGCGGCAGCATGAGTACGGGCTACTACGAAGTGCTCCTGAAAACAAAAGACGCCTTTGGAGAAACCATCGAAATCAAACGCGTCATACACGTATGGGATGCAAAAAACCGCGCCACGCAGTTTGACGCACCGGGTGGATTTTTGGAAAAAACGATTTGTGAACCTGGCGAAACGGCCCGTCTGTGGCTCGGTGGCGGCGAAAAAATGCGCTTCCTGTTTCTGTTGGGCCGCGAAGGCAAATCCCTGTCGCCCCGCTGGATAGACGTAGCCGGCGCGCAATCCGTAGAAACGGTTGTACTGGAAAGCGACCGCGGCGGTTTATCCATGAACGCCTTTGCCGTGCGCAACAACCGGTTTTATCAGGTCGGCCCGAACAGCGTGTCCGTGCCGTGGAGCAACAAAGACCTGACGATCACCTACGAAACCTTCCGCGACAAACTCGCGCCCGGCGACAAAGAGGAGTGGCGCATCAAGATCAGTGGCCCCAAAAAAGACAAGGTAGCTGCCGAACTGGTAGCCGCTATGTACGACGCCTCCCTCGACCAGTTTTTGCCCCATAGTTGGTCAGGCATGCGATTTCCGAGCTACTACCACCGCATCCATTTTACCGGCAGCGGTTTCCGCGCGGTGAGTGGCGACATTCGCCACAGTCCGACCGATATGCCACAGCCGCCCGCCCGAACCTACCGGGAGATGAACTGGTTCGGTTTCCCGCTGTACGGCGGGCGTTTTCCCGGTATGCTGCGCGACGGCGGGGAAGTCTATATGATGAAGTCCGCCGCTCCTGAGATGGAAATGCGCGAAATGGCCGATTCATCCGTGCCGCCACCAGCGCCGGCTGCGGTTATGGCCAATGGCGCTCCGGAAGAGGGCGACGGCCGCACGCAGGAGCTGAATCAACCCGCATCGGAAAAACCTGCGCCGCCGCCGGTGCGCCGCAACCTGAACGAAACGGTATTTTTCTTTCCTGAAATGCGCACCGACGCGCAAGGCAACGTGGTGCTGAAATTCACGATGAATGAGGCGCTCACCCGCTGGAAATTCCTCGCATTTAGCCACACCAAAGACCTGCAATGGGCCGTGTCGGAAAAAAGCGTGGTCACCCAGAAAGAACTGATGATCCTGACGAACCCGCCGCGTTTCCTGCGCGAGGGCGACGTGCTGGAGTTCACAGCCAAAGTGAGCAACCTGTCGCAGGAAAGCATCACGGGTACGGCTGTGCTGAACCTGTTCGATGCAGCCAGTATGCAGCCGGTGGACGCTGATTTCGGGTTGAACCCCAAAACGGTCCGTTTCACCGTACTGCCCGGCCAGTCGGCCCCGGTTTCGTGGCGGCTGAACGTACTGGCAGGCAAAGCCGACGGCCTTACCTGGCAGGTATTCGCCGAAGGCAAACAATTCCGCGACGGCGAGGAAAACACACTGCCTGTGCTGACCAACCGGATGCTCGTGACCGAAACCCTGCCCATCACGGTGCGAGCCAACCAGACAAAGACTGTTGTTTTTGACAACCTGAAAAACAACAACTCCGCCAGCCTGCGCACGCACCGCTATACGGTGGAATTTACCAGCAATCCGGCCTGGTACGCCGTGCAGGCACTGCCTTACCTCATGGAGTTTCCGCACGAATGCACGGAGCAGATTTTCAGCCGGTTCTATGCCAACACGCTGGCCGGCAGCGTAACGCAAAAAATGCCCGGACTGCGTCGGGTGTATGATAAATGGAAAACCGCCGGCAGCGGCGCCATGCAATCCAGCCTCAGCAAAAACCAGGAACTGAAAACCGCCCTGCTGGAAGAAACGCCCTGGGTGCTGGAAGCGCAGAGCGAGGAGCAGCAGAAACAAAACATCGCGCTCCTGTTCGATCTGAACCGCATGGCCGACGAGCGCGAGCGCACCATCACCATGCTCGCCGAACGACAGGGCGAAGGCGGTGGCTGGCCGTGGTTCCCGGGCGGGCGCGAGAGCTGGCACATTACCCAGCACATTGTGGCAGGGTTCGGGCATTTGAACAAACTGGGTGCGTTTTCCTTAGAAAATGACCAGCAGGCTTCGAATATCCTCGACCGTGCCATGGGCTTTTGCGACGGCGAAATCCAGCGCCAGTACGCCGACCTGGAACGCCTCGCCCAGGCGGGCAAAACCAAGCTCGACGACGACCATCTCGACGGACTGGCCATCCACTACCTGTACGCCCGCTCGTTTTTCCCGCTTGACCGCGTGGACAAAGTGACCGCCTACTACCTCGACCAGGGCGCCAAATACTGGCTGAAACGCGGTTTGTACGAACAGGGCATGCTGGCACTTGCGCTCCACCGCCACGGACGGCCCGAGGCTGCCCAGCGCATCGTGGCCAGCCTGCGCGAACGCGCCATCGTGAAAGAAGAACTCGGCATGTACTGGCCGTTCGACTGGGGTATGTACTGGTACCAATTGCCCATCGAGACCCAGGCCCTGCTTGTGGAAGTATTCGACGAGGTAGCCAACGACGCCAAAGCCGTGGAGGAACTGCGCATCTGGCTGCTGAAAAACAAACAAACCAACCGCTGGGAAAGCACGAAAGCCACCGCCGAAGCCGTGTACGCCCTGCTTTTACACGGCGACAACTGGTTAGAAAACACCAAACCGGTTCAGGTGAGCCTGGGCGGCAAAACGCTCCAACCCGCTGAATACGAGGCCGGCACCGGGTATTTCAAGGAAACCTGGAAAGGCGGTGAGGTGAAATCCAACTGGAGCACCATCAAAGTAGAAAATCCGAACAGCAACCTCGTGTGGGGCGCGGCCTACTGGCAGTATTTTGAGGATTTGGATAAAATCCAGTCGTTCAAAAAAACGCCGCTGACCATCGTGAAGCAACTGTACAAAGAGGAAAACACGCCGACCGGCCCGAAACTGACTGCCATCAACGACGGAAACGTGCTGAAACCCGGCGACAAGATCAAAGTCCGCATCGAAATCCGCGTGGACCGGGCGATGGAGTACGTGCACCTGAAGGATATGCGCGCCAGCGGTTTTGAACCAGTGAATGTGCTCAGCAGCTACCGCTGGCAGGGCGGCCTCGGCTACTACGAAAGTACGAAGGACCTGGCCACACACTTTTTCATAGACTACCTGCCGCGCGGCACGTTTGTGTTTGAGTATCCGCTGGTGGTCAGCCACCGGGGCGATTTTTCGAACGGGATCACGACGCTCCAGTGCATGTACGCGCCGGAGTTTTCGAGCCATTCGGAGGGGGTTCGGGTGAAGGTGGAGTAGGGGGGTAAAGAAAAAGGGGAGGCATTTTGCTGGAGAAGCATTTGCCTCCCTTATTTTTGTCCACCTAAATGATATAACCCATGCCTACCATTCTCCGTCTTCTCGGCTTTCGTTTCTTTTTTTACAGCAACGAGGGCAATGAACCTCCCCATGTGCATATTGAAAAAGGCGATGCGGAGGGCAAATACTGGCTTGATCCAGTAGAAGAGGATTACATGGACGGATTTACCAAGGCAGAGGAAAAGCGAGCGCATGAAATTGTCGCAGAGCATCAGGAAAATTTTAAAAAAGACTGGCATGACTACTTCAATTGCTGAAAATCCCAAAGCTATCTCGGTTCGGATCGAGGCGATCAGGTTTTATGTGGTACTGAACGATGGCCGAGAGATTGGCATACCGTACACTTGGTTCCCACGCTTAGCTGCAGCCACTCCTGCAGAGCGAGCGAACTGGCGGCTGATAGGAAAAGGTACCGGCATCCATTGGGAGGCTGTGGACGAAGACCTCTCTGTACGTGCATTGCTGTATCCAGTGGCTGGGCCGGTAGAACAAGGAGTCGGAGTATAGGTGGGTTGTACGCGCCGGAGTTTTCGAGCCATTCGCTTGGACTGCGGAGACGGGTAGAGTAGGAAAATAAAAAAGGGAGGCGTTGCCGCCCCCCAGTGGATGTTCTCACAACTTGTGCCTGTTCATTCCGGTAAATCCACACGCAACAAACCGAATTTGCCATCATGACCGTTACACCCGATAATGTATGCGGTAGGAGACAGCTGGATCATACAAGTAGGATTGAGCCAATACTTGGCCTCAATGTGGTCAAACAACTTCTCTGTTTTGAAATTGTTGTTTGCATCTTGATAGTGGATCATAGCGCAAACATTCGATACACCTATAGAATGGCCGCTTACATCCACCATCCGTCCGAGTTTCAAATCAATGGCTCTATTTTGGTTCAGGTTTTTTTCATGGTTGTTGAACAGGAATACCGGCGTCCCCTTGTGCAATAGCATGAGATACCTCAAGCCGCTTCCATGATTTGAACCGGCAAATTTGGGAATCACCAACTCTTGAGTGGGTTTCCCGTTGGGGTCGAAGTGTACGGTAATTGCAGAACCGCTAAAAAAAGTCCCGGAGGAAGTTAATCCACTGGTAGTATTGACAGGACCTGCTGAATTGTAGATTCCTTCCAAATTCATCCAAGTACTGCCATCTGGTTGTGGGTAAATTTTCCAGGGCGTTATATATTTAATACCACGGCCATTTTTGATATCGGCTGGCAGCATTCTCCAATACATGAGCGTGGACTCCTCAAATATTTGTGAATGATTGAACTGAAATGCACCTTTTGGAGTCATTTTAATTAAAAAAGAACCCTGTTTAGGATGCAGGTCCTCTGTTGGACGAACCTCAGCGAACAAACCTCGTCTGGTACTGCTTGATGCTTTTGCAAAGGTTCCGCCCAAATAAATACTCTTGTCGAAGGGTGATTGTGTTAGCATCATCGTGGAAATGAGTTGCTCATCGGACAGGGACAGGTCTATACGATAGGGCGCCGTATCAGGATTCCACCAGACCCACAGTTCTTGCCGAATATCATTTTTTTTGCCTTTCTCGCGTACCCAAACGGGCAGCCAAACAGACGTGTCTGCGGCCAGGAAGAACGCTCCCAATTTGATTTCGGCATTGATGGAAGGAGGGATAAGTATGCCTGCTCGCAATTGCTTCCACTCTTTGCTGATAATGGTGAACGAAAAGGGTTCGTCGCGAGCGGTTACCGGTGGCTTGTAAACGGACAAAAACATAGAACTGTCTGAACTTAATGCGTGATATTCCTGAGCAGTCTCATCACTTTTTCCTGCATAATAGTCGCTAACTATCCTAGGCTCTTCTATGATTCCATTTGGTTGGATAGCACAGCGATACAAGGACATTCTTTTTTCTTTTTCTTCGTGTTGTCGCAGCAACAATGCAGGCCCCCCAAAATTTAAAAATACACCGGTGTTAGCATATTTTCCATTCGGAAGTTTGATTCTTTTAGGCTCATTTTTCGTCAGTTTTTTCAAGTCTGGTGAAATTACATCGGCCGTCCAATAATGAGAGTACGATTTAAATCCAAAGTGATCTTCTACCCTTGAATGATAAATCATGAGCATGTTGTCATCCTGTCCGTTCCGTATTAGTCCCAATGTATGGGTGACGCCTAAGGCCTCAAAAGGGAGGCTTTGGGTTATGGTAGGCTGCGATGACAGGACGACAGGGAATAGCATTAAAATAAACAATTGAATTTTCATCATGGGATACTGTTTTAGAAAGTTTTATGTGCGAATTAGGTGAAATTGATACGTTCGGATTTTGTCGCCCTGCTTGGTGTTTTCACCAAGCAGTACCGCGAGTGGAGTGACTTCGAACAGCCCGGTGTGATAGCGCTTGGTGAAAACACCAATCGCGGCACAGGCTTAGCGACTCTCGGTTATCAATATACTATCTAATCTATTTTTGTATTCAATTTCGTTATAAAATATTTCATCGGGAATAGTATCATGGTGTTTTCACCAAGCGCGCTCGCGCTCGGCCCTCCCTCTACCTACTCCTGCGGTGGCCAATCTTCTCCATACCAAAAGTGCGTCAGAAAGGGCCATCGCACGTCGCCTGTGATGTAAAACGCCGCCGATGACCATTCGTATTCCTCGGGAACGGAAGAAAGCCGCCATTTCTCCTGAACAGGATTCTGGTGAATGTACCCTATTTTTTGTTGAGCCACATCATCCGTAAGAATCGGAATGGACAAAGGCCGTTCCTTGAAAAACTGGTACTGTCTGTCTTTGCGCTGCACTTTGAAATGGGCTAATACAGCAGGATGCAAGGCTTGTAGGTCAAACTTTATGTTTTGTGCCACAAATTTCATCAACCGTAGTTGCGTGTGGGTGAGGTTTTGCTCACCCTGCATTTGCCAGACCCAATGGAAATGATTGGGCATAATCACGAAGGCGTAAATCCAGACACTTTGTTCTTTGACCAAAAACTCGAAGGAATCTGTGATAATTTTCTTGTACTTGTCTGGCTTTAGCAAGAGCTTCCAGTCTTTTACCGTTGCGGTGGTAAAGTACAGGTTAGAATATCGGGAAGACAAGTTGCCGGAGTACATAAATAGTCTGTTTTATTCGCAAATGTATGCTGGTGAACCAAGATTTTCTTCCCGCACCGCCCGCCGTCTTGTACACCTATTGTCCTACTTGGTGTTTTCACCAAGCAGACACCGCAAAGGGATCTCGACGTGCCCCCACGCGGTAGCGCTTGGTGAAAACACCAAGCGCGGCGGAACCGAGTAGCCTGTTTTGGCAAATCGCAGGTATTCTTCTAAACTTAACTGCTCGCAAACGTCCGGCTCAAGACCCAATTTAATAATTTCATCCGGCGCTATTGCATTTGTTTTTTAGAGAACCAGTAGGTTTACACGTTAAAAAAAATGTTTAGCTATGGCATTGACCAAACCGCTTGAGGAAATCCGAAAAGACTTGCAGATATTGTTGGTAGAAGATCTTGCGGTAGCCCTCAAAACGCTGCAAGAACTGCTTCCGGATTCCGCCGAAAAGTACGCACTGGTCATCGCCTTACTCGGGCGGCTCAATGATGCCAACAAGGCCCGGTTGCGCAACACGCTGTCGAACGACAACCTCCAATTGGAGTACAACAAGATTCGGGCGGATTTTTTCGATTTCGTGCAGGGCTTGCAGGAGGCAGACTTTGATGCCGATGTGCATCCCGAGGCCAGTGGTGAGCAGGCGCCCCGGCAGGGAAGTATCCTGTATCGAATCCCCGGTACGATGCCGGTACACAAAGAAACGAAATGCGTGGTGCGGATCGCGATAGATGAGGATGCCATCGTGGAAAACATCACCATAGATGAGCATGTACAACTGAAGGAATTGTACCGGGTATCCGACACGATGCAAGCCGAGCTGCTCGACCCGTCCGGCGGCCGCGTTTTTCGGATCACGACGATCAGTGAAGACATCCAAATTATCGACGCGCAGGGCTACACCGAGTGGTGGTTTTATGTGACCCCCCTGGAGGAAGGCACGTACCCGTTGATCCTCAAAATAGCTATTATTGAAGTGGTGAACGGCCAGCCGCGCAGCAAGGAACTGGTGCTGGAGGAATCCGTGCAAATCATCACCGACGGACCGGTATCAGACGAGGGCGCCAAAGCACTCAAACCCGCCGGGTACGCACTTGCTTTTCAGGCTGCCTCCATGGCGGGTGGCGGGCTTGTCTCTCTGGTCAAAACGGCTCAACCGGCAGCAGAAGTCCCTTCGGCAAGTCCGGGCACGGCTACTGCGTTTGGTCTGGTTCAAAAGGCTGCCTTGTTTACATTGGCTCTGACGGCGGGCGTCACCACCGGTTGGTTTGCTACCCCGGAGGAGTCGCGCGCCTGGTGGAAGGCGGATTATGTTTACAAAAACATAACCGGCTACGTTACCTACATGGCGGAACATCCGGATGGCAAACATTACGAAACAGCGGCTTGCCGCAAAACCTTGCTCGAAAATACGCCGGAGGCATACCGCGACTACTTGTACGAGTTTCCAGAAGGAACATGCCGGCAGGATGCCGAGCAAGCGCTAAACCGTTTGGAGCATGACGCGCTCGCCGGCTTGCAGGCCAAACCTACTGCGGCCGACCTGCGGGCTTTTTTGATTCAATTCCCGGAATGCGACAATCTGGACGGAGTGCTGCGCATTGTTATGGAAAACGAATCCCTGCGCGAGGCGTATCTGCCAATGATCCGGCAACGCTGGGAGGAGTGCCGGTTGTTGTCGCCGGCATTCCCGAAAATTCCGGTGCGCGAAGATGTGCCCAAGACTGATACGACAACAACAGTCCCCTCCGCACCTGTGCCGACACCACCGCCCGTTGTGCGAACACCATTGCCGAAACTACCGCCGACTCCGGTGCAAAATGTTCCTGCTCCGGATCTGGTATTCCTTCGCGGCGGCACATTCTCCATGGGCGCCACCAACGGGCTGGAAGATGAACTGCCGGTACGGGAAGTAACGCTCCGCGATTTTTATCTGGGAAAAACGGAAGTTACCTTCGACGAATACGACCGTTTTTGCTCGGCAACCGGCCGTGCCAAACCTGCCGACGAGGGATGGGGCCGTGGCAACAGACCGGTAATCCATATCTCCTGGCTCGACGCAACTGCTTACTGTAACTGGCTGAGTGCGGCACATGGCCGGACGCCGGTTTACACGTTCCTTGCCAATGGCAGGGTGACCATCAGCCGAAGCGCCAATGGCTACCGGCTTCCCACCGAAGCCGAGTGGGAGTATGCCGCCCGTTGTGGACAGAGTTATCCGTATAGCGGCAGCGAAAACCTGAATGAAGTAGCCTGGTATCTGGACAACTCCGGCAGCCAAACACATCCGGTAGCCCATAAGGCGCCGAATGTTTGCGGGCTACACGACATGACGGGGAATGTCCGGGAGTGGTGTCAGGACTGGTACGGGCGCTATGCCCCGGGCAACAGCACCGACCCAACAGGGCCATCAATGGCAAAAAATCGTATCCTGCGCGGTGGGCAGTGGGGACGAAATCCGCTGCAACAACGCCTCACATACCGCAACTCGGCCCTGCCAGGCTACAGCGACTTCGGTACGGGCTTCCGGCTGGCGCGGTATTAAAAGAATGATGAATGATGAATGATGAATGATGAATTGCGTAGAGTCCGACGTTATTTTTTTTGATTCATCATTTGTCATTGCCTAAAATAGCTTGACCTCAAAAGTCAATCTGTAATGTCAAAAAAAGGCGACAAAAAGTTTCAAATTCAATCG
>JBGSKO010000106.1:0-13705 GCA_041741155.1 Saprospiraceae bacterium | reverse complement strand
TTGTTTCCTTAAAAAATTGGGAGTGTTCAGAAAACTGTGTCAGCCCGTTCAGAGCAAATTTAACACAGACAAACGCAGACTGCTACACAGACAAACACAGAAGTTTGATTTTAAATAAGTTACACTCTGCGTTTGTCTGTGTAGCAGTCTGCGTTTGTCTGTGTTAAAAATATCTCTCGATAGGTTTGACACAGTTCTCTGAACACGCTCGAAAAATTCGGGATGACTCATGTTAAAAACGTGTCTAAGATACGCACCGTGTTGGTACCCTGGGTTGTGGCGTCCACAGGCCCGATTTCCAGTCCATCGCTTCCAGGTTGTTGAAATTCAGTTTGTAATCAAACTCGGAGGGCACGTTGTTACAGTAGCCGTGGTAGTAAAACTGCTTGCCCATTTGTTGGGCCAGTTGCAGTTCCAACAGGATAGTGAAGGCGCCGAGGCTGCGCCCCCTGATGTCGGGCTCGTAAAAACAATAGGTGCCGGACACAGCCTGTTCGCCCAAGTGGATATAGCTGCACGCAACGAGACGATCCTTGTCATAGACGGCGAATTCCAGCCCTGTGACGGGTACTTCGCTGGGCGTGGTATGCAGGAAAGTGAAAATGGAAGTTGGTTGGCGGTCCTGAAACCGTTGTGCGTGGCGGAGGAAGAGCGCGTTTTTTTCCGGGGTAATTCGAATAGGGCCGACGCGTACATCCAGATCAGCGTTTCGGCGGAGCAGCCGGCGCTGGCTTTTGGAAAAATTCAGGGAGCTGTCCAGCCGGATTCGCAAGGGTATGGTTTGGCAAATTTGCCCCCGGCTTGAAGTGAAATTATGTCGAATGATGGCGTAACCCAGCAGTCGCCAGCCGCTTGCGAGCAGATCATCGAACGTAGCCGGCTCCACGGGCGCCATTTCGATACGTTCGTCAATGATATCTTCGAGGAAAGACCGGGGAGGTTGCATGACGGTGGAACAACGCGAAACGGGTTATTCTCCTTTCAGTTCCCGCTCGATTTCTTCCATTTTTACATAGTCAACAGCTTCGCTCAGGGTAGGTACAATGGTGAGAATGGTGTCCAACCGGGAAATTTCAATGAGTTTGGTGACCATAGGGTGCAGTTGGCCGGCAATAACAAAGGAGCCGGAATCTTTCCACAGCCGGTGTGCTGTTAGAATGGCACTCAGGCCGCTGGAGTCCACAAACTGGACTTGCGACAAGTCAAAAATGAGGTTGCGGGTACCTTCCTGGTTGAGTATGATAAAATCACTTTTCAGCCCGGGAGCGATGACCGAGTTCAAGTTGTCCTCTTCGAGGGTGAGCACGGCGTATTGGTCCTGTTTATCAATATTATATTTCATAAGTGGTCTGATTTTCAGTAAAATAATAAATTTTACAGCAGCCTTTGTTTATTGGTTGACCTTAAAAAGGCGGGCAAATGTAGGCAATGCCAACAAGAATTGATCAACAAATTCTGGCGCTTTTTTAAGAGCCGTCCATAATGTCGGAGGAAAGGATTCGTTTTCCCGGCGATTGATTGAACCAACAATTTTTTTTATGAAAAAGAATGTCCTAATCCTCGCCTTACTTGCTCTGGCTACCGCCGGGGTGGCCCAACAATCCAACAAAAGTAAATCCAAAGACCGGTACCGGGAAAAAGACCAACCCGCACAAGTCGACGTGCAGGATGCCATTGACCGCCTCGGTACCTTGCGCGCCCTTGCGGAACAGGAGTTGTTTTCGGTAACCGTTGCGCTTGCGGGAGTGATGCAGCACGATGCCACCATCCCGTCTGTCGCCAGTCGGTACTACGCGTATTCCCTGTTGGCGGGATATGAAACTACGGCGCGCTACCAGCCCAAGGTGTCTTCGTTGCGCGGCCTGGTGAACGGGATGCCGGCCATGCTCAGCTTTACCCCGGCCGATTCGGTGTTCCATCCGTTTGCTTCCTTGTGGGCCATATTGGAAACAGGCAAGTATCTGATGCCCTCCGGCAATATGCTGATTGAAAAACAAATAGCACTGGAACAGGCTTTCCGGCAAAACGGCCTTTCCGATCGGATGATCGTATTGTCCAAAACCGCTGCCGGGGATATTTCCCGCGCGGTATTGGAATATGCCAAATCGGATGGATTTGAGCGTCTGGTGGATGTTTCGCGTGCTCGCCCGGCTACAAATCCCGATGGAACACAGGATATGCGGCTGAACGGGAACCCGTTGCGGCCGTTTTTTATCGAGTCATCGCAGCCGTTCGCGTTGCCTGCTCCCATGCCGTTCGACACCAGTGCCGGCAGCGCCTTCATGGGCATGACGCGGGAGGTGTACGAAGCCGGTCGCAATCCGACTAGCGATCAACGCGCTATCGCTGAGTTTTGGGACACGCCGGCTACTTCCGGAAAAATGTCGCTGGCGGGGCATTGGATGACTATTTGTAGCCGCATCTGCGTCCAGCAAAAAATGGCGTACAACCAGGCGCTTCAAACGCATACGGCGTTGGCGCTGACGCTGGCCGATGCGTACACGGTTTGTTGGGACGAACACAACCGCAATCGACGTGTGCCTCCGCAAGCGCTGATCAACCGCTTGCTCGATGTCTCCTGGCGCCCACAGTTTCAGGCAGGCAAACCCCTGGAGTACGTCAGCGATCACAGCGTGGTTTCGGCCGCTGCGGCGGAAGTACTGACCCGTCTGGTAGGCGAAGGTTTAGCTTTTCTCGATGAAACAGGTACGCCACCACGCCGGTATATTTCCTTCCGCCATGCCGCCGAAGAGGCTGCGTTGTCGCGGTTGTATGGCGGTACTCATTTCCGGGATGCAATTGAAGGGGGCATGGATAGCGGCCGGCGCCTGGGTCTGGAGGTGCTTCAGCGCTGGCCGAAGGCGCAGTAAGCGTGCGGCCTCCATTCAAGACGGCTTTCTTCCAATAAAGATGCAATACTGCCACAAGTTACCCCACGCAGTTTGCACAAGATTCACCTCTGGAATAAAATGTTTTTCCAGGAAAGGCAGCAGGTGCGCATCCATGCGTACATGGTTCACGTGCATCCAGCGCTGGAACCAGGGATGTGGCGTGTCGTGAAAATCCACCACAGCAATGACACCACCGGGCTTTAGATCCTGGTACGCTTGCTCAATGGCTGTTTCCCAACCCGGGTTGAACATCGTAAGCGCGTATGAAAACAGCACAATATCTACCGGTTCTTCTAAATGAAAAGCCCCGACGCCGTAGGGCTGCTCAAACAATTGTACCCGACGGGAAAAGGATGCCGTCGCCCTGGAGGCTTTCGCCAACATTTCGGGCGACACATCCACGCCGATCAGCTTCCAGTCGGGTTTCTGGTGTGCCAGCAGCCGCAAGTTGTGGCCGGTACCACAGCCAACTTCCAGGAGCGTCTGGGTTTTGTTTTTCGGCAACAAATCAAGTATCTGGCGCCGACCGTGCAGGAATGTCCATCGGGTAGCGTCGTAAATAGTGGCGTGCAGGCGGTAATACTGCTGCATAGCGCGTGCCTGGGCGGGAGTGGATGATGTGGTATGCATGGAGGTCTATGGTTGGGGGATAATCTGACCGATCCAGGTACTGGCATACGTTCCGACACGATCTTGTTGGTGCATACGCGTTGCTGCATCGCGATCGAATTGCACCCGTTCACGGACGAATTCGGGCAGGAAATCCAGTTCAAATGCGGCCGAACGCAGGAGTACCCGCGCGCCGGGGGCTGCATTTGCGAGTATCAGGTGCCATTCTTCTTCGAGTGCAGGGCGCAAGTGGGAGGCAAGCCAGTCCTGATGGTCGAGCAGGACGAAGTGGGTGTAAGCGCCCGGGTTGTTGCGTAAAAAATCGCTGAGCGAAGTCGTATGGGTTCGGATACGTTCGGTACGTTGCCGGAGGACCTCAAAGTTTTCCTGAACAAGGTAGTTGGGGCAGCACTCGGGGGTGTACTGGCCGAAAAAATAGAGTTTCCAGAAATAGTTGTCCTGGATGGGTAAGTCGCGCAGTACTTGCCGCAGGCAGTGGCGGAAGTAGCCGGCGAGGCCGTCCTCAAAATGGGTGGCGGCGAGTGCCTGCTGGCTTTTGGGCACACCGAGCATGCTTTGCAGGAAATGCTGTTGCAGTGCCCACTGGAGGAATGGCGAGAGAAATCGGGGTTCCAGTTTTTCGTACCAAATCGTTTGCTCTGCCATGTTTGTGGCGGCAAACAGTCGTTCGGCAATGCGCAGTACGTCCGGCCGGGTGCGCAGCCATTGCCGGATCAGCCATGCCACCGTACCGCTGCTTCCATGCCAGTAGAAGGAGTTGCGGAGTCCGCGCCCCGAGAACAGCTGCATATTGCGCTGCCACCAGATTCGGGCGAAAGGGTCGGTCATCTTTCCCGCCAGGCGATCGTGAAAAATTTCACGGGCATTTGGCTCTATTCCATTGCCGAAAAATCGGAACAGTGTAGCGTGGTCAGTGCTTTGGAACAGTGCTATTTTGAGTTGAAGCAAGGCATTCTGCCTTGGATTCAAGTCAATGCACTCGATGGATGCCGGATCGTCCAGCAGGTAATCCAGTGCATTGCAGCCGGCGCTGGTCAGCATGACGACGCGGCTGTCCGGCCCAAGGTCCAGCAGTTGTCGGTCGCATCGAGGGTCCTCCCAGCAGGTATTATACACCAGGTTTTTGCCGTGGATGTGCCGAAAAATTTGTTCGTTGACAGTGTGTGTCAGGCCCATAAGTCGGTTTTAGAAGGCGAAGGTAGAGCCGACTTTAAACCGCCCCGGTCATGTGCAGTTTATCTTTAGGTTAATTCAGGTTTATGGTTAGAAGGTTTCTGGTTGGAGGGTTGCTGGTTAGAGGGTTAGAAGGTTGCTGGTTAGAAGGTTGCTGGTTGGAGGGTTGGAGGTTGGAGGGTTGGAGGGTTGGAGGTTTAGAAGGTTGGAGGTTGTCGGTGGTTTGGGAGAAAAGCATGACATTTGCACCCCGATTCCTTTCATCAGTCCGTACCTGCGTGTATTCACCCCTAACCAGTACCCTTCTAACCCTCCAACCAGCAACCATCCAACCCTCTAACCAGCAACCTTCTAACCTTCCAACCTTCTAACCCACCAACCTTCCAACCTTCTAACCCACCATGCGCTACACGTTTGCAGACTTTGTCGGAAAATTTCCAACGGTTCACATGCCGGTCATCCTCGGGGAGGAAACGCACCATGTTTTTGCTCAGGAAAACCAACCGTTATCAGACAGTATGATCGCTCAGTATATCCTTCCGACGGAACCCGTAGGGATTGATGACCCCTACACGGAATATGTACCGTGTTTCGCGATACATGATACCGACAATTTTATCGCCCTCGTCTGGTGGAAAGCAGAACTGCTGAACTACGAGTACGTGCTGGCCACGTTCACCCACAAGGGCGAACTGATAGACCGCCGGGTTATTGCATTCACGCGGGTCAAGGATGGGGTGATTACCCGGTCCGTAGCGACTATTGACGAAGAGTGGGAAATTTTTATCGCCGAAGGAACGTCATCCGATCAGGGCGTTTTTGACCCCACGAGTTCCAGGACGCATGGTCTGGAATTATTGGTGAATGGTACAATCGTATAGGTTGCCTAAAATTCAACCTTGATGCGCGCCCGGATGCCCCATTTGGTTACATTGGGGTGGTCGAGATAACTCAGGCGACGCACATAGTCCACGCGGAGTACCTTGAAAATGTTGCCCACACCTACGCTGGCTTCCATGTAGGGGCGTTTGTCGAGGGCGTAGGTCAGTGGCGTACCATCGGCGTTGGTCGGAAAGTGGAGCAGCCCATTGTCGGCGGTAGGCCGGTTGGCATCGTCAAGTCCACCCCACAAGCCTTTGAATGAGACCATTTCGCGCCATTTCAGGCGGCGCAACAAGGGGACTCGATTGAAAAAGAACCCGCCGAAAGTATGGTTCACGTTGACGGAGGCGTACTTGTCGCTCACAAATTCCAGGAAGTTCATGAGGTTGTACGACTCCAGTTGGTAGGCGTATGTTTGGTTGGCGCGGTGTGCCACCAGCAGCGGGAACGGCACCGTGCCGAACGTGCGGCCGGCTTCGGCTACTACCTGCGACCAGCCCAGTGGCGCCATAAAGAACACCTTCGAGGCTTTGATTTGAACCGAGTGGAAATCGTATGCACCACCCAGTAAATTTTTGCCCCCGTACGTGTAATACAGGTTGAACACCGGGAACCGGCTCAGGATGGGCGTCCGGTAGGTGGCTCCCTGGTAAAATTTTTCGTTCGGAGCGTAGCGCAGGTGTGTCGTGAATTCTGTGGTCTTGATTTCCGGCATATATTCGGGCCGTTCGGCGCTGCCATACTGGAACAGTAGCGCTCCGGCGGGCAATTGGCGCTGGCTTTTGAACGAGAATGCGTATGAAAAGCCCGACGGAGTCTCCTTGAGGTATTCGGCGCCAAATACGCGTTTGTAAATCATTTTGTCATTTACGCCGCGCTTGAACGACAACAGAAAGTTGTCCTCCTGTATAAACTGGAGGTCTTGCCCCGGGATTTGAATTTCATCCTGGAACCATAGGCGCACCTGGTTCAGTGGGAAACGGCGAACGGCGCTGTTGCTGAACGAATAGGTCGCTCCGAAGTAGCCTTTCCAGCGTTGGTCCTTAAAGCCGTAGGCCGCGTAGCTTTCGAGCAACAGATCACGGGAAAATTTGGGGTTTGTACGTCCGCCCAAGCGTCCGCGGAAGCCTTCAACCGGGTTAAAACTGTAAAAGGTATTCACGGGGCCGATGTCAATAACGCCCACACCGTGGTAGCCCTCGAACAGGATACGTGCCACGCTCATGGCGCGTTTGAACGGACTGTAGTTGTTCAGGGTGTCTATGGTTTTTTGGATGCCGGCCTCGCGTGTATTGAGTGCGAGGTGGCGGTTTTTAGCCCAGTATTCTTCGTTTGCCTGGTCGGGATTTTCCACATAGCGGGTGTTTCCGCTAAACTTGAACAACTCCTCGGAAAGCGGTTGGTTGAGGGTGTAGTTGCGATAGGAAACCGTTTTGTGACCGATCAGGCTACGGCTGGCAGTGTCTTTGGTGACGCCGAAATTCATCAGCACACGGTCCTGACTCAGCATGAGGCGCCGGGTAGTACCGAGGCTTTCGTTGGGCGACTCCACCCAGTTAAATTCCTGTTCCACTGCCAGATCGCTGACCCAATTGAGGTTGATACCTTTGGGTACGCCGAGTTCGATTCGGCGCACGGCATAAGTGCCGTCGAGCGCTACCCACATATTGCCTTCAAACGCCAGATCGGACTTGTTGCGCGGGGCAAAGTACAACCGCACCACCTGGGTTTCCTGCATCCGGATGGTATCCTGGATGTAGAACCGATAGACATTGGGTGCGATAGGGGAGAGGGGGCTGATGAATTCGACGGTGGCCAGGTTGATCTTGTTGTCGTAAATATCTACGTTCTGGTACATATTCTGCACATAGCCTGCCACGCCCTGCCCATCAAGAAATCCCGGTAGGGAAGTGCTGTGTTCGCCCTTGATGAAGGACTTTTCGTCGTTCGGTTTTTTTCGGTAGTACACATCGGCCAGGCGCTCAAACAGGTAAAACGGCAGGCTCACGGCGCCCGAGGCGCTGGTGTCGGCATGTTCGAACAGAAACTGCATCTTGCGGAACAACAGGCCGTTGCGGAGTTTTTCATCTACGTTGTTCAGCGCAAACTCTACCTTTTCATACTGCTCGTAGCTGAAAAAATCGAGTCCTTCCCGTCGGTTTTGGGACTTGTTTTCGATGACTTGCCGAATGAGTTCTACAGCAGGATTATCCTTATTGCGGTACCGTTCGTTGCGCACAACGACCTCCTTCAGGGTTTTGGCGTCTTCTTCCAAACGCGCTTCGAGGTTGGTATTGGCTGTGCCGGGGGTCAGGTCGAGCAGCACGGTTTGATAACCCATGTAGGTAACCTTAAGTCGGCTAACGGGCTCGGCGATTTGCAAGCTAAAACGCCCTTCTGCGTCGGCGGTGGAGCCGATTTGTTTTCCGTCAAATTGCACGGTGGCGAAGGGAAGCGGTTCGTTGGTTCGGGCATCAACCACGACGCCGCGGGCGCTGGTGGTCGTCTGTGCGGCACCGGTGCCTGCAAGGAACACCAAGACTCCAAATAAAATTGCGGAGGTCAAGTTTTGCAAGAGGTGTCTGGTTCGGGTTTTCATATTGCTGAACATATACGTGGAATGGATTTCGATTTGTACAAACGGATTTTAAGCGATTATTTAACAGGTTGCTTGCTGGATTAAAACGTGTGTTTGATGCGATAAGACACTGTTGTCTTCAAAAATGTGGCACAAAGGTTTCGTTTTTTAGAACGTCAAACAATCGCTCAAATAAATTATTTAAACAAATGTTCAATTTTGGTTTGTCGCGCATCGCCCCTGGTTGTTGGATATTCTCGATCAATGTCGTGTTTGGTCCCGGAGATTGTCGCCTTTGTATGGACGAAAGGAAACTGCTGAACCTGCCGATTTTTTTGAAAATTTAACATTTGGGCACACTTTTGTGTGGCGATACGAGTGTTGGTGGCATGCGTTTCTCCGTGCAGCAAAAATCTACTGCTAATACACTTAAAGCAACCAAATTAAGTTGGGTCGTCGGTTTGTGGACTTGAATGGTGCAGATCAGCCCTTGTTTCGCAGGTACGCCAAAATCGTTTCCGGGACCACCTTCTTGCGTTCGTCCACGAATTGGGCGAAGGTTTCGTCGTCCAGCTGGTGTTTCATTTTGAGGATATTCATACTGAGGAATGGGAAAAGGACAAGCGCCATGAGGTTGGTTTCCACCTGGCGGGCATCTACCGGGCGGATATTGCCTTTAGCCGCCTCTTCATCTAGTTGTTGTTGGAAACCGGCGGATTGTTCCATAGCGCCTGCTTGTTGCATGGTTTGGCACATCGCTCCATGCTCACCGCGCATCTCGCTGAGTACAAAAATGGGCAGCATGGGGTCGCGTTTGAGCAGTTCGGTGATGTTGTCCACAAACTTGTAAATCTTGACCTCCAGTGGTAAATCATCGTTTAAAATGCGGGCAACGGGGAGGAAGGTTTGCGCAAAACTTTCCTGGAAAACGGACTGGAACAGGTTTTCTTTACTGCGGAAATAATAGTTCACCAATGCGATGTTCGTCTCGGCGCATTCGGCGATATCACGGGTAGTCGCGTTGCTAAAGCCCTTCTCTACGAACAATTTGCGTGCGGCTTCTTTGATTTTTTCTTCTGTATTGGAGTGGCTTTTTGCCATTGTTTCGATCTTTTTTCGGCAAAGGTAAGTGGGTTTGTAGTAAGGAGCGCGCAGTTTAAACTTTGTTTTTAAACGTTTGCTTAATATTAAGATGTTCTACTGCTTTATATAGCTGGTAACGGTAAATTGTAATAGTCGATTTGGCTTGGCTTGTAGCCTTTGGCGCTGTTTTTGCTGAAATTGAACAGTTGGGTTAGCGCTCTTTTTTTGTAAAAAAGGGCAACTTAAAAGTGCCAGTTCTGGCAATCATTGCTACCTTTGTGTCTCCAATCGCTTTTTTTCAGCACGCGATTTTTTAATCCCGTTCAAAATAGAGTACTCTCATGAAAGGTATTCATTTTACTATCAAGCCGTTAGGCTTGTTTCATACATAGCATTGAATGCGGTGGTTTGTCCCCGTGTTCAATGCTTTTTTTATTCGAAAAAACTCGTTCATCTTTCAAATTATGATTCTCATGAAAAGTTTATTATTCCAAACACGCCTCCGGGTACTCGTTTTGTTGGGATTTTTGGCTTTAGGGTTGGGGACTACGGCGTCTTACGCTCAAGTTGCCACACCTATTGATGCCCAGGTAGATTGGGTTGCGCCCAGCGATGCTATGACCCGGATTGGTCAGGAAATCAGCGCTATTGAAGCGCAGATGCAGCAGTTGGGATCCAATGATCTCCTCAAGTACAAAATCAAGTACTACCACACGGTATTCTTCTCCATCGAAGAGGGTATGGAAGTCCAAAATGCAGTGGAAAGCAACTATGGTCGCTTTGTGCCTGGTGTATTGGACACCCCGATAGTGGAATTTCAAAATCAATTGCCTTTGACCATCTGGCAGCAATACCGCGTTGATCTGATTCAGCTGCTGCAAAATTAATTTTACCAGACTAATCAACCTTTTTACTTCTCATTCAAAAAGTAATTCTCATGATTAAGAAATTTACGCAAAGCATTTCTTCTGGTGCTTCGCTGTTTGCAGCCAAATGGTTGGTGGCGCTTGCCCTGCCTTTGCTGGCTTCGCAAGTGGCTCAGGCCCAGTTGAACTATGTGGCCACAGCGTGCGCTGATCCCTACGTTCAGGTGCAAGGCCAGGCTGGTTCCACGTACCGTGGGGCAGGCGACGATGTTGTTTTTGCAAACATCGCATTGCCTTTCGCATTTCCCTTTTACGCAACTCCGTACACGGCGGTCAATATCGGTACGAATGGTTTCATCGTGTTTCAGCCGGGAACCAATCGGGGCTTGGGTAATGCCAACCTGCCTACTGCAATTGCCGGTGCTGCGCTGTACCCGTTCTGGGATGACCTGGATGCGGATGCTGCGGTCGTAGCAGGTAGTGGTGTATATACCCGTGAGGACGGTGTGGCGCCCAACCGCGTTTTCACCATCGAATGGTACCGTATTGGCCACTTTAACATGATTGCCACTACAGGTGATATCACCTTCCAGGTGCGCTTGTTTGAAAATGGCAACCGTATCCAGTACAAGTATCAGGATGTGATCTTCGCCGGTGCACACACCACTTTTAATAATGGTTTGAGTGCTACGGTCGGCTTGGAAGGCCCACTGCCTGCTCCGCGTCCGAACACGCTTGTCGGTTTCAACGTGGCGTCGGTTAACAACGGTCAGTGCATTGAATTTGTACAGCCGCAGGCGTGCAACCCGATCCCGGGCGCAGCCCTGAACCTGAACACAACCACCGGACTTTGCGCAGCGAATGCAACCATTACGCTGCCAACCTTCGATCCGGCCGGCTGTGCGAATGGAACGACCACGGGCCTGCGTTACAACCTGAATGGCGGTCCCTTCATCAACGTGCCGCTTCCTGCGGCCAACGTGGTGATCAATAACATGCCCAAAGGCGCCAACGTGATCGTTTGGCAGACATATATTATTGCAAACGGTGCAACTGCCGGCGCAGCTACTCAGCTTGTCAACATACTGGACACGGAGAAACCGACGATGTCTTGTCCGCCGAGTTTGATTGTCAACCTCAGCCCCGGCGAGTGCTGCCGGCCTATCACGTGGGCATTGCCTTCCGTGACAGACAACTGTCCGTTCCTCGTGCCGGGCAACAAGTTGTTTACAACAACAGCAGCCGCACCCGCCAACTTCTTCAACGCCTTTGCCGGCGTGACGTTCGACGTGCGCAACGTGGGCACCGACCCGATCATCATTGACGGCTTCAAGGTGCCGGTAACTGGCGGTGGCGCTGGTGCCAATTTTAATGTGTACTACACAACTACGGCTACGACCAACGTGGGCAACCAAACCAACCCTGCCGCCTGGACCTTGATGGGTTCGGATAATGGTGTAGCTATTAACCAGGCAACCGCCTGGAACCTGAATACTTTCACGCAGGTGAACGTGGGTGGTTTGACCTTGCAGCCTGGCCAGTCCAAAGGTATTTACCTCGTGATTGCCAACTATACTGCAGGTGGCACATTGCGCTACACGAATGGAACCTTCACGGCTACGGACGGTTCCCTAACGGTCTTGTCCAATGGTTTTGGTGGCAATATCAACTTTGGTAACACCTTTGCTTCCCGCGCATTTGTCGGTGAAGTACAGTATTCCAAAGGTGGTGCTGCTGTCGTCACGCAAATCGCCGGCCCGGCTAACGGCAGCGAACTTTGCAAAGAAAACAGCCCGTACACGATTGCCTATCAGGTGGCCGATGCTGCTGGCAATACGGCTAATTGCTCGTTTACCATTACAGTAAACCCATTCCAAAACGCAATCAACTCCTTGGTTTGCAACGATCTGGTACAAGTATCGCTGGATCCGAACTGCACGGCTACTGTCGGCGCCGACCAGGTACTGGAAGGTGGTCCGTACAAGTGCTATGATGACTATGTGGTTGAACTGGACAAAACCTTGCCCTTCGGCAATGGGCCTTGGGTGCCTGCTGTACTCGGTCCTGGCGACGTGGGTAAAACCTACCAGGTGCGCGTAACCGACCCGGTTACCGGCAACAAGTGCTGGGGCAACCTGTTGGTGGAAGACAAACTCCCGCCGGTACTGGATTGCAAAGAAACCTTCGTGGCTTGCAATGCTACGTCTTTCGCACCCTGTGTGGATCCGATCACGATCCTGCCCAGCGCTCCGCTATTTACCATAAACACCGGTGGCAATGCCAACTCGATTGGTGGGGCAGTTTACTTCAACATCACCAACCTGTCGAGCCTGCCATTGGATATCACGGCGATTGGTATGAATATGTCTGCTGCTTCCGTCGTAAATATCTATGCGAAGCAAGGCACACACGTTGGTTTTGAAACCAATGCCGGCGCCTGGACGCTGATCGGTACGGCTGATGGCAGCACCGGTCCGTTCTCTGGCGCTTTCCCGGGCAACGGCACGATCACGCCCTGCCCGATTAACGCACCGGGCATTACGCTTCCGCCCGGCTTGTGGGGTATTGCATTGCATACACCAACGGCACAACAAAACTACACCAACGGCACCGGCGCCAATCAGAACTTCACAGACGGCACGATCACGCTGAACCTTGGTGCTGCCGGTAATACTCTGTGGGGCGCACCATTCACACCCCGTGTCTGGAACGGCTTCGTTGAGTACAAAAAAGAAGCTCCCGCAACCTGTCTGCCAAATGGCTTGACACTCAACGTGAACGCATTTGCAAATGCTGACGGCACCTACCGCGTACTTGCCGGCGCCGGCGATCCGGTACTGGACTACTGCTCCGAAGTGACCCTGAGCTACAGCGATACCTCGGTTGACGAACCTTGTACATCGGACAATTCCAAAACGATCACTCGCAAGTGGACGGCTCGCGATGCCAGCGGCAACTCGAGTACCTGCAACCAGAAAGTATCGGTACTGCGACCGAAAGCAGTTGATCTCAAACTCCCGCCAAGCTACGACGGCGTGGACAGTGCAGCCATTGCTTGCGGTGGCGTGTACCCGACCCCGGACTGGATTGAAAGTCAGGGCCTTCAGGGCTATCCGTATGTATTCGGCAAACCGAGCGGTTGCGACTTCGGCTGGAATTACACGGATACGCGTATTGACGTATGCGACGGCACGTACAAAATCCGCCGCCGCTGGGCAATTCTGAACTGGTGTACCGGTAGCAGCCAGGACTACGATCAGGTCATCAAGATCGTTGACGAAGTTGCTCCTACGTTTACTTGCCCGGCCAACATCACGGTCGGCACGGATCCGTTCACGTGCTGCGCTACGGTTGACCTGCCCGATTTGATTGTTACGGACAACTGCTCGCGCATCAAGAAAGTAAGCGCTATGGTGATCGGTTTCGATCCGCAGACGAACCAGCAAATTGGTATGTTCAACGTAAGCGGCAACGCTTCCGACTTCCTCGGCAACAACTACTGGGATCGCGACACGCTGGCCGTTATGGGCAGCACACCGTGCTTGCCACAAGGCACGCACACGGTGATCTACCAGGTTGAAGACGACTGTGGCAACACGCGT
>JBGSKO010000105.1:0-7145 GCA_041741155.1 Saprospiraceae bacterium | reverse complement strand
GTGTTAAATTTGCTCTGAACGGGCTGACACAGTTTTCTGAACACTCCCAATTTTTTAAGGAAACAAGGACATCGGAAAAACATGCGCCGGCATTGGGTGCAAAACATCCCGCCCAATACGCGCCGGATATCTCGAAAAAAGAGCGATTCAACTGTTTTCAAAATTCGGGATGACTCATGTTCACTATTGTGACTTTTGTCCTTTGCTAATATTCCACTTTCAACGTCTGGCGCCCCTCCAAATAGGGGGATTTCGATAGTTCCAGCGTGCATTTTTGCCCTTCCAGGGTTTCAACGACGGAACCGTCTTGCAGGACCGTATGATTCTGGATGACATCCCGGGCAATATCGTACAGTACGGCATGCGCTTCCTGAAGCGTGTGTTTGGATTTCACAACCTCCAGATCGGAAGTACCGAACTCGGGTAGCCCGTAGGTGTACGCGCAGGTCATGCCGGCATCCTGAAACATCCCGAAGTAAACCCAGCAATAAATCGGCAGCACATTTTGATCCAGGCTGCGCGCAGATTGCAAGAAAAATTCTTTCGATTGCAACAGATAGTTGTTCGGCAGGTACACGCCGCAGGCCCGCGTATTTTCCAGCACCGCAGCAGCGGCACGGGTGTACAGGCTGTACAACTGAACGGGTCGGTTGCCGGCCCCCACGACCGTGATGACCACCTGCGACTGGTGCAGCGGCGCCTCATCCCGCGCTGCTTGCCACAGCCAGGCGCCTTCAGCAGCCGATTTAATTTCAACGAGCGATACCGGATAGTCCATGTTGGCCAACATAATGGTGGCGCCGGTGGTGTACAACACCAGTGTTTTTCCGGTTTGGCTGGACGAATCCAGTCGAATACCCCAGTCTTTTTTGACGGCTTCCACGACGGCTTTAAAGTTCACGGGGGTTGCGTCGTTCAGCAGCACAATGCCGGAAACGGCTTTGTTGTCCGACGCGGATGTTTTTTGTGCATACAGGTTGAACTGCGCGCAGGTAATCAGGGCGATAAACAGAATCGGTTTGAGCATGTATCAATTTACGGTGAACAATGTTTGGACTAACGCAAGAGCGAGACATCACCCTTGTAGGTTTTTTCTTCCCCGTTCGCAAAACGTACGGAGATGTAATAAACGTACACATCGCTGGGAGCATCCTTCCCGTTCACGCGGCCATCCCAAACCTTTTGGGTGTTGGTAGATTCAAAAACCTGCCCTCCCCAGCGGTTGAAGACCCGGAACTCAAGCACTTCGATGTTGCCCTCGCTACCAAACGTTACCAAACCTCCGAACGTATCATTGTTGCCGTCCCCATCGGGGGTGAACGCATTGGGAAACACGATGCAACGCCGAACCAACTGCTCAAATGGTCCCGCTGTAGCGGAACAACCGTTGGCATCGGTAGCAACTACCGTGTACGATACCGTCACCGGTTCAGTATCTCCGGGCGGAATGACGGAAATTGAGTCGGTCGTAGCGCCCGGCACAGGCACTCCGTTCTGAAACCAGACGAGACTCACTCCCGGTGGCGCCACATCCACCAGCAGCGGGATGACGGTTCCTTCACAAATGATTTCCCGGATGGTGTCTGTAGTGATTTCACTCAGGAAAATGCCGGGCAATACCGTTACCGTGGAGCTGTCCAGCACCGTACAGTTGGGCTGGAAGGTGTAAACTGCCGTGTAGGTAGTGGTGGTGGCAGGTGTAACTGTCAAGGTCGGACCAGTGCCGGGACCGGGTACCCAGGAGATGGTGCCCGTAGCACCGGGCGAAGCATTGACGGTAGCGGTCAGCGTAGCGGGCGTACCGAAGCAGACCGTCTGATCCGGACTAACATTGATCGTAGCGCTGTTTACCGTGACAATAACGGTGCCTTGATTGAAACATTGACCCGAGGCCTGCACGCTGTACGTGGTGGTAGTGGTCGGAGTGACAGTCGGATTGCTGACCCCCGGGTTGGAAAGCGACGCCGGATCGCCGGGAGGCACGACGCTCCAGGTGTAGGTATCGGCCGGGTTAACCGGAATATTATTGAGCACTGTACTGCTTCCAAGGCAAAGGGTTTGAGGCGCCAGGTTCAGTGCCGGCAACGGCAATACTACAACCGTGATGCTGGTACTGCCCGGACAATCGGCGCCGGGGGTAGTTACGCTATAGGTGGTGGTGCCCGCCGGGCTGGCGATGGGCGTAAGACAATCGGTACAAGAAAGCGAGCCGGTGGGATCGTCCCACTCAATGGCCTGGCCGGCAGGATTCACCGTCAGGGTGATCTGCGCAGACTGGCCCGGGCAGATGGCCGTAGGGGTTACTGTGGCTGCCAGATCCGGCGGAATACCGACCGGCACCAACACCGTGGCGGTATCCACGCAAGCTTTGGTTTGGCTTTCGGTAACCCGGACAAACGTATTGGTTTGCGTAGCAGTGATTACCATGTTCCAGTTTTCCACCGGGGTAAGCTGGCCGCCGAAAGGTTCCCATGCGTGCGTCATGCCGGGAAAATTCGCCGGTTCGTATGTGTTCGACAACAAATAGACCGTATCGCCGGGACAGTAAATGGGCTTCTCCGGCTGAAGCCGGATAGCCAGATCGGGCAGGGAGTCCACCCGGATTCGAACGGAATCGCGCACCTGACAACCATTGATGGCGTACGTAGCATACAGGGTAATGGATTCGTCCGGCGTACTAACAACCGATGGGCCGGTAGTAGGACTAACATAAAAAGGCGGCTGCCAGGATATCGTCGCACCGGCCGGATTAGCCACTGCATTCAGTGCAACCGTATCGCCGAGACAAATGGCAATAGTATCCGGTTCCACGATTTCGATATCGGCCTGGATGATATTGACGGTGGCCGTGGCCGTTTGTGTACACCAGCCGTTGGCGCTGGTAGCGGTTAGGGTATAGGTGGTGGTCTGGTCCGGCGCAGCGATAGGGCCGGAACTCATGGAATTATCCAGACCCTGCGCCGGCGACCATTGGTACGTGGAGGACGATTGTAAAACGTTGGCCAATTGTACCGGGTAGTTTTGGCAAACAACCGTATCCGTAAAAGCCAGCGTGGGGAAAAACAGGGTATCCACCGAAACGATAATCTGATCCGTCACGGGCGTGCAACCCGGCACTTGCAAGGTGGCTGTGTACGTGGTCGTAAAGAGCGGAAATGCGAGCGGATTGGCGCTGTTCGGGTCGCTAAGACGGGACTTGGGCGTCCAGGAAATGCCCGCTTCTCCCACATTGGTTACGGCCAGAAGTTGCAGCGTATCGCCGATACAAATATTGGGAGCACCCACTGATTGCGCGTCCAGCGTCGGGATATTGATCAGTTTTACAAACACCGTGGCGGTGTCTGCACAGGAACCAATCGTACCGATCACGGTCAGCGACACATTTTGATTGGGTGTGATGGTCGGGTTTGGAATACTCGGATTGCTTACCGCCAACGGGGGCGACCAGAAGTAGGTTTGGGCGCCGGTAGCCTCCAGCTGAATGGTGCCGCCCGGACAAGCATAGACGGTATCGGCGCCACCGTTGACCTCTACCGCTGCATTATCCAGCAGTTCGAGGGTAAGTGTCTGAAAAACAACCGTGCCGCAACCAAAGTCGTTGGAAAGCGAAACTGTGATCGTTTCGGTACCCTCTGCATTCAGGTCTGCCAACGGGATGATCGGGAAGGCAAGTACGGTGTCGCCCGGCTGGAACGTGATCACGCCCGGGATATTCAACACATAGTCCACACCCTGTGTAGCCGAGCCGCCAATCGTGATGGTGTACGAAACAGCTTTGTTTTTGGGTTGACTCAGGCGAATGATGAGCTGGTCCTCCGCACCGCTGCAATCCTCGATAAAATAGTCCAGGCCACTGGCAAATTCCACTGAAAGCGCAGGCGCGCCGCCGCGTACTTCGGAGACAAACACACCGGAATCGAACACGCGGTCGAAGCGGTCAGCCACGGCGAGTTTGAGCCGGTAGGTGTTGCAGGGAATGACATCCACGCGGGCGGTCAGGCTTTTTTTAACACCCAGAAAATCGGAAGTGAGACCGTCGTACTGGAGTGTGGAGCCCAGCGACACCTCGTTGTTCCGGAAGTATTGCCAGTTGTTGATGTTGTTGACGCTGTTGATTTGCACCGGCGTATTGGTGCCGGGCAAAACGGCGATATTCTGTGCCCCGCCCAGATTGGGGTCGCCGACAATACCGGGACCGGAGGCTAAGAAAGCAAAAATATCATTGTACTGGTTGTTGGCGTACTCCGGGTACTCCTCCGAGCCAAAAACATACTCAAATGCAAGTTCATCGGAGGCTACAAACACATCCAACTCGATCACGCAACCATCCAGCGAAGGTGAACCATTGCCCTGGCTCGTGGACAGATAGTTCAGGTCGGCATCGCCGGGAGCCCCATTGTCCAGCGATACTCCTGGCTGGTTGTTTGGCCCGGGTACCAGGTCTGCGCCGCCGGAGGTCAGTACAAGTCCCCGGCGCAAGCCAAGGTCATTGTTGTCGGTAGCAAACTCGAAGGTCGCGTATGCGCCGGGTGGGCATTTGTTGATATCCGAAATGGTCACCGTGGTGCCCGGCGCCGCAATAGCGTTCACGATGTCGGTTTTTGTGACGGCTGTTTCCACCTCAATGTTCGAGGGCGATGCACACGGCATGGAACTGCACTGCCAACTGCCCTGAAATCCTTCGAACTGCACCGTTGCGTCCGACTGAAACTGCACGGTCAGGCACCCGCTGGTGGCTTGCACCTGGAAACAAACGCCGCCGCCGCCGTCCGCACCAAAAGTTGTACTGAAACTATTGATCTGCGCTGCAATCGGCGCCCCGGTTGTGGGACCGTCATAAAACGTCAGCACATCGAAACCCGGGCCAAAAGGGCCGCCCGCATCGAGACTGAAGTAAGCCAGTGTAAAATCAATACAAGCAGTCGGCACACTCGGGCATATCGTAAACACGTAGTCTTCATTGGGGCCATAGTCATCATTCGGGCCGCCGCTGTCGTACAGCGTGCCGGCACACAAGGTAGAGCCGCCCTGGTCAATGGTGACGATGGGCGGAATCTCATTGACGCAAAGGTTGAACGAACCGGCGTTGGTTACCGCCCCGGCCGAGGAGACCCGGATGAAATACACAGCGCCCGGCGTGAGGCCCTGCACGTCGAGAAACAGGTCGGAGCCGCTCCCGGCCACACAATCCAGTTCGGCCAGGCCATCTTGTACACAATCGCCCCGGTACACTGCAAACTGCGGGTTGGCGATCATATCTGTCCCGATACCTGTAAGTTGAATCCGAAAATCCAGCGGTGCGGGCGGGCAAACGAACGTAAACCATACGTCGTTCCCCGGGCCGCCGGCGCTGAAACAGGAAGGCTGGTTGTTGGCGCCAATATCCGAAGGAGTGGCATTGAGGTTGGTGTATTCTGTACTGGTGCAAACGGGCGCCAGGCCGAGTTCAATAGGCGCGTCGCAGTTGTCGTTGGCGGGGGCTTGGGCAAATAGCGGTGCGGCAAGGCACCAAGCCGCCAGCAGGAGTATCCGTTGTTTCATGCGCTCGAAATGGAAAGGTTGGTGTGGCGATTTTAGGGAGCAAAAAGATGGAGTGCCAAAAGTACGCATTGCACCGCTTCGGGCTTACCTGCCGGAAACATTTTCCCGCTTTTACTGCCCACAGGGCGCCTCCAACAGCACCCGCACCTCGTCCAGCCGGTACGGCGGCAAGTTATTTCCCCAACTGGTGTTGATGTAATTCAGGATATTGGTGATGTGTATGGCCGACAGCGTGGGTACGCCGGGCATAGCCTCGGCGTACGGAACCCCGTTTACCACGATGGTGTCTTTCAGGCCGTACTTCAGGATACAGGGTAAGCGCTCGCGGTTGGAAGCGAGGTAGTCGGCGCCGGCCAGGGGCGGAATAAGCGCGCCCAATCCCGCACCGTTGTCCAGGTGGCAGTTGGCGCAATTGGCCTTGTACAGGCGTTCGCCCTCGCGATAGGGGTTGGTTTCGCAGGCTGGAAATATCAGCGCAAGCGCAAACAGCGCGACAAGGGTTGTTTTTTGGAACGAAATCATCGTGCGGGAAGGTGGCATGGTGCAGTGTATCACTTCTTGAATTGCTCCTCCAGCAGCGCGTCAATGTCCAGCATAAAACGGTCCACGTCTTCGGCATCGGTGCCGTCGCAAAAAGAGCGAACGTGGCGGTTTTTGTCCACAAGAATGAGTCGTCCGCTGTGGTCGAAGCCACCGGGCGCGTCGGGATTTTCCACCGCTACACTGAAGTAATCGTCGGCGATGCCGTAGATCGCATCGTGGTCGCCTGTGACCAACCGCCAGCGGCGGGACTCGATACCGAGCTTGTCGGCGTGTCGTTTCAGCGCGGCTACGGTGTCGTTTTTCACGTCAATGGAGTGCGACAGCAGCATAATCCGGTCGTCGTTTTTGTATTTTTCGAAAAGCCGCAAACCATTGGCTTTTACCTTCGGACAAATCGTCGGGCAGTGGATAAAAAAGAAATCCACGACGTAGATTTTTCCGTCAAACGTAGCATTGGTCACCAACTGGCTGTCCTGGTCCACAAAGGCAAAATCCGGCACCGAGGGGTAAATCGTGTCGCCATTTACCACGTCACGTTCCCCCAAAATGGGCAGCGTTCGCGGGCCGGAGGGCTCGCAGGCGAAAAAAGAAAGGAGCAATAGAAAAGATATGTAGCGCATGTGTTATAGGTATGTGGTTGCTGGAAACGTTCAAAAAGTACAGTTTTCAATAAAAAAGATGCTTCAAATAAACAGATAAAAAGACCTCGGAGCGGTCAAATATTGGTAAAAAATCCCCTCGCGGAGGTTTGGCCTCGGTACCGGCGCGTATCTACTACGCATAATTCCCGTCGCGAGTCCCCCGCCCCTCCCCAATAAGCTTCCGATTACCCACAAGTTGATTGATTCTTTTGTACCGTAACCAAGAACGACCTTTCCGGCAATGGATGATCGCGCGGCGCGGTGGCCCCTCCCCCAAATGGGCAGGTCCGATTAGTTCTAAAAAATCTGCCTCAAAAGGCAAACAAATTGTATAGTTCATTGACTTTGTTGGCGAATTTTGCAAAGGTGTCTTTGATCGGTTTGTAGCCGGCTAATTGCAAGAGATTCAAGGCTGTGGTA